>JBEKJF010000250.1:0-7323 GCA_050011375.1 Candidatus Sulfotelmatobacter sp.
ATCGAGAGCCCGATCAGAAAGCCAGCGACAAACTCCGAATAGCTCGCATGCGTAAAGAGCCGCACTAGAAGTCCCGCCGCCAAGGCAAGCAAACCCACCCGGACAAAGATATTCATCCTGCGCCCAGCCATTCACCCTCCTGAAGATATTCTTCCAACCTCGGGACCGGACATCCCGCACGCCGTCCGGTTCGCTAAACGAAGTGGCCGCGCAGTTGCAGGGACGCAATTTAATAAGTAGTCGAAGTCCGCCGCTCAATTGCCGCGATCACAACTTGCCTCCGTTCGAGCACAACTTCGAACAGGATCCGCCAATTGCCAACGCGGCGGCGGAAGCCAGGAAGGCCCTGAAGCTTGCGGATGTCCCCTTGAAATGGATTTTGCTCCATCTCCGCAAAGGCGGCCAGAATGCGAGTCTTGTCCCCCGCCGGAATCCGCTTAAGAGACTTTCTTGCGGGACCGGCGAGGACGACGGTCCATTCCATCGACGTACTCCTGTAGCGTCACAGAATCGCCACGCCGGTAAGCGGCCATTCCACTGCGATAGGCGCGGGCCTCGGCCGCCGTCGGCATTTCGGCAGGGATCAGCCGCGCCGACAAGTACACTCGCAGCGCCTCCCGCACCAACTCCGAGCGCGTCCGGTGCTCTGCCTTCATCGCCCGCTCGATTTCTTTCGCCATCGCCGGCGGAAGGGAAACCGTGAACGTCATGCTCTCTCGCATAGTTATTACTTTGTCATACTTAGTGTTAGACGTCAAGTATCAGCATCTGGGCCTCGCTGCAACTACGCACCCCGTTTCGTCTTCAACTCCGCGAGCAACTGCTCAATCCGATCTTCCTTCTCCAGCGCAGCCAGCCGGTCTTCCACGTTGTCTCCGGCAATCTCCGCCTTCGCCTGACCCAAGGCCTCGGAGTGCGCCACCTTACGTTTCATGCGGTCGAACGCCGCGGCCTTCGAACCATCGCCCATGGCCAGTCGCGCGTCGCTCGCCTTGCCCACGGCGCGAGCGCGGCGATGTTGCGCAATCAGCACATCGGCCTTCGACTGCGCTTCAGCCAGCTTCTGCTCCAGTTGCCGCAGCGCCGACTTCAGATTTTCCACCTGCGCTTTCTGGTCGGCGACCTGCTGCGCAAAGCTCTCGCTCATATCGCGATAGCTTTCCACGCGCAGCAGCGACGCGCGCGCCAGGTCGTCCTGCTTCTTGTCGACCGACAATTCGGCCTTGCGCATCCACTCCGCCACTTTTTCTTCGTTCTCTTTTTGCTTTTTTTCCAGCAGATGCTGATCGGCAATCGCGATCGCCACCTGCGTCTTCACCTGCAGAAGCTGGTTCTGCATGTCGAGAATTACCTGCTTGATCATCTTCTCCGGCTCTTCCGCCTTATCGATCAAGTCGTTAAGGTTCGCCCGGACTAATGTGGAAACACGCTCCAGTAATGCCATGATGGACTCCTTTTTCAGCTTCTAGTTTTGTTGTCATCCTGAGCGGAGTGGCTGTTTCGCGAAGCGAAGCAGCCACGCAGTCGAAGGATCCCTACCTTGCACAGCACTCTCGGTTCCGCAAGGCATTTCGACCACCGCCCTCAGCTCTCCAATTGCCGCCTTCCCGTTTCATGTTTCCGATGGATCACCGCACACTCCGGGCACTCATTTCGTCTACCCCGAAACGAAGCGCCCAGCGCCATTCCAATCGCGATGCCAATGCCCAGCCACACCGCAATGTTCCCGGCCATTACTCCGGCAACCGCGCCCAGCGCCGCGCCCAGCGCAATACCCAATCCCGTATGTTTCGACTTGTTCATAGCCAACTCCAAGTTCCAACAGCTCGTGTGGGGACAGCCGCCTCGGCTGTCCCGCCGAGCGCAGCGAGGCGGCCCTACTTCCCCGCATCCACCACCGGAGGCTTCGCCCCCTTATCCCCAATCTGCCGCACCTTGCCGAGCAACTCTCCAAGCGGCATGCCCGAAAGCGTCTCGAACAGCGCCGGCACCTGTGCCGCCATCTTCGCGATGTCGGCGGTGATCTTGTTCATCCCCGACGCATCGTCGTTTCCAGTCGAGACAATCGTGATCTTGTCGACGTTCGCCAGCGGACTGGCCAGCGCCTTCACGATCTCTGGCATGGCGGTGAACAACCGATCGATCACAGCCGCCTGGTTGTATCCCAGATAGGCCTCGGCCTTCACGTTCATAGCCTTGGCTTCGGCTTCGCCCTTCTTGAAAATAATTTCGGACTCTGCCTCGCCCTGCGCGCGTATCGACGAAGCCTGCCCTTCGGCTTCGGCGATCAGGCGCTGTTTCTCGGCCGCTGCCAGCGTTTCAATCCGCTGACGATCGATTTCCGCTGGCTTCAGCACGGTTGCAATCAGTTCCTTCTCGCGGCGGTTAATCTCCGCCTCCTGCACCTTGACCTGTTGTTCTTTTTCGATCTGCTGCACCTTCACCTGCTCAGCCACAACCTGCTGCTGCATGATGTTGGTCTGAATGTCGTAAGCCTTGTCAGCCTGCGCCTGCTGCCGCTTCGTGACTTCCAGGAATTGCGCCTTCTTCACTTCCAGGTCGCGCTGTGACTCCGCCTGCTTGCCCAGCGACAAAGTTTCAGCCAGCACGCGCTCCTGATCAGCCTGAGCCTTGGCCACAGCCGATTCCCGCTGCGCCAGCGCACGCTTGATCGCCGTATCGCGGTCCGCTTCCGCCGTGGCAACGTCGGCGTCGCGCTTGATGCGCGCCACATCCGGCTTGCCCATGTTCGTGATGTACTCGTTCTTGTCGCGTACTTCCTTAATGGTGAACGAAATGACTTCGAGCCCCATCTTGTTCATGTCCTCAGCACAGGTTCCGCGCATGCGGTCTGAAACCATCTCGGGCTGTTTCACAATTTCTTCCACCGTAAGCTGCCCGATAATGCCGCGCAGATGGCCTTCCATCACCAGCCGGATCAAACCTTCCCGCTCCTGATCTGACTTGGTAAGGAATTGCTCGGCCGCCGTCAGCACAGATTCGCGATCGGACTTCACCTTGATCTGCGCCACAGCTTCCACCGTCACTGCGACACCCTGCTTCGTATAAAGATCCTGTTGCGGCGCTACGTCGAACGACATCAACTCCAGCGACAGATCCTTGCAAACCTGCACCATCGGCAGCACCAGCGTGCCGTGCCCTTGCACCACGCGCGTCCCACCCAGGCCATACACGATGAGCGCCTCGTGCGGCCCCGCTTTGCGATAAAGCCTGGCCATCGCGCTCATCAGGAACAGAAGGACCATCAACCCCAACCCGACAATGATCCAAATCTCCACCATCCGTGACATCTCTGGCATAACGCCTCCTCTAAAAATGCAGTTAATATCGATCGAATGCGCGGCCGTTGCAACGCGGCCAGCACGCGAACTCTACCGCTTGCGGAAACATTCACAGCCGCGTGCAGTACCCATCCGCAACCGCGTGCAGTACCATGGAAGAGCGGCGCTTCAGCGCCGCGTAAAGCCCCGAAAGAGCTCGGGCTTCAGCCCTGGTGGTCGCATTTTGTAACCCACCGCGAACCCTTCATCTTGCTCACTCGTCCCCAGACATCTCACTCCACAGCCTCACATAAGCAATCCCCTTGTCGTAACGCGTAACTACAACCTCGGTTCCCTTGGCGACTGCGCTGCCGTCGTCACTGCGCGCTCCGCACACCCGCCGCGTCCCCATCTGCGAATAGACGATCTCCCCCGTACCCCCTTCGCGGATCGGACAAGAAACTTTCCCCAGCACGCCAACCATTTCGTAATCGGCGGGATCCATGTTCTCGTCGTTTGACATCAGCACCTTGGTGAGAAACAAAAAGATAACTCCTCCTCCCACCAGCCCACTCGCCACAGAAGCAAGCAGTCCCAGCCCCACTTGTAGCGTGGAGTAACGGGTCAGCAAATAGCCCATCCCGCCAAACCAAGCCAGGAATGCCGCCACGGTTGGAGGATTCAGCGGCGAAACATGCCCGCCCTGCCCCACGCGCGCCCCTTTCGCGCCGACTCCGTTTCCCTGTCCCGCAGGCCCGTGCGCTGCAGGCAAATCGCCCCCGCCCGCGTGCGCATGACCATGCGGAAAATGAAAACGACCGCGCGGACTGCCGAGTAGAAACGAAAAGAAACTGAAGCAGAATCCCACCGCGAAACAGACCAGGTAGAAGTCCGCCCACGTCACTGAATGATTCATCGGATTCTCCTCCCTTCTGCAATCGAGCCACGGTCGCGAAGATCACGGTGATGCTTGTCGTGACTGTGACTGCCTCGCTCGCGATTTCCGTTCGCAACCAATTCCGGCCGCAGAGCGTCCAGCAAACGATCGGCCAACCCCGGCGTGTCCAGAATCGCACCCAACAACAAGAGCGAGCGCCGCGTATCTTTCTCGCGCGCAGCCTTAATCAGCACTTCGCTCACTTCTGGGTCGCTAACAAATTTCTCCGACCCTTGCAGCAACCAGACGTCAAGCTGACCCTCCGTCGTCCGTAAGTCCGATGTCAGCTCCGTGTGATAGCCCTCCGGATCATCCACCAGAAATCCGGGATGCACCTTGAAAAACTTCGCCAGCAGCGCCCGCGACGATTGCGTCATATGAGGCCGCGCCCCATTCTCGATCTGCGATAAATACGACTGACTGATACTCTTGCGCAATTCCTGCCGAACCGCCTTCACCATCTCCTGCTGCGTCATCGGACGGCCCAGGCCGCGCAGCGATCCCTCCACCTCGCGCAGATAACGGATTTTCTCTCCCAGTCTCATATTGCAGATCGATATATTTATATTGCAATATGCGATGTATGTCAAGACTTCGATTTGCCGCGTTTTGAAGAGGTTACAGCCCGCGCTACAGTCCCGCTTCGATGCGGGAACGCGGATCGAGATAGTCGCGCAGCGCGTCGCCGATGAAGTTGAACGACAGCACCGCCAACATCACAGCCAGCGCAGGAAAGAGAACGAGGTGCGGCGCGTCGAATAGATGAGCCCGGCCATCGTTCAGCATCGTGCCCCAACTGGCCGTCGGTGGCGGCACTCCGAGTCCTAAGAAACTCATGGTGGCTTCGGCAAGAATGGCTCCAGCCATGCCGATCGCGGCTTGCACGATCACAGGCTGAATAATGTTCGGCAGAATGTGGCGGACGATGATGCGCAGGTCGCTCGCGCCCAGAGCGCGCGCGGCTTCGACGAATTCGCGCTCGCGCGCGGCGAGGACTTGTCCGCGAACCAGGCGCGCGTAGCCGACCCATCCTCCCAGCGATAGCGCGAGCACAAGATTGAAGATGCCAGGGCCGCGGAACGCGACGAAGGCAATCGCCAAAAGAATTCCAGGAAACGAGAGGAACGCGTTCATGAGGATGACGTTGACGAAGCGGTCGATGGCTCCTCCGTAGTATCCCGCGATGGAGCCGATGATGAGGCCGAGCGCGAGCGATGTGACGACAACGCTGCTGCCTACCAGCATCGAGATGCGCGCGCCGTAGATGATGCGGGAGAGAATGTCGCGCCCGAGTTCGTCGGTACCGAACCAGTGCGCGTGCGTCGGAGTGTTAAGACGCGCGGGCAGGTTGATGGCGGCAGGATCCTGCGGCGCGATCCATGGAGCGAACAGCGCGAAGATGATGAAGACGATTACCAGCACGACGCCCGTCGCTGCCAGCAGATTGTGGCGCGCAGTTCGGCGAAATGAAATGGCAGTCGTGGACATGATTCGATCACATGCTTGGATCTATACGGGCCATCTTAGATGCTTCGGATGGATGGCGCAAAGGTGTGCTTACAAATCGCTTGAATGTTCCGGTGGGAACATTCGGAACGGCACAAAATGCATCGGCCTAAGTTGTTGATTCTTCGTGTCGCCTTTCAGGGTTTTCAATAGAATCAACGAGATAGGCTGTGGACAAAATGTCTACTTTCGAGGACGCTCAATGTCTACTAAAGTAGACTTGACAGACGCTCGACGTACTTTTTATGGTACAGGGATGGACGGCCTAAAAAGAGTGCGCAGGAGTCGTGTCGCGGCGAAAGTTGCCGACTTCTTGAGGCGGGAAAACATCTACGGAAAAATGCAGGCGACCCCGGTCAAGGAGCGCGTTACTTCGCAGTTGGCTGCCGAAATGAAGAGGAAAAAGATTTCCAAATCCCGCATGGCCGTATTGTTGAAGACGAGCCGGTCGCAGGTTGATCGGATACTTGATCCGAAACGCGACAGCACGGTGGGAAGTTTGCAGCGGGCGGCGGCTTTGGTGGGGCGGCATGTCGTGATTCAGTTGGTTTAGAACGCCCGACTTCAAGGACAAAATCAACACTCGTCAGGGCTGGCGCGGAACTACGCCACCCAAATGGAGAGGCGAAAAATAACGTCAAAACCTTAAACACAGAGGGCACAGGGGTTCACAGGGTAGATTGTGACTTCGTCGCGTTAGAAGTTTTTCTTTAGAAACTCTCGTAGGTGATCGAGGCGGAAGGTTGCGTCGCCGATTTCGACCTGCAGCAGAAGTTGCGCTGTGGTCAGCTGGTTGCGGAAGTCCAGGGCTGCGGTGGTGTCGGCGCTAGTTACTAATTGCAGATTGCTTTCGATTTGCTTTTGCTCTTCCTGCAGAGCTTTCAGGCGGCCGTCTTGAACTGTAATTCCATCTGCCAACTGCTGCTTCAGGATTTCGGCGTTGCGGATCACATCGCCTTCCTGAACTTTCTTCCAATCGTCGTAAGCGTTGGCGGCCTGGTCGAGATGTTTGTTGATGGTGTGGCTGGCGAGATTGTAGCTGATTGACACTTCGCCGTAGGTCCCATGGCTATCGATCCACGGATCGATCTGCTGGTGTTCGCCTAGCGACAGCGCTACGTACCAGTTATTCTGCCGATTCAGTTTGTCGACGGCCTTTTGCTCGTTCACTTCCCTGCTTTGTTTTTCGGCGAGTAGTTCTTTGAGCGGCCTGTCGCTTAGTTGTGGTGTGTAGATCGAGACTACTTTCGTCTGCGTATCGGAGCGGTCCGCGTCCAGCTTGATCTTCGTGGTTTGTAGCGCGAATGCCATGGGGCGCGTGAGGTTCTGCGCTTCGAGCATTTTTCTCGTGGTCGCCGTAAGCGCGTCCAGGCTATCGGTGGCTTGTTGTATGAGTTCCAATCTGTTCTGCAGTGCCTGCTTCTCGAGGTTCGGCAGAGCGTATTGAATATCCTGCTGCGTGGATGTGGACGCGGCGTAGAGTTCGCAATTTTTGCGCGCCGCGTCCATGGTGAGCACGCCTTTTCTTACATTCGAGAGGTTGCCGGAAACTCCCCACACCGCTTGCATAGGCAGGCCGGTGTTCGGCTGGGTGATGCC
>JBEKJF010000251.1:0-7222 GCA_050011375.1 Candidatus Sulfotelmatobacter sp.
ACGCCCATGCCCCAGCCTTTGTGCGTGAGTCCAGCGGCGGTCGTGATGTCGGTGAAGTGTGGGTCACCATTATTAAGATCGCTATCCTGATGATAGAGCGTGATCATCAGATCGCCGCCCGCGCGATAGCGCTGCACTGTGGAACCGTTGACCGTGATGATGTCGAGCTTGCCGTCGTTGTCGCAGTCGATCAGTCCCACGCCGCCGCTCATCGATTCGACGATGTATTTCTTATCGGTAGAAGAAATGTGCGGAACGGTGAGGCCGGCCTTCTGCGCGAGGTCTTCGAACTGTGGCAGGGGTTGCGATTTTTCTTTCGGCGAACTCGACGGAGCTTTGGGTGGAGCAATCTGTGCCGGAAGGGTCCCCGTTAGGCTTAATCCAAAACAGACAGAAAGAAGCCACACGGGAAGCGAGGGTCGCATAGGAAAGGCGATTATACGGCGGATCGTGATGCTTTGAGTCGCGCTCGGTGGCTAAAGCCCTGATTTTCTTGGAGATCGAGGCGGCACGGCTGAAGCCGTGCCCTGATACAAATCTGTTGCGGCCGGACGGTTGACTCTAACCCTTGCGTGCGATGAAGACACGCCCTTTCACGTCAAGAGCGTTTTTGGGGCAAAACAAAACGCCCCAGACTCAGTTTGAGTCACGGAGCGTATGTTGATCAGCCCTCCCCCAAGTGCTGCTCAAGAGGAAGACTATCCCATGACCCCAAAGTCGTATATGGCTCGACCGTGCCATATGGCGGCACGAACGGGTGGTGCCTTCTTAAACAACCTAAGCCGTTTACCTTATTGGCATAGGCATTATGCGATCATTACGCGATAACCGGAATGTTGGCAACGCCGGCGGTGCCGAATACGCGGCGGTAGCGCTCGATTTCGGCAGGCGGGCCGAGTGCTTTCGCATAATTATCGGAGAGCTTCACCGCCGGCCGGCCTTCGACGCTCGACACTTTGCTGATCAGGCTGATGGGATCGAAGCCGCCGTTGCCGCTGGGATCGCAGCCGCGAAAATCGTTGGTGAGCAGCGTACCCCATCCTGCGCTGAAACGAATGCGGCGGCCGGGAATCCACTTGCGTCGGTCATCGAAATCGGCTGCGCTGCGGAAATCCTTGACCGTAACTCCGCTCGCTAGAGTTCCGCCGAAATAGGCATGCAGTCCTAGAATCTCGTCGATATCAAGCGCGTCGGAGGCGATGATGAGTTTGTCTTTCGGGTCGCGGCCGAGCGCCCGCAACCACGCGATATATTCATCTCCGGCTATGTAAGGATCCTTGCTATCGATGCGCTGCCCGGTCCAATCGGCGGCCCAGTCGGGCGCGCCTTCGAGAAATTGCGTCGTGCCGAACGTATCGGGCAGCATGATGCGCAGCGCTCCTTCGTACGTTTGCTGCCACATCTCGAGCACGTGGTATTGAGAAGCCTTCAGCGCCTCGTCATCATTCGGGGGAGCCAGCGCGGCGAGCACCATGGGAATCTCATGCGCATTAGTTCCGATCGCCTCCAGGTCGTGCTTGTGAGCGAGGAAGGCATTCGAGGTTCCGGTGAAGCCGCTGCCAAGGTTCGCCGCCATCGCCTCGACCACATATTCCTGCCAGAGAAAACTGTGACGGCGGCGGGTTCCGAAGTCGGCCACGCTGAGATGAGGGACGCCGCGCAGGCGCTCGATCTTGTCCCATAGCTTGGTCTTCGCCTTGGCATAGAGAATGTCGAGGCCAAACTCGCTCAGCTTTTTCAGATTCGCCCGGGTGCGCAGCTCGTTGATGATGGAAAGCGAATAGAGCTCCCACATGGTGGTGTCGGTCCAGAGGCCGTTGAACGATAGATGAAAGCGGCCGTCCTTTACGGACAGCTCGTAGTCGGACAACCGGAAGTCTCGTTCCAGCCATTCCAGAAACGCAGGCTCAAAGATTCCGCGGCGTCCGTAGAACGTGTTGCCGGCCAGCCAGACGAGTTCAGATCTGCGAAAGCGCACGTTGCGCGCGTGATCGAGTTGCTCGATGAGTTCTTCGTGCGCGAAAGTGTCTACTGGGCCGGTGGACGAGCGGTTGTAGAGTGTGAACTGCACTCGCGTTTTCGGGTAATGCTTCCAGATGAACTGCAGCATCAACAGTTTGTAGAAGTCAGTGTCGAGCAGAGATCGCGTGACCGGGTCGAGTTCCCAGTTGTGGTTGTGCGCCCGCTCCGCAAAGTTCACGATCATTCATTCATATCCTCGTATGGCTGGGCGACAAAAGCAAATCGGCACGCGACGTCTCGGCGTTCTCCGCGCCCGTTCTCCGCGGAAGTTCTCCGTGAACTCCGCGATTCGAGGTTTGCGACTGACCGAGTGTCTATAAATCTTAAACGCGGAGATCGCTGAGAACTTCCGCGGAGGATGCGGAGTTATACAGAGGTAGTTGGTCTTAAATGAAGCGAAGCTCCAGGTCGCTCTCGAAGAAACTGGCGAGACCTTGGGCTTCGCGCTCAATCCCCGCTCGCTCTGTCTTCGAAAGCTTGCCGAACGGCTCGATCTCCACAGAGAGCCGCTTGCCTTGAGGTTTGTACGACCACACACCGGCGACTGCGCCATCGATGAGCACAACGGGCGAGATCCAGCCTTGGTTGCGGTAGACGCGCTTGTAGTGCTTCGCGCTGAGCAGGTGATCTTTCTCGCGATGGGCGAGTAGGTAGGAATCGAAATTCGGCAGCAGACGAATCGAACCTTTCACCGCAGGGCTGCTGTTGAGAACCTCAACATCTTCGCGAAGCAAAAAAGAATTCTTCTTGTCGCCGGCAATCTCTGCCAGTTCTGCGTCTAAGAGAGCACGCAGCGGCTTCACCTCTTGCATGGGAATACCCGCCCAGTGGGAAAAGTCATGCAGCGTCGCGGGACCATAGGCGCGCAAATATTTTCGGAAGAGAGCGCACTGCGCTTCCGTCGCAGACATTAGTTTGAGCTTCAGCTTGGGCAGCCAGTGATCCGTGCGGATAAAAACGATTGCGTTGCCTTCGCCTCGGCCGTAACAGATCAGCCCCTCGGCGATCGGAAGTCGAACCAAGCTCCAGGAGTTCTCCATCCAAAAACGCACTGCCTTGCTGGCTTTGGGACGAATGGCGGCGGCGATGGCAGGCCGGCTCAGTGGCCCGGCAGAAAGCGTCTCCATAATTTGAGGGATGATTGCTGCGCTCTCATCGCGCGTAATGCCGCATCTATCCATAACGCGCATCGCCTGGGCGAAGCGGCTTGGCCTGAGCGCGGCAATGTAGAGCGGGAATTCGTCGGTTGGGATGAGATGCAGTGTTTGCCGCATCAGCGAAGTCTTTAACAGAGTGCGGGATTTCCAGAGAGCATCTTCTATTCCAGCGCGCGTCAGCGCATGATTGCGAGTCCAAAGCTGAAGGCGCGCCGGCCCCATGACCTGCGCCTGCACTCCGCACATGTCGCGGCAGATCGTGACCGCGTCGGCGGGAGGCTCATCCAGCAAATGATGCCGCCGCAGCCGAAAGCTGGCGATCTGATCGACTCGGTTTCGCAGTGGTCTCTTCGGCATTCGCGACGTGCTCTCGTCTAGCAGCAGCCCATCTTCACTTCGCCCGTTGCGGTCAGCGGAGGACCGAAAGCCTCAACCGGCGCGGGTGCGCCATTTGCCACCGCAATCCAGCGCCGCACTGCATCGAACACCACGAGAATCACTCCCAGGATGAAGATGGACATAAGCACTGAATCCAAGTAGCCGGTAAATACCTGGCCGGGCTTCGAGGTTAACGGCCAAAAAATATTCTTGATCGACAACACTCCCGCGGTAAGCGTGGTCACGCCCACGAAGCACATCGGAACAAACGTGATCCATGCATACTTCTGCTTGCCCATGTTGATCAAGAAGGTCGTCGTCACCGCGAGCGCTATCGTCGCAAGCAGCTGATTTCCGGTTCCAAACAACGGCCACAGCGTGGAAATATTTCCGGTATAGATCAGAAATCCCCAGCCCATGACGACAAAAAAACTGGTGATCAGATTCCCGGGCAACCACGCGCTGTTGCCGAACGGCTTGTGCACTTTGCCCATCAGTTCCTGCAAAACGTAGCGAGCCACGCGGGTTCCCGTATCCACCGTCGTCAGAATGAAAAGCGCTTCAAACATGATGGCGTAGTGATACCAGTAGCCCATCAGGCGATCCATGCCGGGCAGGCCGCGAAAAATTTGCGCCATGCCGACTGCCAACGAAACCGCGCCCCCCGTGCGTCCTGCCAGTGTCTCTCCCACTTCGCGCGAGAACATATCCAGATTCACCGTGCTCAAACCCAGATGGCTGAAGACTGCCGGCGTAGTATTGATGGCAAAGTAGTCGCCCGGATACATCGAACACGCCGCAATCAGCGCCAGCACGCCCACCAGCGATTCAGCAATCATGGCGCCGTATCCAATAAAGCGAGCGTCTGTTTCTTTGTCCAGCATCTTGGGCGTGGTGCCTGAGGAGACCAGAGAGTGGAAGCCTGAGATCGCACCGCAGGCAATAGTCACGAAGAGAAATGGAAACAGAGTTCCTTTGATGATCGGCCCGCCCCCATGAACGAACGACGTGAAATTCGGGAATTGAATGTTGGGATGAACCACGAATACGCCGATAATCAGCACGGCGATCGTGCCCAGCTTAACGTAGGTCGAGAGATAGTCGCGCGGTTCCAGAACCAGCCAAACCGGAAGAACGGATGCGACCAAACCATAAATCCCCATGAGGAACGTGATCTGATGAGGCGTAAAAGTGAGCGCCCCGGCGAATCCGCTCTGCGCGATCCAATGTCCGCCAATCACGCTGCCGATCAAGAGCACGACCCCAAAAATGCTGGGCCCGGTCACGGTGATCTTTCCCGCATGGCTCTTGAACATCCACCATCCCATGACGACGGCGATGGGGATCGTCATGCCGATGGTGAAGACTCCCCATGGGCTATTGGAAAGAGCGTTGACGACGACGATGCCGAGCCCCGCCAGCGTCACCAGCAAAATAAAGAGCACCGCGATCATCGCCACCAAGCCGGCGAATGGACTGATTTCGGTACGGGCAATATCAGCCAGCGAACGTCCGCGATGACGCACGGACGCGACCAGCACGGTAAAATCCTGCACGCATCCGGCGAGAACTGCGCCGATCAATATCCACAGGAAGCCGGGGGCGAATCCAAACTGCGCCGCCAGAGTCGGCCCCACTAGCGGGCCCGCGCCCGCGATCGCCGCGAAGTGGTGTCCAAAGAGCACCCATCTTGGCGACGCAACGTAATTGTGACCATCGGGATAAGCGTGCGCCGGAGTCGTGCGGCGATCGTCTAGCGCGAGCGCCTTCGCGGCAATGAACGCACTGTAATAACGGTAGGCAAGGGCATACACGCACAGCGCGCCCAACAAAACCGGGAAGGTATTCATGAGTCTCTCCAACCGGGCAGTAGCCGCCAATTCTGCCAAGCCAATCGCACGCATCGTACACCAGTCGTGGAATCCGGCACAACGGCTTGCGTGGCGGAAAATTCACGCTACAATGTCGGGCACAGACCGCTGGCGTACCGAAAGGATCGAGTATGCACATGCCCGATGAAAAGGAGAGTGAGAAGCACGAGGTAGTTCAGGAGCAAGGACTCGTCCGCTTTGGCCTCGGTCTCGCCCGCTGGAGCGAACGATGGTTCCCCGATCCGCTGGTTTTCGCGCTGCTGGGAGTCGTGGTCGTCTTCGTCGTCGGGCTCTTGCTTCATCAAAGCCCCGCCAAGCTGGCCATTCAGGGCGGGAAAAACTTCTGGACTCTGGTCCCGTTCACCATGCAGATGGTGATGATCATCGTCGGAGGCTATGTCGTCGCCTCGACGCCAATCGTTTATCGCGCCATCCGAGCCTTGGCTGGAATTCCTAAAACGCCGAGGGGAGCGGTTGCGACGGTGGCGTTGTTCTCGATGCTCACATCGCTGATCTCCTGGGGATTGAGCCTGATTTTCAGCGGACTCTTTGTTCGCGAGCTGGCTCATCGCGTCAAAGGGATGGACTATCGAGCCGCCGGTGCCGCAGCCTATCTCGGTCTGGGAGCAGTGTGGGCGATGGGGCTGTCGTCTTCGGCTGCCATGATGATGGCGACCAAATCTTCCATCCCGCCGACATTGTTCAGCATTAGCGGCCTGATTCCTCTCACCCAAACTCTTTTCTTATGGCCAAGCCTTGTGATGACGGCAATCCTCATTGTGCTCTCGGTGCTGATTGCATACTTGTCCACGCCGTCGCAGGAAAATGCCCGCACCGCCGAATCTTATGGCATTCAGTACGAACCGATTCGATCGAGTCTGGAGGAAAGAAGCAAACCCGGCGAGTGGCTGGAGTACAGTCCGCTGCTGACGGTGTTAGTCGCGGCGCTGCTGTGCTATTACCTGGTAGACGTTTTCCGCACGTCACCGCAAGGCGTACTGGCCGCGCTCGACCTGAACAATTACAACCTCATTTTCATCACGGTTGGGCTTTTGCTGCACTGGCGCCCGAGGCGCTTCATGCGTGCCGTCGCCGAATGTATTCCTGCCACCGGCGGCGTGATCATCCAGTTTCCGTTTTATGCTGTGATCTTTGGCATGATTGTTGGAACAGGGATTGCAGATGCGTTAGCGCACCTTTTCGCCTCGGTCAGCACGCATGGGACTTATCCATTGCTGGTAGCAATGTATTCGGCGGTGCTGGGCGTTTTCATTCCATCTGGCGGCAGTAAGTGGGTTATCGAAGCGCCATATGTGTTGCAGGCTGCGAACTTGCACCAAGTACATCTCGGCTGGGTGGTGCAAATTTACAACGCGTCGGAAGCGCTGCCCAATCTGGTGAACCCTTTCTGGATGCTGCCTCTGCTCGGCATTTTGAGATTGAAAGCGCGCGACATCGTGGGATACGGAGTGCTGCAACTGATGGTTCACATCCCGGTCGTGTTCTTCCTGTGCTGGCTGTTCGCGCGGTACGTTCCGTATCTGCCGCCGGTGAAGTAAGTCGGCAATCTGGGCACCGCTTCAGTTATTCCTGAAAGAGGCTAGCGATTAATTCGGCTAAAGCTGAATATTTCTAACTGGCGATTTATTTCGGCTTGGCAGGTGCCGGCTTGGAAGGCGCAATCTGAACTTCTACGGCTTGTGCCTTGTTTGACTTCGACAGATCCACTGAGACCACACCCAGATTCCCGTTAGCATCGCGCATTTGAATCGTTCGCGTGGCCTGCGCCCCGGA
>JBEKJF010000252.1:0-7205 GCA_050011375.1 Candidatus Sulfotelmatobacter sp.
AGGCTCTGGTTTCTGGGCGGTGCGAGAAGGCCGATGTCGGGGCAGGGCAAGGATGACCGCCATCGCCGCATTGAAGCGTATTGGCAATTCCTTCGTGAAGCATGGAATGGGGTTGCACCTCTGCTTCAGAGCTCAGCCCAGGTCGTGATTCGGATCGGCGGAACCCGGCTAGGGAAAGAACAACTCGAAGGAGGGCTGCTCGAATCCTTGAACTCAACGGGGCGTAGATTTAGGTTGATGGAATCCAGAACGACATCGATTAAGAACGGCCAGCGACGAATGTTCCAAGCCGGCCCGGACAAGGCGTCCGTGGAGCACGATTTTCGGTTCCAGCTAGCCTAAACTGTGTTTGGCCAAAGCCATTCTGGCCACAGCCTAACCCCTTGATCCCATCGATCCGCCGGGTTCTGTCTGCGCCGAAGTGACTCGGCCAATCAGGAACCCGCTAGCGTCTCCCGCCGGGAACTGCTTGGGCCAACCTGTCTGCGAGCCACAGCTTGATGAGCGACTGCCGCGTTACGCCCAGCCGGCGCGCTTCCCGGTCCAGGGAATCGACCATCCACGAGGGAAAATCTACGTTGACTCGCTTCGCGTTGGTACCAACCCGCCGCGCCTGGCTCAGATCGAGTTGATCAACAACTTCCTCACCGGCATCAAACTTACGATCAAATGTCTTCGCTTTCATAGATCCTCACCTCGTCGTCCCGAGACCGCCTCACAGAAATCAGTCGGATGTTTTTCTCGCGCCGTGTGACTACTGCGGACCAATGCTTTTCGTCGATCTTCCCGATGAGCAGCCACCTCGGTTCATCGCTCGTACGCGCCGGGATCTCGACCAGCGCGGAATCCGCCCAAAGCGCCTGAGCCTCCTCAAAATCGATGCCATGCTTGCGTTTGTTATCGGCGCTCTTACCAGGGTCGTACTCGAACTTCATTGTCCAGAAACCACCGACCGACCGGTATAGTAAAGGTATAAATACTATACCATTTGGCAGGAGTCGGAACAACTTCCCGGCAGGAATCGGCGTACCTTATGAAGTACTCCTCACCCCCAAATCCACCCAAATCGTACACACACAATTGTCAATTTTACTGGAACACTTTCGCCCCTTTCGCCCCCTCCCAGGCTCAAGCATGCGGCGGCCGTCAACTCCCATGGATTGCGAGGCTTAAAGGGAACGTAAATACACTCCGATAAATACAGAACCGCACAGATAAAAACCAAAACCGGAACATACTGGAGTTATGTTCCAACTGGAACATACAACCAATTTGCAGAGCCATCGGGGCAGGACGGAAAAGCTTGGGCCAAGCAGTGGTCAGTGGTCAGCAAAACCACAGTCAAGGGCGCGGTTGGTTTTACTGACCACTGACGACTGATCACTGACCACTGAGCTCGCTCATCACGGAAGCGTATTCAGGTAACAAGCCCCGCTGGTCGTCTGCGCCGGAGGCGTCGGAGGCGTCATCCATGGCGGCTCGTTGAAGTTGAAGAATGAAGTCATGTTCTTCTGCGCCGCATCCCGCTTGGTCAGCGACGAGAGCTTGAAGCGCGTTTCAATCAGCTTCAAAATCGCGGTCGTGTCCATCACGTTGTGATCGACGTAATGTTCGTTCGCGTAAGGCGAGATCACGATCAGCGGCACGCGGTAGCCTGTGTAGACAAAATTGCAAGTCGGGCCAGTCGTGCCGTTGTTGCAGATATCTCCCGGCAGCAGATCTACCGGGGCAATCCCATCGGGGCTGACCGCCGTCTGCGGAGCGACGTGATCGTACAGCGCTCCCGACTCGTCATAGGTCAAGATAAATGCCGAGTCTTTCCACGAGGTGCTCGCCATCAGCGCATTAACGATCGATGAAACGTAGCTCGCTCCCAGTTGCACGTCGATGGGATACTCATCGGAATCGGAGCCATGCTCATCGAGCCCCGCGGCGGATGCCGGCTCGATCTGCGCCACCGAAGGCAGCGTTCCATTCTGCAGGTCGGTAGTGAATTGCGTCATGGTCGCGATGTTCTCCGGGTAATCGGTCGGAATGGTCTGTCCCCACGAGAAGTTCTGCACGTAACTCAACGTGAGCAGGCACGCGGGCGTGGGATTGGAAGCGCATGCAGTGTTGTCAGTGTTCACATAAATTTTCCAGCTGATGCCCGCATCCTGCAGCTCCTGAAAAATTGTTGTCGCGGTCAGCAGATTTTCGTCGCCGCTGTCGGTGCCGATGGGATACGCGTAGCCTTGCGATGTAGCTGCGATGAGATACTCGCGGTTAGGCTCTGTGCGCACCATAGCGGGTGAGAAGCAGCGGTCCGACGTGGCAAATTCGGATGCCATGTAATAGTAGTAATTCAAATTCGAACCAGTGTAGTAGCCCATCGCGCGAATGCCATTCGTATCGTAGTAACCGAGGTTGCGCGCATCGTGCGCCGCTGTCCAGACAAACCCATTCAGATCGGCGGTGCCGGAAGTCGGGTCGTCAAGGTTATAGTTTGCATGGCTCTCGTTCCACGATGGGCTCGTGTTCTCAGTGCACTGCGTGGTCAGTTGATAAGAAGCAATATTCGGACTGGCGGTGTCCTCTGTGCAATCATCCGGCGGCGGATACGCGGGGTCGCATCCGGGGTTGGTGGGCGGAGGCCCGTACAGCGGCGAAAGACCTGACGTGGGATTGAACTGCGGCAACCCATCGAAGGATCGATCCGCGAATCCATTCGACTTCCAGTAGGAACGCAACTCGCCGAAATAGTTATCGACCGAGCGATTCTCCTGCGCCATGAAAATAATGTGGTTGAGAACGTTGACAGTCTGATTCACATTGAACGTCGCCGTCACTGACTTAGCCGCTTTCATCACTACTTTGCAGGTTGATCTTCCGGTGCATGCCCCAGACCATCCCGTAAAAAATGCGCCCTTGCCCGGAGTTGCGGTGAGCGTCACCGCGGTTCCGGCCTTGAACGATGCACTGCACGTTGGAGAGCAGCTGATTCCCGTGGGGCTGCTCGTGACTGTGCCGGTCGAGGTGCCTGCCAGTGTCACCGTGAGTTCGTACGTGGTTGCAGGAGTCGCACTCGCGGCGCCGGATGCCGATTGCGCCAATTCTTTTCCGGGATGGAGCAGGGCAATCGCAACCACAAGACTGATTGCCAGGAAAAGAAGTCTATGCCGGTTCACAGTAACCTCAGAGCTGGAATTCGAGAATAAAGCATGACGTTGGATGTCGCTGCCGCGCTCAGGGTTGGTCGAAAAACCAGGTGGGACGCGGAGTTCAGGGTTAACGTTCTTGAAGTCCGATTTCGTTTCACGCAGAACCATTTATGATGAAAGAGAATCGATCCTATGACTTGTTCGCTTCGTGTCCCAGGAATTCTCCTTCTCGCTTCGTTGTTTGCAGTTACCCTAGCCGCCGATAGCGCTGTGCCTCAGACCAAAGAAGAAACCCAGCCACCCAAAGTGCGAGCCATCGGCCGCCGGCTCGATGAAAAGGGGGTGCCGAATTTCGGCGAGGTCACTCCGAACCTTTATCGCGGAGGCCTGCTCAAAACCGCCGGCCTTCAGGCGCTGGCGAAGATGGGCATCAACGTTGTGATCGACACGCATGCCAATGACGCCAGCGAAGAAAAAATGGTGCGCGGCCTGGGCATGGAATATGTGGCCATCCCGTGGCATTGCCCGTGGCCGAAGGATGAGGTGTTTGCGAAATTTCTGAAGGTTCTGCACGAAAATAAAGGCAAGAAAGTGTTTGTGCATTGCCGCCTGGGCGACGACCGCACCGGCATGATGGTCGCCGCTTACCGCATGGCGGAAGAAGGCTGGACGGCCGACGAAGCCATGAACGAGATGAAATCTTTTGGATTCTCGCGGGCGCACCACTTCATCTGTCCCAGCCTCGCGCGCTATGAAAAAGAATTTCCCGATCGTCTGAAGAATGATCCAGTGTTTGAGGAAGTCAGGCCTAAGCAGTAGTCGAGGATGTTTCAAAATCCGCAAAACGGCCTGTGGGACTTTGCGAGTCCAAGGCCCCTAAAAACCACAAAGCCGGGCTGGTTGGCCCGGCTGTACTTTGTGGAATGGTTTCGGTCAATCGAACGATCGACCGACCCCAAATGTCGAAATCTTGAAAATCAGAACCCTAACGGATCCCGCGCTGGTTCTTGAGATTTTGGGCTCACCAAGGCGGGCCGGTTAGCCCTGCGGAAGCCGGTTGTCTCAAATTGTCACCGCGTCCCATTTTGCGCCTGCACTTTGCGCCGCAGGTCCACCAGGCCCGCGCCGCAACTCTGAGTAACACTTACATCACCAACGCAAGGTTCTCCAGCTCAAATTGCAGCACCGGCAGGGCGCAGCCCGCCATCTCGACGCGGCCAGCCGCGTCGAGCGCCGCCTTGGGCGAAACCCCATAGCCACGGCCCATCAGGAAGACCTGCAGCAGTTCGGCGGCCTCGTAAGAATCGATCATGCCCCCCTGCAGCAAATCGCTGCGCAGCGCCGCCAGTTCGGTCGCCGTGAATCTGTCTTTATCGTTATTGACTCTTTCGTTCATTTCGTTATCAAACATGGCCGTCATCACCTCCGACTCCGACCTCGAACCCAACTGTTGCTCATTAGACTCATCGGCAGCCACGCAAGTTGCATGCAATTTAGCTGCCGCGACTGCCTTCTAGTTCTAAATACGGAAAGCAGGTCGCTTTGGATTCACTAACCCTTGTACTTATCGGAAGTTGCGGACAATGCCGCTAGGGCCATCAGCTTCGCCCGGTGTGATTAATACGCGCGGGCGTCCCAAAAAAAGACGCGCAGTGTCATTTCGGACACGCAGCCCGGCACAATGGCGCTGTGCGGCTCTCAAGTCTGCCGGGAGGTGGGTAGTGGCTCAGTTTGAATTTCTAATGGTGTCTTCGCCCGTCGATGGCGTCATCCTGAGCGCAGCCGTTCTTCAGGCGGAGCGAAGGATCTCCCACTACGACGCTGCGTGCCACGGGGAGATCCCTCGGCCCGCTGGTAAAAACGCGGGCTCTTCGGGATGACGCCTTGTGAGACTCAGAGTTCAAACTGAGCCACTGCCGGGAGGTGGCAGGAGCCATACGGCCAGCGACAGCTAGCTTTCGATCGTTGCCTCGTCGATCAACATGATGGGAATATCGTCCTTCACCGGGTACACACGACGGCACTGACGGCACTTCAGGCTCTCGGGATTCTCCCGGTACTCGAGGGGCTGCTTGCACGCGGGACAGACCAGAATCTCCAACAAATCTTTGGCAATCATGACAAGGGCATTGTACGACAGTGGTCAGTGTTCAGTGATCTTCAGTGATCAGTGGTCAGCGTTCGGTAATGTCGCCTGCGTGAAATCTCTGTGTGAATTTCTCCTCCATGTCAGTGTAAGATTTTCTAGCGAAGCCCGGAGCCCGAATGCCAGCCAGAATCTTAGACGGCACGAAAATCGCGAGCGACATCCGCAGCGAAGTTGCGGCGGAAGTGAAGAAGATGGCTGCTGCCGGAACGCGGCCCGGCTTGGCCGTTGTCCTCGTGGGGCACAACCCGGCGTCGGAGATTTACGTGCGCGGCAAAGTCAAGGCCAGCGAAGAGGTTGGCATTTACAGCGAGCAGCATACGCCGCCCGACACTGCAACCACTGCCGAACTGCTCGCTCTGGTCGAGGATCTCAATCGCCGCGATGAGATTGATGGCATCCTGGTGCAGCTGCCGCTGCCTTCGCACGTGGACGCGAAACGAATATTGATGGCGGTCGATCCCGCAAAAGATGTCGACGGATTCCATCCGGTGAATGTCGGCTTTCTCTCGACGCAGCGTCCGGGCCTGGTGCCCTGCACGCCCGCCGGAGTGATCGAGATCCTGAGTCGCAGCAACATTCCTATCGCGGGTCAGGAAGCGGTCGTCGTGGGGCGCAGCGACATTGTCGGCAAACCCGCGGCAATGCTGCTGCTCAATGCCAACGCCACCGTCACGGTTTGCCATTCGAAGACGCACGATCTGCCGGCAGTCTGCCGCCGTGCCGACATTCTGGTCGCTGCAATCGGCCGCGCCGGCATGATCACGCGCGATTTCGTGAAGCCCGGCGCAACCGTGATTGATGTCGGCATGAATAAAGTGACTGACCCTGCGGAGTTCCAGCGGCTGTTCGGAAGCGGATTGGAGAAGCACACGCAGCGCGAAGCGACGTTCCGAAAAAAGGGCTCAACGCTGGTCGGCGACGTGCATCCGGAGGTGGCCGAAGTGGCGGGAGCGCTCACTCCGGTGCCCGGCGGCGTGGGCCCGCTGACCATCGCGATGCTGATGTATAACACGGTGAAAGCGGCAAGGATGCGGAGAGGCAGCCGCGTGCCAGAACTAACCAGCAAATGAGAACCCACCACGGAGACACGGAGGCACGGAGAAAACCTTTCTTTTTCTTGCTCAGTTTTCCTCCGTGCCTCCGTGCCTCCGTGGTGGATTTGTTTGCGGAGGCGGCGTGCTGAAAGTCGGCCTCACCGGCGGCATCGCCTCGGGCAAGTCGGTCGTCGGAGAAATGTTCGTCTCACTCGGCGCGCACCTCGTCCAAGCCGACCGCATTGCTCATCAACTCATGCTGCCCGGCCAGCCCGTTTACAACGAGGTGGTGCGCCATTTCGGCGGAGGCATTCTCGACCCTGACCTCAGCGTGAACCGCGCCAATTTGGCCGAGGCGGCCTTTGGCAAAGCCACGTCTACTGCCGCATCGCGAATCGAAGAGTTAAATCGCATCGTGCATCCCGCGGTGATTCGCAGCCAGGATGAATGGATGGAAGAAATGGGACGGCAGGATCCCAACGCTGTCGCCATCGTGGAAGCGGCGCTCATCCTGGAAGCGGGCGCGGCGAAGCGTTTCGATAGGCTGATCGTGGTCACCTGCAGCGATGAGCAGCGCGTTGCGCGCTTCGCTGCGCGGCAGAAACTAGACCTAGACGCGGCGCGTAAAGAAGTAGTCCGCCGTATGGCGGCGCAACTTCCCGAAGCAGAAAAAATAAGAGCCGCAGACTTCGTGATTGACAACTCGGGCTCGCTCGAGCAGACGCGCGAGCAGGTGCGGCAGGTTTGGCAAAAGCTTCGCGGGGCGCAGAAATAGCCGCGCAAATTTCCATGGAACTAATCTCACCGAGAGCGCGTAATCTCGTCTAAGAGGCTGGGCGGAGGTGTGCGTGCTCGGCGGAGGATTTCTTATGAAACACAAGC
>JBEKJF010000253.1:0-7192 GCA_050011375.1 Candidatus Sulfotelmatobacter sp.
TACAGACTCTTGAGATACTCCAGCAGATCCTTGCGCTGGTCTTCGGTCAACGCTTTCTCGGTGTCGCCGTTTGGCAGCTTTCTGTCTCTCGCACCGTATTCATGCCCGGCGTTGCTGTTGCCTCGATGGCTGGTATCAAACGTGAATCCGTTGTACCCGTCACTCTTCAGGCCGACTTTAGATGGGTCGAACTCGCGCGATCCGACCTGGAATTTGTCGGGCCGATATTCGCCGTTCGCCGGATCTTTCGGGCCCCGTTTAGGCAGCAACAGGTCATAGAGCGTGGGAACAGAACCGTTATGCAGATATGGCGCCGTCGCCCAGATGCCGTTCAACGAACGCCCCTTGTAAGAAAGCAAAGATGCATATGGATCGGCGGTTGTGTCCGGATCGTAATCCCCGGTCTTCAGCGAAGGTTTGATCTCGTTGCCTAAATACGCCCTCACCAGGTCATTAAGCCACTGATAGCCGCGCTCTCCGGGAGTAGCGACTACGCTGAGAGTGGCCTTGGTCAACAGCGCCACGACCGGAGCCTTTTCGTCTATAAGAACGTCGCCGGGACCGGCAGTTACGTAGTCATTCCTCAGGATCCCGCTCAGGCCCTTGTAGCTGGCCGCATTACGAGCCATCTGTTGATCAGTACCGATGTCGGCGAGCTTGGTCATAGATGCGACGACACGGCGCATCGGGTCGTCACGTTTGATTCTGGTGTGGCAACTTTCACAGTAGGTTGTAAACAAGCGTTCCCCACGCACCTTTCGCGCCTGGTCGATGGGACCTAAGATATCTTCAGGCCATTGCGGAGACTCCAAACTCTTCAGCTGATTCTCGATGAGGCGCAAGTTGTGAACATCGATCGAAGACTTGAAGCTGATGTGAGTAGCGTGAAAACCCTGGCCACTAAGGAACGAGACCACGGACGTCCCTGGTTCTTCTGCCCAATCCAGAGTTCCAAAAACCCCGATCACCTCCCCAGCATTGCGCCCTATCGGTCCCAGTTCCGCATTCGCTCCCACCCCGTTCCATTGCACGTAGTCGTGCTGCGGAATGTCCCACAAGAAGGGGTAACTCACCGGAGCATCCGGACGATTGAAAATCCGATCCTTGATCTTGAGCAGAACCTTGAGAGGCAGATGCTGCGAGAGTCGCAGCACCAGATGGTCGCGCTGTTTGTCGCTCAAGACACCACCGCCCTGCTTTTGCTGCTGCACGATGGAGTCCACATCGGACTGCGTGAGCGTGCCGTCTTTCACTAAATCCGCCACCGCGAGATCGAGCTGCTCCTTGAGTTCGTTCTGGGTGACGATGTGCTCCAGAACACGGTTGTAAATGCGTCCGAACGCGTCCAATCGCGAGTAGCCGTAGCGAGTCTCGCTATGATTGATCACGTTGTACATGGAAAGGCGCTGGGCGTACTTCTGCAAGTCATTGATCACGTCCTTCTCTGAAGCATAGTGGCCGCGATCCAGGACTCTCTTGACGAACCCGGCGCGAGCGCCGCCTGTGTCGGTCCTCGCAGCCCATACAGCAGTGGCAAGATTCTGTAAGAAGGAATCCATGTCGCTCCCCGCCGGACCACCGTCGATGCGAATACCGGTGCCCTTGTAGTTGAGCTGAGCGGTGTGACACGCGGCACAGGTAAAGCCCAGGTAATCGACGCCCTTGTACCTGTCTTTTACGAACCCGACTGGCAATCCGTCAGGATTGCTCAAGGTGGGCTTCTGGGGCAGATAACGGTAGAAATTCAAGTTGTCGTTGGAGCGGAAAAGCTCGGAAGTGCCGGGTTTCTCCAGGGCCATGAAGAAATCGTAGGGCAGCAGGTCGGAGCCCTGCGTGGTGTTGTAGAACCACATGCTTTCCGCGGGTGTCCATCCCTGCGCTAAATACTTTATGCTCGAAAATTGATCGCTGAATTGGTCATGCTCGACCGTGGCGGCTCCACGCTGAAACACCCAGCCCTCACCCTTAAGGCGATCAAACCAGGAGTTAGAACCTACGTCCCAGAACCGATAGATCTTGGAGACACTGGCGACGACAATCACCGTCACAATCAAAAGGAAACATAGAGCAATCACGTGCCTGCGCCAGTTTCTCTTAAACGAATCAAAGAAAATACGAGCCACTGAAATCGCGAGCCTAAAGGTTCGTATGATCCAACTTAGAAAGCGACTCATGCTTACTCCCAACGCCGTTGGCTACGGCCACACCCGGAATCTGCGGTGACCTCCTGATGCTGTCTTTGCAGATGTTGCCTCCATTGCGCCTATTGCAAAATCAGCCCGCCCGCTGCGGAGTGCCATGGGGGATGCCGGGCGTGCATGTTTTCGGAAAGCCTTGTGGTCGAGAACCTGTCTGCGTTTACGGCGGGTTCGCTCCTGACGCGAGTGCTTGATTGCTCGGATGACAGTCCCAGCGGTTTCTGGGATGGTCTTGGAGCATAGTGTTCCATTGACGGTTGCGGACACTTCCGCCCGAGCGCTCCAAGTTCGCGCCAAAACCAACAATAGATTCCTGGGAAAGTCGGCGAGAAGAAGCCCCCGAAAGCGAAACTCTACGCGAGTTTCACTTTTCTGTTCGCCGATTGGCGTCCAAAATAGTCCCAGAATTCCAGAATGTCAATAGCGAATGTTGAAAGCGAACCCTGAACGCTCGGAACGAGCAAGCGGCCGAGCATTCTCCGTCGGACGGAAACCTCTGCCTCACTCTCATCACCGCTAATCGGCCCCTCTCGGTGGCTTTCCTAGCCACTACTCGGAGTGCCGCCGTGGTGTCAGAAGTGCAGAGACTAGAGCTATCCAGAAACGGCTTCGAGGAAGTTGGGCGGGTTAATAATGGGAAGTCGGCCTGTTGAAAGTTGGGCGCTTGCCGAGAATCGCCAGTCATTCGCCTTTTAATAAACACAGCCCGCAGAAAGATTTTTCGCTTTGGACTGCGTGGCAAGCACGCAGTCACACGCCAACCAGGCCGATTCATTAGCTCCGAAGTGACCACTTTCGGCCACAGAATCGCCAAGGATTCGCCTTCGAACTCCTTTGGAACCCCCACAGGTTAGCGAGGACTCCGCGGCTAGCAAGCAGTCGCAGAGAATTCTTAAACCTCTTGATTCCACGCAACTCACGCAAACGTCGGTTCTTACAGGTTTCAGACCTGTACTAAGGGTTCGCGAATCCTTTCCGCTTCGCCACCGAACAAGAAGCGAAGTTAGTGAAGGCCAAAATCGACGGGGATGCGCAGTAGTTCCTGCGGAGCAGACAATATTAAGATAAAAATGAGGACTGCCCAATCATGCGTATTATGGCTGCGTTCGCACTTACCCTTGCCTGGCTTCTGCTTCTCGCCCGGCCTGCCGTGGCGACAATCAACGCCTACGGCTTAGGCGCAAGCTACGACTCGACTCAGAGTAATGTTATCTTTCGGGTCTATTCTTCGCGCGCCACGCGAATTGACGTTTACCTCTATGCATCTCCCATGGGTTCACCCGAGGTGCTTAGCTTTCCGCTCAGTGCCGACAACAGTACCAATATCTTTTCCGTTTCTATACCGGTGGCGACGCTGCAGGCAGCCGGCATCAACGGGCCGGTGTATTACGGTTATCGCGCCTGGGGACCGAACTGGCCTTTCTCCAGCAGTTGGACCACGGGTGGTTCCAGCGCTGGCTTCATCTCGGACGTGGACGCCCAAGGCAACCGCTTCAACCCCAACAAGCTGCTGATCGATCCCTATGCGCACGAAATCAGCCGAGACCCGGTCAACGCTACTTGGACTGACGGCACGGTCTATGCCTCTGGTGCCAGCAACCGCAACCGCGACACTGGCACCATGGCGCCTAAGAGCATCTTGTGGACGCCAGTTAGTCAGAGCGTAGGCACAAAGCCCATGCGCGCGCAGAAAGACGACATTATCTATGAGGTGAACGTGCGTGGCCTGACAAAGAACGATAGTAGCGTCCCGGCGGCCATGCAGGGTACGTACGCTGGCGCCGCGTTGAAGGTGCCGTATCTTGCGAGCCTCGGAGTAACGGCGGTGGAATTTCTGCCGGTGCAGGAAACACAGAATGACCAAAACGACAACACACCGAACTCGACGGCGGGGCAGAACTACTGGGGTTACTCAACGCTGAGCTATTTCGCACCGGATCGCCGGTACGCTTCGAATCAGGCTGCGGGCGGTCCGACCAGCGAGTTTCAGGCCATGGTGAAGGCGTTCCACGACCAGGGCATCAAGGTCTACATCGACGTGGTTTATAACCATACGGCCGAAGGCGGGGCGTGGAACGCGAACGACCCCACAACTTACTCCATCTACTCCTGGCGTGGGCTCGACAACCCAACGTACTACGAACTGACGTCGGACATGCAGTATTCCTACGACAATACGGGCACTGGCGGGAACTACAACACCTATAACACGGTCGCGCAAAACCTCATCGTCGATTCGCTCTCCTACTGGCGCGACACCATGGGTGTGGATGGTTTCCGTTTCGATCTCGCCTCCGTGCTGGGCAATAGCTGCAGCGTGGGCTGCTTCAACTTCAGCAGTACTGATAGCAACACAGCGATCAACCGCATCCTGCGGGAGTTGCCACCGCGTCCAGCCACCGGCGGCAGCGGGGTTGATCTGTACGCCGAGCCCTGGGCGATTGGTGGCAATTCCTACCAGGTGGGCGGCTTTCCGGCAGGCTGGTCGGAGTGGAACGACCACTATCGCGACACGCTGCGGCAGGCACAGAATGATCTGGGCGTCGCAACCATTACCACCGGCCAATTGGCGACGCGCTTCGCCGGCTCGTCCGATCTGTTCGGTAGCCGAAATCCATGGAACTCAACCAATCTCGTAGTTGTACACGATGGCTTCACGCTCGACGACCTGTACAGCTGCAACGGCCCCAATAACAATCAGGCGTGGCCCTACGGACCCTCGGACGGGGGCAATTCAACGAATTACAGCTGGGACCAGAACGGTGCCGCCACCGCTCAGCGCGCCGCCGCACGCGTCGGCTTCGCCTTACTGATGCTGAGCGCCGGCACGCCGTTGATGACGGGCGGAGACGAATATCTGCGCAGTCTCCGCTGCAACAACAATCCCTACAACGATGACTCGATCGCCAATTGGCTCAACTACAGCTGGACCGGCGACCAAAGCAACTTTAACGCTTTTGTGCAGGGTATGATCGCCTTCCGCAAAGCTCACACTGCGCTGCGCCCACTCAACTTCTACTCAAGCCCGCAGTTGGCTTGGTGGACGCCGGCCGGCACAACACCGGACGCGACCTACTTCAACAATGGCATGAATCACGCCATCGCGTATCAGTTGAGTGGCAGTTCACTAGGCGACAGTTATTCGTCCGTCTACGTCGCCTACAACGCCTGGAGCGGCAACGTGAATTTTACTTTGCCGTCCCCCAGCGCGAGCACGAACTGGTACCGCGTCACTGATACCTGCAGCTGGGCCGAAGGCCCGAACCAAGTACGCGCTCCCGGTGCAGAGGACTCGATTGCTGGACAAGGCTATAGCCTATGCGGTCGTGGGCTGCTGTTGTTGATCGCAAAGTGACGAGACAACAGACAGAGATCGGAGTAGCGATTGAACGGGGTTATAGATTAGATGTCACATCAGCCGACGGTGTTCGTTTGCTTGTTGACCCCAAATTCCTCCCAGCCGACCTCTGGGGCAGAATAATTTACGGTAGCGTAATCGGGAATGAACGGAGCACCCACCCCACCGTATTCAGCCGAAACCAAGAGCGTGGCTCCAATAGTCTCCGTTTGGGCGCCATGTTCTTGCGGTGCACATAGCACCGCACTGTCAATTCGCTCTACACAGCTTTCTAGTAGGGAAAGAAGTCCGGCACGGTCCGCCGGGGCAAACTCTTTGAACGGCGTGCGATGGCTGGTTGTAACGTCCACACGCTCGAGCCGGCAGGGCAGTTCGGCGCGACGATAAACCAGCACCGAATGTTCGTCTGCGCTCCACAGGGGGAGGATGTCGGCCGGCATGAGTCCGGGCACGGGCCGCAGATCTCCACCGGCTATCGGATATATGAAGTAATTTCCATCCGGCCCGCGCGCCAAAATGAGCTTCCCGTCGGCGGAGAGCAAGCCATCGCTGGTGCCTTCCGGAGTCACGGGCTGTGGCGTTCCGCCAAGTTCCTGCACGTAGCGCGTGCCCTTGCCGGCTTCATTGCCGGAGATCAGCACTCTCTTGCCGTCGTGAAACCATTGAGCGGTGGCGTAGTGTTCCAGATTGCCCCGTTCGAGTTGTCGCGTCTCGCCAGCGCCCGTCGGGTAGACGAGGAGCCTCGGCGGTGCCGATTGCATCAGAGCAAGCACCCACTTGCCGTCGGCCGACAGGTCTGCGGGCCAGCCTTCACCGAGGCGCAACACCGCGGAACCATCGGTCTTTCTCAGGCAGACGGCATAGTTGGTCCCCAGCGCCGTCTCCGCGAACAAAAGCGTCTGGCCGCCCTGCGACACCCCCGCGCATGCAAGGTATTGAGCCAGGAAAGGTCGCGATCTTTGTCCGCGTTTGATCCATTCCCGGGAGTGGTAGCCTTGTTCTTGTGGCAAAGGAATCAGACAACAAGGTGCTCACGATTGAAGGGCGCGAGGTCCAAGTCACGAACCCTGCGAAGCTTTATTTTTCCTTACAGGCGAAAGTTACCAAGCTCGAACTTGTTCAATACTATCTCTCTGTCGCGCCGGGTGCGCTTGCTGGAATTCGCGATCGGCCAATTGTTCTCAAGCGTTTCGTCAACGGCGCCGAGGCGGAGGCATTTTATCAGAAGCGCGCGCCAGAGAATCGCCCAGCCTGGTTGCGTACCGTCACTTTGTCGTTCCCTTCCGGCCGAACCGCCGAAGAAATCGTCGTCGACGATGCGGCCGGACTTGCCTGGATCGTGAACCTTGGCTGCATCGAACTGCACCCGCATCCGGTGCGATCGAGCGATCTGGATCATCCGGATGAGCTGCGCATCGATCTGGATCCGATCCCCGGCGTTAGTTGGGATGATGTTCGCCACGTCGCACTTGAAGTGCAGAGCTTTCTCGATGAAGTCGGCCTACGCGGCTGGCCGAAAACCAGCGGTTCGCGGGGCATGCACGTGAATGCGCGTATCGAACCGCGTTGGACGTTTACGCAAGTTCGCCGTGCGGCGGTTGCGTTATCGCGGGCGATCGAGCGCCGCGCTCCAACG
>JBEKJF010000254.1:0-7138 GCA_050011375.1 Candidatus Sulfotelmatobacter sp.
CGGGCCAGGCGGTTTTGGTCGTAGGTGCTGTAGGAAACGTCGGGCGTTCGGCGGTATTCACCGCGAAGCAACGTGGTGCAACCGTGATCGCAGGGGTTTTGACGAAGCAGATGGATGACGCGAAGACTATTGGCGCAGATAAGGTGGTGGCAACCGACGACGACACCGCGATTGCGAATCTTCCGCCGCTCGATGCAGTTGCCGATACGGTCGGCGGAAAGCTTGCCGGAAAACTGATCGCGAAGGTCAAGCCGGGAGGAGTGTATGCATCGGTTGTCGAGCCGCCACAGAACGCCGCGACATATCCATCTGTAAAAGTGGCGCACGTGTTCTCGCAGTTCGACAGGAAAACACTCGAGTTCATGGCCGAAGCTGTACGAGATGGCAAGCTGATAATCCCGATCAGCCAGAAGCTGCCACTCAGCGAGGCGGCCGAGGCCCAGGCAGTCGCAGAAAAGGGCAGCAGCGGTAAAATTTTGCTGGTAGCGTGAACTCGTCGCTTCACATAAAACGTCGAGAGGAAAATCGAAAATGAAAAAAGATCGTCCCGGAATCAACCCCACTTCGAAGCCAAGCGGCGACGGATGTGTCGAGTGCCTGGCATCACCGAAAAGTTGGTGGTTTCATCTCCGCCGCTGTGCGGAGTGTGGGCACATCGGATGCTGTGACAGTTCTCCGAGCCAGCATGCATCCAAGCATGCGGCAGCCACCGGGCACCAGATCATTGCCAGCTTCGAGCCGGGTGAGGATTGGTTCTACGACTACGAGAAGAAGGGGATGGTCAGGGGCGGGGAGCTGGCTCCGCCGCATTCGCATCCCGCCGGTCAGCCCGTACCTGGACCCGCAGGCAGGGTGCCGGCCAACTGGGAATCGCTGCTGAACCAGTAATATTTCCTAAACCATGCGACAGTTGAAAGAAAGGATGGCAAAGAAATGCCGGAAGCGACCTGGAAACCCCACGAGAAACACGGAACGTTGACCACGCAGAGCGACCTGCCCGACAGCGTCTACGCGTTTCCGAAGCAGCGTAAAGAACCACTGACCGACGCACAACATGTGCGCAACGCCGTTGCGCGTTTCGATCAAGTCATCGACGTCTCCGATGCCGACCGTGCTTTGGCTTTCGCGAACATCGAGAAGGCCGCAGACCACTATGGCGTCAACCTCGCGGAAACGTCCTGGCACGACTTGGGCGTTCATCCCCAAAAGAATAAAAGATAGGCTGCCGCCAAAGGAGTGGCGCTGCTACATGCGCGATCCCGACGGCCACCTCATCGAAGTTGGCCAATATACTTAAGTCGCCCTCGACTGGTTCAACAAACACAATTCATTTGGCAAGCGGTGAATAAAATGCATGCGAAGCTTTTTGAAGCTCACAAGTATGCAGCGATTCGCTGCTTGGTCGGATACGCGATCAGAGGAAATGAAGCCTCCTCCCGACCTGCCGCAAAGTGTTGAGGAGATTGGTGGCGGCGCGTGGACTCGAACCACGGACCTACGGATTATGAGTCGCCAATCTGGCGCTGATTCCAAAGACCTTCAACAAGATAGCTCGGCAAGTCCGGCAAACTCCTGCAAAATCCGCAACCCCCGCGCAACAACGAACAGACAACTCCTCCAACAAATCCTGTCCAAAGGAGAGATTTTCGTCACCGACGACCTGCGCTCGTACGCATGCACCGCTTACTATCAGGGATCTAGTCTGTTCGTCTCCGACGGCAAAGAATGACAGCGGTGGAGTTTGGAAATTCGGTGGCAGCGACGATCAGTGATGCTCGGGTAATGTATCAGTTTGACTTTTGATGGCCGACAATTATCTTCCGAACCCAGCAAAGCGCGGGGCTTACAAGAAGAGCGCCTGAGAGTATTCCGCACATGGGAAAAGTACCGCTAATAAGTTGATCAATTATCGGCGCAGTTATCGGCGCGCTGGGATTTGCCCACGAGCTATTTCTCCTTAGTGCCATTCTCAACAAGGCCGATGTTAGGCATTGGTGGCTGATATTGGGACTCGTGCTCTGCCCTGCTTGTTCGATCCCACTGCGAAACATAGGGTTGATCTTTGTATTGAATTGCGCCGTCTATGCGCTACTCTTCCTCGGATTGCGAGTCGCTTGGGTCAGGCTTTCTGGCCGGCAATAAAATTCAAACTGATACACTGCCCATGCTGGGTTCAGCTTGACACCTAAATAAAAACTGCACTATAGTTTGGGTCCTCCCTCAAGGTAGCAGCGCCCTTCTCACACCGACCACAGGAGAACATCCCGTGCCGAACCGTCAGTTTCAACGTAAGCTCATTCTTTGTCTGACCCTCACCGCTGTCACCTTGGTTGCCGTTGCCAATGCCAGCGCGCAGGCAACCGTCATCTACAGCTTCGGCGCCTACCCCAGTGACGGAGAAACTCCATACACACCCAACCTCGTCGCCGACTCCGCGGGAAACTTTTACGGCACAACCGAGGAAGGAGGAAGCAATTGCAACGGCGTGTGCGGAACTGTGTTCGAGCTGTCACCGTTCGATTTCGGCGCATGGACTGAGCAAGTCATTCACAATTTCGACGGTACGACCGGCACTGAAGGTCAGACAAGTCTTGCAGTCGACGGCTTTGGCAACCTTTACGGCATCGCGACTTACGGTGGGCTCTACGGCTACGGTGTGGTATTCGAAATGACGCCTTCATCCGGTGGCAGTTGGACCTATAGCGTGCTTCACAATTTCAAATACGTCGAGGGCAGCTATCCTGTCGGCGGCCTGATCTTCGATGCTTCCGGGAAACTCTATGGCGTCACCAATGAAGGAGGCGCCTACGGATACGGCACAGTGTTCCAGCTACGAAAGAATTCCAGCGGGGCTTGGACCGAAAAAGTTCTGCACAGCTTTGATAAAACCGATGGGTGGAATCCAACGAAGGCGCTGGTCATGGACGCCGTCGGGAACCTCTATGGGACAACTTACAATGGCGGCGCTCATTCCGCAGGGACGGTCTTCGAGTTGGCGCGTGGAACTGGCGACACTTGGCAAGAGCAGGTCATCCATTCTTTCTTCCCTCGGCCTTCTACGGATGGTTCCAACCCGGACGGCGGCGTGATTATCTTTTCCGGCACTCTGTTTGGAACCACGTATAACGGCGGAGCCTACGGTTACGGCACCGTTTTCCAACTCGTGAAAGAAGGTACCGGGTGGAGGGAGACCATCATTCATTCCTTCAATACCGACGGCGTCGACGGAGCAACGCCGAGAGCGAATCTGACCGCGGTCGGAAGCAATCTCTACGGAACCACCAGCGCGGGCGGAACGAACTACGATGGCACCGTTTTTCAACTCGCTCCCGCTGCCGGTGGCGGCTGGACGGAGAGCTTGCTGTTTAGCTTTGGTGACGCCGGCGGCGGCGCTGCGTTTCCCTCTGGTGGCTTGTTCTACTACAACGACGGCAATCTCTACGGCACCGCTCAAGGCGGAGCCTATGGGGTTGGCAGCGTCTACCAGATCGCTCCGTAGACCACCGGAGTTTGCATCCGGACTGTATGGCCTTGAGCACAACCTCTGGTGGTTTTGATTTTGTGGCCTTACAGAATCCGCATCCAGGCATTGCCGCTGGATTTCCATTACATTGGATTAGAGTTCGAGCCTGCATGAGGGCCTGACTCTTCGTAATTCCTTACTGGCGCAATGCCTAAGAAAAACTTCCCACGCAAGGCGGGATCTTCGTCCCGGCAAGAACGTCACAAGGCGGCCGTCGCCGTGCGGCGTTCTCCACGAGAAGATCAGTGGCGTACATGGGCGCTCTGTCTGCTGCTGGCGGTTGTTGTTTTTGCCGTGTACTTACCGGTGTTGAGTCATCCCTTTGTCATTTACGACGATGTGGATTACGTCAGCCAGAACCGGCAGGTTCAGCAAGGGCTTACGCTTGGAACCCTTCGCTGGGCGCTGACTTCCATGGAGTTTTCAAACTGGCATCCGCTGACCTGGATGTCTCATGCTTTCGATTGTGACGTTTTCGGCCTCGATGCCGGAGGGCACCACTTCACCAGCCTGTTGTTGCACGCCATCAACGCGGTGATTTTGTTTCTGCTGCTGTGGCGCATGACAGGCAAGATCGGGCGCAGCCTCATGGTTGCTCTGCTGTTTGGATTACATCCGGTGAATGTTGAAAGTGTGGCGTGGGTGGCCGAGCGGAAAACTGTGTTGAGCATGTTGTTGATGCTGCTCGCACTGTGGGCGTATCTCTGGTACGCGCGAAAACCTGGCATCGGCCGGAACGCGTGCGTGGACGCCGTCTATGCGCTGGCGCTTGCGGCCAAACCAATGGTGGTGACGTTTCCGTTCATTCTGCTGTTGATGGATTACTGGCCGTTGCACCGGATCAAGCTGCCAGGAAGCGAAGATCGGCAATCCCGTTCGGAAACGCTTCTGCCTTTCCCGCAGTCTTCACCGCTTCGCTTGCTCAGGGAAAAGCTGCCTCTGTTTGCGCTGAGCGCAGCCAGTTGCGCGGTTACGGTGATCGCGCAGCGCCGGCTGGCCATGAAAACCATGGAGGCTTTCCCGCTGAGAGACCGCGTGGTAAACGCGCTTTTTTCGTATGTGATGTATTTGTGGAAATTTATCTGGCCGGCGCGCCTTTCAGTTTTCTATGCGCCACAAGGCTCGCGGCTGGCGATTTGGCAGGCGATTTTGTGCCTGGTGTTCTTAACCGCGGTCAGCATTCTAGTATGGCGGGAGCGGCGGGCGCGACCTTATTTTTTATTCGGATGGTTATGGTATTTGGGGACGCTGGTGCCCATGATCGGAATCGTTCAGGTGGGCGAGCAGGGAATGGCCGATCGATATGCCTATCTGCCTTATGTGGGACTCTTCATCGCAGCCGTATGGGGCCTCGCGGACTTAGCGCAAGCAAGAGGAATTGGGTTCCGTTGGAGTGTGGCGACGGCTTGTGCAGTTCTGCTCGTATTATCTTTTCTGACTCGAAGGCAGTTGCGATACTGGGAAAGCAGCTTCGTCCTATTCACGCACTCCTTGCAAGTGACTCCAGACAATTACGTGGCGGAGGATATTGTGGGGACGGCGGTGCTGGCGGAGGCATTCAGAACGACCGGGCAAAAATGCTCCACAGAAGCGCGGCTTCATTTTGAGAATGCCGTGCGCATTTATCCGGAAGACACTCTCGGGCACATCGACCTCGGCTTTTGCCGCGAGACGCAAGGGAATATGCAGCAGGCCCTTCAGGAATATCAGACGGCGCTGCAGGTGACGCACAGCAAGTTCTTGAGGAAGAGGGCATTGATCAACCTCGGGGGAGTACACCGGGCGTTGCGCCAATTCGATCTTGCGCGCAACGATTACAACGAATGTTTGAAGATTGATCCCGGCGATCCGGATGCCCTGAAGGGCCTTGCCCGAGTCGAAAAGGAAGAGAAGATGCCGTCTCTGCAGGAGACGATTGCGGCGCTTTCTCGCGCGGCTGCCGCGCATCCGGATGCGAGACTCTATCTTCAACTGGGGAAACTGCAGCGGGCGGCGGGACGCGTGCCGGAAGCGTTGATCTCGTATCAGAGAGCTTTCGATCTTGATCCGAATCTGGAAGAAGCCCGGGTGGCGATGGAAGAATTGGAAACTTCGCACTGAAGTTTACTCCGCAGATCGACCGATGCTGACGCCTGTGCTACTCTCTGCCCTGGTGAGATTTTTCTTTGTTGGACGCGGCTGCATTTGATCATACGGCGCACCGAAATCGCTCTCGCTCTTCCGTTGGCCCTTTGCCTGCTATGGAGCTTTTTCAGCCCCGCGCAAGCTTCACCGGGCGTGCCCGTTCAAGAGCCGCATCAGGCAAACCAGCGCAGCCGAACGTTGACCGCCAAACAATCCGCAAAGAAAACAGAGGCAGCCGGACCGATCCAATTCGAGAACGTCATCGAAAAATCGAAGATCAAGTTCAAACTAAACAATAGCGTCAGTCCCCAGCGCTATACGTTTGAAACTATGGCTGGCGGCGTCGCGATTTTCGACTACAACAACGACGGTTTGCTCGACATCTTCTTTACTAACGGCGCGGCGATTCCGTCGCTTGCGAAAAACGATCCCAGTTACTCGAACCGGCTCTTTCGCAACAACGGCGACGGCACATTCACGGACGTGACTGAAAAGGCCGGACTGCAAGGCATCGGCTACTCCATGGGAGTGGCCGCCGGTGACTACGACAACGATGGGTTCGTCGATCTTTATGTGACCGGTGTCAACCGCAACCAGCTTTTCCACAACAATGGCGACGGCACCTTTACGGACGTGACCGAGAAGGCGGGAGTCGGCGGCATGGTGCCCAAGATCGGCAAGGCATGGTCGGTAGCCGCAGGATGGTTCGATTACGACAACGATGGGCGGCTCGATCTTTTCGTGGTGAACTATCTTAATTACAACATCAAAACTGCGGCGCACTGCGTGCAGCAAGGGCTTCCAGCCTATTGCTCGCCGGTCGATTTTCTGGGAACGCCGAACATTCTTTATCACAACAATGGTGACGGAACTTTTACCGACGTATCGGAGCAGTCCCACATTTCGCAGTATGTCGGCAAAGGAATGGGATTAGCATTTGCCGACTATGACGATGACGGCTTCACCGATGTCTTCGTCTCCAACGACACCTTCGAAAATTATCTTCTTCACAACAACGGGGATGGAACTTTTACGAATGTTGCGTTGACGGCAGGGGTTGCGTACAACGCTTTCGGCAAAGCCATCGCGGGCATGGGCACAGATTTTCGCGATGTCGACAACGACGGCAAGCCCGACATTTTTGAAACGGCAATGTTTGGGGAAGCTTTTCCGCTTTACAAGAATCTCGGCGACGGTCAATTTCGAGATGTCACCGCGACGGCAGGGCTGAGTGCGCTGACCAGCCGCTCAACGGCGTGGGGAACGGGGATTTTCGATTTCGACAACGACGGAAACAAAGATCTGTTCACCGCCAACGCCGACATTCTGGATAATGCCATGGAGTTGGCGCACCGGCCGTTCGCACTTCCCAATAGTGTGTTTCGCAACAAAGGCGGGATGGTTTTCGAGGATGTGAGTGCAAAGGCGGGGAAATCTTTTTCGGTTCCAGCAGCGCATCGCGGCGCGGCGTTTGGCGATCTCAACAACGAT
>JBEKJF010000255.1:0-7084 GCA_050011375.1 Candidatus Sulfotelmatobacter sp.
TTGGCGAACTCGATCGATCCCGGCGCAATGACGTTGACGCGGATCTTCCGCGGAGCGAGGGCAACCGCTAAGGTCTTCGAATGGCTAATGAGGGCCGCCTTCGCCGCTGCGTAGGCAGGGGAGAACCTGCCTCCAAACCAGACCCCGATGAAATGTGCAGTATGCATCCGCCCCCACTCCCGGCCACCCAAGGGACAACCTTCCGGCAAGCCCGTACAGCAGCCATGACGTCGACGTTCAAGCTGCTCTCCCATCCCGCTTCGTCGTCGCCCATGGCAAATGCCGACGCGTTGTTGACGAGAATATCGACACGATCCAGCGCTTGCCGGGCTGTTTCAAGGAAGCCGCCAAGGGCCCCCGGATCGCCAACATCGCACACTTCAGCGCAGACCCTGCCGCCTTGCGCGATCAGCTCTCGTTCCGCATCGCGCAAAGCGTCTGCTCCTCGCGCGCAAATTGCAACGTTCGCTCCCTCCTGCGCGAGACCGAGCGCGATTGCGCGGCCGATGCCCTTGCTGGCACCAGTCACCACGGCACACTTGCCACGAAGACCTAGATCCATTGCCACCTCCTCTGGCATCGCTGTGGCGCCAGCGCCGCCAGCAGCAGACAAACAAAACGGCGGACATTCGCATTTGCTGCGAACTCCGCCGCTGATCTTCTTTTCGAAACTCGCAAACCGAAACTACAGAAAAGCCTACGCGCGAGCGCCGACCGCTGCCGGCTCGGGCGTTGGAGCGCTCTTGTCCTCGCCGTTGGGCTTCGTCTGTGCCGGCGTGCCGCCCTTGCGGATGTCGATGCCGCCCTTGAAGTAGGCGCCGTCTTCAATCGAGATGCGCGCCGCGACTACATCGCCGGTGAGCGAACCGTCGCTGCGGATATCTACGCGGTCGCTGGCCGTCAGGTTGCCGCGCACCTTGCCGAGCACGACGATCTCGCGGGCATTGATGTTGGCCGCGACCACGCCGTTACGCCCAATCGTGACGCGGTTGCCAGCCAGGCTGATCGAACCTTCGACCCGTCCATCAATGTAGAGAGATTCCGATCCGGTGACTTCGCCCTTGATCACCAGCGATTTGCCGATCGTCGCCTGGTCCGCGCTAGTGGTGGGGGTCGAAGTCGCGGGACGCGGGCCAACCGGGGCGGGTTCACTCGCCATAGTTGCGGGCATACTCGGATTAGACATGGTTGGACGCTCCGGCTCGGCTGGCCGCCCGGGGGTCTGAGGCTGATTCGTCGGCTTCCACATGGATGAAAAGTTCCTTTCCTGGTTGGGATTAGGGATCACGCGCCGCACTTGCGTGACCAAATCGAATTGTACTCCCCTGTCTCAAAATGAGCGCTGTGGAAAAGCCTTTATTTTCAACATAGTTTCCTAGGTTGGTACGTCCTTCGGTGTGGGTCAGAACATAGTGACCGAACCCGCTCTCCCTCCCATTTCGACCTTCCCACCGTGTAAGGATTCCCGAAAAAACTTTGCCAGACAACAATTCCACATCGTTCTCGGAGTATGCTCTTGGCTCGTACCTTTCTCGAACTCGTTCGTCAAAGATCTCATCGCAGGGAGCACGTTATGTCCGAATCATCAGTCGTCACTCCTGCAACTTTCATCATCGCCCGGCCACAGCCTGGCGAATACGCCCCCTACTACGACCGTTACATTTCTTTAGTTCAGGGCGAGGACATTCTCGACACGCTCGATCAGCAGCGCCGTCAAACCATGCTCCTGCTCTCCGGTCGCAACGATGAAGACGGAGACTTCCGCTACGCGCCCGATAAGTGGAGCGCGAAGGAAGTTCTCGGCCACGTCTGCGATACCGAGCGCATCTTTGCTTATCGCGCCTTGCGCATCTCACGTTCCGACGCCACTCCGGTAGAAGGCTTTGAGCAGGATGACTACGTGCAGAATGGTCCGTTCGCACAGCGTCCGCTGGCCGACCTCGTAGAAGACTTCATCGCCGTGCGTCGCGCCACGCTCTCGCTGTTGCGCAATCTCGACGAACCCGCATGGTCGCGCCGCGGCATCGCCAACAAGAATGAAGTGACCGTGCGCGCGCTGGCTTACACTATCGCAGGACATGAAATGCATCACCGCAGAATTCTGGAAGAGAAGTATTTCGCGAGGCGGTCTTAGGTCTTGGGTCTTAGGCTATTTGGCTTCGGATTCCCCCTGCGGCGGGAAATCGAAATTAATATCCTAAGACCTAGCACCCAAGACCCAAGACCTGATTTCCCATGTCTTCCCGCGCACTGACTGAACTTCTCCACGGCAAAGGTGCCCACGCCGATCCTGTCGCCTGCGTTGAGGATCTTTCCGCCGAACTAGCGGAGCGCCACGTAGAAGGCTTCCGTCACTCGATCGCTCAACTAGTCTTCCACATGAATTACTGGATGGACTACGAACTGCGCCGTATTCGCGGCAAGAGGCCTCCGTATCCTGAGCACAACTCGGAGAGCTTTCCAATTACACCTTCGATGAATCCGGAAGAATGGGACCGGACAAGAACGCATCTAGTCACACTGTTGGCCGATTTCGCGAAGCTGGCGAATTCGTCGCAGCAGGAACTCGACCGTCAGATCGAAACGGTGCACGAAGGCGATAAGAAGGTAGCGGGCACGCTTGAAGCCGTACTCTGGCAGATGGTTGCGCACAACAGCTATCACACCGGCCAGATCGCAATGATCCGGCGCATGCTCGGAACCTGGCCACCACGCGGCGGCGGGGACACCTGGTAGACACATTCAGCTTGGAAATTGTAGTTTGCACGAGGAGGGCAGCACGATGAGGATCATGACAATTTGCTTCTTGTTGTTTCCACTACTTTTCACCGCACAGACCAGTGCGGAAACAGACGAGCATGCCATCCGTGCAGTGATGGATCGATTTATGGATGCATGGAATCATCACGATGCCAAGGCCTTTGCGGCAGTGTTCGCGGAAGACGCCGACTTCACTAACGTGCGCGGCATCGGCGCAAGCGGCCGCCAGAAGATCGAAGACTTCCACGCGCCCGTGTTTGCCACCATCTTCAGTAAGAGTCACCAGGAATATACCGACGTCAAGACACGGTTTATCCGTCCCGACATTGCAGCCGTCGATGTTCATTGGAAAATGACCGGCGTTATCGACGCGCAAGGCAGTCCGCGGCCGGACCGAGAGGGACTTCTGAATTTCGTGATGGCGAAGAATGCGGGGCGTTGGGAAATCTTGGTGATGCACAATCTCGATCTCTCCGCGCAGCCTCCTCCGCCGAAATAAAAGAAGTCACCGCTGGTGCGGTATCCTGAAAGCTGACGGCTAATAGCTGACAGCTTCCCCATGCTTTCCGACTCAACCATCCTGAAACACATCGCCCGCCAGCCCAAGCGGTCCGCCGGATTCAAGCAGCTCGTGCGCGAGCTGGGCTTGCACGGAGAAACCCGCGGCCAGCTCGACGAGCAACTGCAGAAGCTGGTCGCCGCCGGCGAACTCGTTCAGTTGAATTCCGACCGTTACGCCCTGCCGCAACCCGCCGCCGGCAAGAACGACAAGAATATGGTCGTCGGCCGCCTCACCATGCACCGCGACGGTTTCGGCTTTGTTATTCCTGACGCAAGCTCGTTGAGCCCCGCCCTAAAGTCGAAGCTCGCGGGAGATATCTTTATCCCGCCGCACGCGATCGGCAACGCCATGCACGGAGATCGCGTGCTGGTCGACATCGCTGCAATTCGTCCCGACGGCCGCGCCGAGGGCCGAATCGTGCGCCCGGTAGTGCGCGCGCACCCCACGGTAGTCGGAATTTTTCACTACGGCCCCCGCCACAATTTCGTGAAGCCAATCGACAGCAAGATCACGATGGATATCGTGATTCCGCCCGGCATGGAGCGTCCCGACGCAAGTGTAGCGCCGCCGTCCCCGGCGGCTGTCGCGGGGGCGTCCCGCCCCCGCTCTGGTAAGCAAGACGATCACAATAAGGCCACCGAGACGTCGGCGCCACGATCCGTCGACCGCGTACTCGGCGACGAAGCCGCCCACCACTCGCAATGGGATGATCTGGAAGGCGTAGTCGTCGATGTAGAACTCACCGACTGGCCCACGCCCACGCAAAATCCGCGCGGCCGCGTCATCGAGATTCTTGGCCGGCAAGACGACTTCGGAGTCGACGTCGAAATCACCATCCGCAAATTTCACCTCCCGCACCACTTTCCCGCTGCCACTCTCGAAGAGGCGCAGAATATTCCCGCTGTTATCCCGTCAGAAGAACTTCGTCATCGCCGCGATTTCCGCACGCTACCCATCGTCACCATCGACGGAGAAACCGCGCGGGACTTCGACGACGCCGTCACGGTCCGCACTCTCGCAGACGGAAATTTCGAGCTGCAGGTCCACATCGCCGACGTTGCCCAATACGTTACGCCCGAATCCGCGCTCGACCAGGAAGCGCGCCTGCGCGGCACCAGCGTCTACTTTCCCGACCGCGCCGTGCCCATGCTGCCGCTCGAACTCTCTACCGACATCTGCAGCCTGCGCCCGCACCTCGACCGGCTCGTGCTGTCGTGCGTAATGCGAATCGATCCACGCGGCGAAATCGTCGGCTATGAGTTGTGTGAAGGTGTGATCCGCTCGGCTGAAAGAATGACCTACACCGCCGTCAACGCCGTAATCGAAGGCGATGCTGCAGCGCGCGAACGTTACGCGCCACTCGTCCCTACATTCGAACTCATGCGCGATCTCGCGATGATTCTCAACCGCAAGCGCCAGCGCCGCGGATCGATTGACTTCGACCTGCCGGAGCCGGTCATCGAGTTCGACGAATTCGGTCTGATGAAAAGCATTACTCGCTCGGAGCGCAACATCGCTCATCGTCTGATCGAAGAGTTCATGCTCTCGGCCAACGAATGCGTCGCACAATATCTTGAATCAAAACGCATCGCTTCTTTATATCGGATTCACGAGAAGCCCGACGCCAAGCGCGTTTACGATTTCGAAGTGATCGCCGCGACCTTCGGTTATTCGCTGGGCGTAGGCCCGCTGCCCATTCACCGTGTGCAGTTCAAGAGCGACCGCCGCGCCGCGCGTGGCACCGGCAAGCAGGCTCGCACCATCGAAGTTCCCAAAGATGTCCACATCACGCCGCGCATGTACCAAAAGCTAGCCGCGAAGATCGCCGGCAAACCGGAAGAGCGCATCCTGAGCTACCTGATGCTGCGCTCGCTCAAGCAGGCACGCTACTCAGAAGAAAATGTTGGCCACTTCGCGCTGGCGGCGACGAGTTACACCCACTTCACGTCTCCCATCCGACGCTATCCAGATTTGATCGTGCATCGCATCTTAAAAGATGTGCTGCGCGAATCGGCGGAGATTCACGACGGCGAGATCCCGGTCGGAATATTTCCTGCCGCATCCGTCGCCGTGGAAGAGCAGCGCCTCAGCTCCGCGTCAAGCGCCACGCCAGACCAAAGGGCTTTATCCCCCGCAGAAGCAGACGCGCCTTCCCCTTGGTCGAAGCGCCGCGACCACGCCGCGCATCGCGAAGCGCACGAGCCGCTCGCCGGCCCCATCAAACTCGAAGAACTGCACGAGATCGCCGAAGAGTCCAGCCAATCCGAGCGCCGCGCCGACGATGCCGAGCGCGAACTCATGGAATGGAAAAAGGTCAAGTTCATGCAGGACCGCGTGGGCGAAGACTTCGACGGCCTCATCACCAGCGTCACCAAGTTCGGCTTCTTCGTCGAACTCACCGACATGTTTGTCGAAGGCCTGGTCCCGCTGAACACGCTGACCGACGACTACTACACCTTCCACGAAAACACGCGCCAGATCATCGGCCAGCGCACGCGCAACACCTACAGCCTCGGACAAAGAATTCGCGTCCTGGTGGATCGTATCGATCCTGTGGAGAAGAAAATCCAGTTCGCCATTTTGGAAGAGGCACCCGCGCGGCCATCGACGAAACCCTCATCCAAGAAATCGAAACGCAAGCGGTAGCGCCGGCGGTTCGCCAGACTTTTCGCAACATCGTCATCCTGAGCGGAGCCGCTCTTCAGGCGGAGCGAAGGATCTCCCTCTCAACTGCCCCAGCGCGTAAGCCAAACGGCTCCGCGCAGCCCCAACCCCGAGCTCAATTCGCCCAGCGTAGTGTAAACTGCTTGAGTCAACCCCATCCGCCGCGAATCAAAGCAGCGGGTTCCTTCCTAGTCGGGACGTGGCTCAGCCTGGTAGAGCACTCGCTTGGGGTGCGAGGGGTCGGCAGTTCAAATCTGCCCGTCCCGACCATTCATCTTTTGGGTCTTAGGCCTTACGTGTTAGGTCATAAGAACCAGAACCCCGCCCGAACCAAGAAAAGCACTTTGACCGAAGCCGTCTCTCCCGCACAATCCAGTTAAGGCTTCCAGCTATCAGGCTGGCCGTTGTGCCGCCCTTCGTCGCAGTTCTTTCCAAGCCGCAGTTGCAAGTAGTTCACACACGGGGGTTCTTATGTCCGGGCAAGTCATTCTGTATTTCGAGGATCAGGCCGACGCCTTGCGTTTCGCTTTGGCCGCAGGATCGGTGATGGCGGGCGATCGCGCCAGCTTAACTGAAAATCTGATTCAGGAAACGTCACGCGTAAGCCGCATCCGCCTGGACGCCGCTGACGCCGGCAAGATCAAGAAGACATCGCCGGAGCGCGTGGCGTAAAGACTGCCGTCATACGTTGCCCGGTCTTGGGCCTCAGGTCTCAGGAACCTCAACTCCATGACCCAAGACCTAGCACCTAAGACCTGCCACCTGCTAGCCCGTCCGCCTCGCGGAGAGCAGACTCAAGATCTCCCGCAAACCCTGCCGGATGTGCTGAATTTCCGCGCCTGACTGCGCGGGGAATGGAATCGCAGCCTGCCCTTTTTCATTCTTCGCCTCTGAGCGCAGTTGCTGCCGCGCGCCCACGATGGTGAATCCCTGCTCGTAAAGCAGTTCTTTAATCCGCAGCACGCTTTCCACGTCGCGCCTTCGATACATGCGCTGGCCCGTGCTGCTTTTCACCGGCTTGAGTTGCGTAAACTCGCTCTCCCAAAAGCGCAACACATAAGCCGGCAGACGGCACAGCGTCGCCACTTCGCCGATGCG
>JBEKJF010000256.1:0-9182 GCA_050011375.1 Candidatus Sulfotelmatobacter sp.
TTCCCCGAGCACGAATTCACCATCGCGCAACCTGGCGCGCTGAAGTTTAATGGCGTGACTGCGAAGGTGATCGTGAACCCCGCGAACGGCCTCATCCAGGTCCCCAGCCAAATCGCAAACAAGAAACACAATGTCGCGCTCGATTTAGGCTCGTCCATCAGCTTTCTAACAGCGGACCTCTTCGACAAACTCTCCACCGCTCACCCCGACTGGCCCCACCTGACCGGCGCAGTCGGCCCCGCGAATATGTGGGGATCAGACGACGAGCCAAACTGGAAACTGATGCGTCTCGATCGCCTGCAATTCGGACCGCTCTTCCTGATAGATACCGCCGTGGTTGAAATTCCGAAAGATCGGATGTCTTCTCTCGAAAAGCGAGCCGGCATTCCCACGGCAGGCCTTCTTGGTTCCGAGGCCCTGCTCAACTACCGCGTCGGCATCGACTACGCTCACTCGACCGTCTATTTTGATATCGGCCGAATGTTCAACGTTCCTGACTTCGACGTCATCGGCCTCACCCTTCGTCCCGAAGAAGACGGACGCTTCACTATCCTCGGCATCGCAGATTACGAAGGCAAGCCTTCCGTGGCAGGAGTTCAGGCCGGCGACCACCTCGTAGCCATCGACAACATTCCCGTCGCCGGCTCCAGCATGGGACAAGTCTGGTCCAGACTAGCGGGCGAACTCGGAAAAGAATACACGCTCACCGTCGAGCGAAGCAGCAAGCAATTTACCGTTGCAGCAAAAGTGCAGCACTTCCTGGGAGCAACAGAGGAAGACGAAAAAACAAGAGGGAATCGAGTAAAAAGTGATGAATGAAATGCTGAATGTGCGGATCAGCAAGCTAAGGGCTAAGAGCTAATAGCTGCCTGCCTCACTTCCCAAACACTTCCTTCTCCAAAGTCTCCGTAGTAGCCGCGTCCAAACTCTCGCACACCAGCACGGTATCACCCTGCTCCTCGATCACTACCGTACCTTCCTCCGTAGTCCACGCATGACGGCCCTTCAGCAAGTCAACCTTGTACTCTGGATGCTGCCCATCCGCCGCTCCCGATGAAGTATTTCCCGCTTCTTCGACTTTCTTGTACCGCTGCTTCAGCGACCGCGCATAAATCTCGGCAAACTCAGAAGCCTTCTCGGCGCTCGACCACCGCGACGCATACATAAGCCCCAACGGCGCAGTCGCGTCGTTCTTCGGACGCGCCGCATAGTAATATCCACCCCGCCATTCCGGATACAGCCGGTCCGACAACTTCTTGCCCGCATACTGTTCAAGCAACACCGCAACATCGAACTCGCCCATCGCCCCAATATCGAACTTCACGTAATCCTTGAAGTCGCGCTTGAATTCCGGAACGCGCATCGGCTCAATCTTTTCGCCCGCCAAATAAGTCTCCGGCTGCATAATCTGCCGCGTAGTGTGCGGAGGATTCGCCAACGTGCCCGCGAAAGCTTTCTCCTTGCCGCCTTTTTCCAGCACCGCGATCACAAACTTCATGCCGTAGCTGTAAGGAAACGTCAGCGACTCTTTCAGAAAGATTGGCGCGTCCTTAAATACTTTTGAGTCGTCGGTGCCATTCGCCATCTGCGATTCCATCGACTCCACCAGCTCCGGAGAATCCGCAATCGAGCGACCCACCGGCGCCAACTCGTACTGCATCATCACGGTCTCAGCCTGTCCTTCGACTACGGCTTCGCGCGCGTCGTCGATCTCATCGTTTTCAATATCCTCAGGCGTGGGATCTTTCTTGAGCTCGCCCAGATCCTTCTCGCCTTTCTTCATGAACTTGTCGAGATTGATCGTCTGATCCTGCAGCGCATGCGTGAGTTCATGCGCCATCACGCCTTCCTGCTCCTCCATCGGGACCCAATCCAACAGATTTACCGTCTTGGTTTTTGGATCGTAGTATCCCGCCACCTGCTCGCGCAGAAGCGCCACCATCAGCTTTTCGAGATCGAAATCGTGCGGCAGCAATCCAAATTTCTTCAGCACCAGCGACGACCGCTCCAGGCGCTTCACATCTTCATCCTTCATGTGCTTCGTGAGATACGACTCGACTTCATCGCGACTGGTGAGCCGCCGCTTGACCTGCTTCTTAATCGGCAACCCCGACTGCTTGCTGTCAAACGCTAAAATTTCATCGACCGAGTGAAACAACTCCTCAGCCTGCCGCGGAGTGATCTTGACTTCTTTGTCCTCTGAAGCAGGAGCTTGGCCTGAGGCTGTCGAATGAGCAGGCTTGTCCGGCTGCTTTTGACTTTGATCTTGATTTTGATTTTGATCTGGCGGAGTCTGCCCGGGCGAAGCACTCTGATCCTGCGCCCCAGCCCACGCCGCGCTCAAACCCAACAGCAGTCCAACCGCTAGAATCGACTTCATAAATCCTCTGCGAGCAGCTTAACGATATCCATTAGCAACGAGTCTATCCTGTTTGCCTATACTGGCTTCAAGGACAAACTCTAAGGACAAACATGGCTACCGACTCGCCAGTCAACCTCTGGACTTCTACCGAACATGCCAATGACTATCTGGGGCGCGCCGATTCCATCCCTCATCGCACCGAAGGCGAAGCCACGCTTCTCGAATTTATTCCGAAGACTGCACGCCGCATCCTCGATCTCGGCACTGGCGACGGGCGCCTGCTCGCGCTGGCCAAGTCTGAGCTCGACAGCGACGTCGAATCGGTAGCCCTGGACTTTTCGCCCGCCATGCTCGAAGCTGCCCGCAAACGCTTCGCCGCAGATTCCTCGGTCACCATCGTCGCTCACAATTTGGACAACCCGCTGCCTGCGCTGGGAAACTTCGACGCAGTGGTTTCGTGCTTCGTGATTCATCATCTCGTCCACGAACGCAAGCGCGCGCTGTACGCGGAGATTCACGCCATGCTCAACCCCGGCGGAGTCTTCTGCAATCTCGAACATATCGCCTCGCCCACACAGCGCCTGCACGAGGAATTTCTGCACCGAACCGGCAACACGGTCAAGCACGAAGACCCGTCGAACAAATTGCTGGATGTAGCGACTCAACTGCAGTGGCTGCGCGAGATTGGCTTCGTCGATGTGGACTGCCAATGGAAATGGCGCGAGTTGGCGCTACTGGTGGGACGCAAGCGCTGAGCGACGGCACAATGAGTGCACATCATGAAATGTCATCCTGAGCGGAGCGGCGGTTCGCGATAGCGAACCGACTGCGAAGTCGAAGGACCCCATGCCTGCTCAAGCTGCCAGAGGCCCAGCCGGGAGTTCTCACTGCGCAGCCTCACTCGATTTTCCCAGGCATATATATCGTGCCGTCGCCACACGAGGAAGAATTCCCTGAGACCGTCGTGCCACTGCCATCTGCGTAGGGGTCCTTCGACTGCGCGACGGCTTCGCGTACGCGAAGCTATCGCTTCGCTCAGGGTGACACGGTCGCGCGGCCTACCTGCCTCGCTACCCACTCCCCGGCTTCGCGCGTGCCAAGACTCCCGCCAACATCCTGCGTAGTCTTCTTCTGCTGCACGGCCTCGAGCACCGCGGCTTCAATCTTTGCGGCTTCGCGCGCTAACCCCAAATGCGCCAGCATCATGGCCGCAGTCAGAATCGCGCCAAACGGATTCGCCACGTTCTTGCCCGCAATCGGAGGCGCCGACCCATGCACCGGCTCAAACATCGACGTCTTCCCGGGATGAATATTTCCGCTGGCTGCCATGCCCAGCCCGCCCTGCAGCCCGGCGGCGAGGTCGGTGATGATGTCGCCAAACATATTATTGGTCACAATCACATCGAAGCCGCGTGGATCGCGCACCATCTGCATGCACAGCGCGTCCACATACATGTGCTGCGTCGCAATCTGCGGATACTCGCCGCTCACTTCCTTGAACACGCGCTGCCACAAGCCGCCGGCATGCGTCATGGCATTCGATTTGTCACACATCAACACACTGCGACGCGGCGATCCGTCGAGCTTGGTGTGGCGCTCGCAATACTCAAACGCGTAGCGGATAATGCGCTCGACCCCTTTGCGCGTGTTGATGTCTTCCTGAATCGCGATCTCATCCGGCGTGCCTTGTTTGAATACGCCGCCGGCATCGGTGTAGACGCCCTCAGTGTTTTCGCGGATGACGACAAAGTCCACGTCCTTCGGTTCAACGCCTTTTAGCGGGCACAGGGCCGAATCGAGCAGCCTCACCGGCCGCACGTTGGCGTAGAGATCCATCTTGAAGCGCATGCCGAGCAGGATCTCTTTGGCGTGGATATTCGTCTTGACACGCGAATCGCCGAATGCGCCCGCCAGGATTGCATCGAAGTCGCGCCCCAGCATGGCGAAGCCGTCGGGAGGAACCGTCACTCCATCGCGAAGATAGCGGTCGGCGCCCCAGTCGAATTCGCTGATCTCGACATCAGCGCCCGATGCCCTGATCACGTTGAGAGCTTGCGCAATGACTTCTTGGCCAATCCCGTCTCCGGGAATGACGGCGATGCGTTTTTTGGAAGGTTTTTGCGGGTCCACGGCAAAAAGCTAACACAAGCCAAGCCGAATGAGTAGGTTGCCGTCAATCTTTACTACTAGCTATATGCCGGACCGCCCCCCGCGAGGGGTGCAAAGCTCAGATCCCCATTCGAGCCCGTGCGACAGATCGACGCTAGGGCACCTAGCGAGCGCGTGTATCGACTTTCCGGGTTCGGGTGGACCCGAATATCCTCCAGAAAGCCCGAGCCGCCAGAATCGAACGGAAACCGCTCTAGCGTTAACTTCTCGCTAAGTCGTTGATTTTCGGTGGAAGTTGTTGAGTCTTGGTGGAAGTTGCTGAATCTAAACAGTTGCCAGCTGCCAGTTTGTCTCCGCGCATCCTTCACAAGAAACTGGTAACTGACGGTTGGCGACTGCTCTCTTCGTTATAATCAATATTCCGATGCCCCCTACTCCTCTCCAAGAGGCTCTGCGCGTGCGACCTGAGAACGAAATGCACCCGCTCGTCGAATCCGATTATCTTGGGGCTACCACAACAGCACAGTTTACCAATACTCAGGCCGAGTTCTCAGCCCTGCGCAACGGCTGTGGAATCTATGACCTCGGCTTTCGCGCTTGGATTTCCCTTACGGGAGGCGACCGCGTGCGCTGGATGAATGGCATGGTCACGAATAACATTCGCGATCTTGCCATTGGTCACGGCGTGTATGCTTTCCTGCTGAACCCGCAGGGCCGCATCTTGGGCGATATGTATGTTTACAACCAGGGTGAAAGGCTGATAGTCGAAACGGATCGCAGCCAGGTCGAGAAAATTATCGCCACGTTTGATCATTACATCATCATGGACGATGTTGAGGTCGCGAACATAAGCGACAAGCAGACTGCTCTGGGCGTCGCTGGGCCTAACGCGCGCGCAATTGTGAACAAGGCCGGAATCGAAGTTCCAAATCTGGAGCCGTTGCAGATGATCACTCCGCAGTGCAATTGCGATTGCGACTGCGTCGGGTGCACGGTGATCCGCGATCAAGACGCGGCGCAAGAGTCGTATGAAATCTGGCTCGCGCCTCAGGATGTTTACAAGACCTGGGAGACACTGATCGCCGCAGGAGCTACGCCCATCGGCAGTGAAGCGTTAGAAATGCAGCGCATTGTGGCTGGCATTCCCCTCTATGGCGTTGATATCCGCGAACGCGATCTACCGCAGGAGACTGAGCAGACGCGCGCTCTCAACTTCAACAAAGGCTGCTATGTTGGACAGGAAATTGTTGAGCGTATTCGCTCGCGCGGCAACGTGCATCGCAAATTTACCGGCTTCGTAGCGGAAGGCTCGGCACCGATTGCAGCTGGGGAGAAAATCGTCTCCGGCGAAAAGGAAGTGGGCGAAATTACCAGCGTTGCCTTGGTGGGCGCGGCATCCGGCCAACAGACTGTCGCTCTGGGGTACATCCGGCGTGAAGTAGGAGTGCCAGGGCGCGAGGTGATGATCGGCAGTGTTAAGGCTACCGTGGTTCAGTTGCCACTGGAAGGCATCGCGACGGGCCGGGCGGAAAACTTGCTCTCACAGCCTTCAGTCGCATGAGCTTTAGGAAAAGTTTTTGACCGCACAGGGACGCCAAGGATCCGCTAAGGACGCAAAGAAGAGCTTCAACCACATTTCGGCAAGAAAGATTTATAAGGACATAACGCTATGGCTGAGAAGAGACAAGAATCAGGCTTCACTGTAACCGACCGCCGCTTGTTCACCGAGGACGGAGAGTTGCGGAAAGATGCGGCAGAAGAAACAGCGCCGCCTGAGGCTACGACGCCTCCGGCCGCGGCCCCCACTTCAAATCAAACCGCGGCCCCGGAAACTGCGCCCGCTGCGAACCCTGTCGCTGCGTTCCCTGCGGCGCCCGACGAAACAACTGGACCCGAAATCCCTCCCGCTCCCACCGCGTCCGAGCAACAGGCTCAGGCCGATGCCTACCGCGCCTCGTCGAAAGATCTGGATTCGCGCGTCGAACTCAGCGGACGCTCGGCCAAAGAGTTTGAGATGACTTTCGAGCGCTTCCTCGCGTCCTTGTACATGACGGCGATGTTGCAGCTGGGATTGATGCACGAGCAAGGCGGCCAGCCTCGCCTTGACATCATAGGCGCGCGGCAAAGCATCGATACGCTTTCTCTGATCGCGGAAAAAACCAAGGGCAATCTCACTCCCACGGAAGAAGCGTTTCTGCAGAACAGCCTCTACGAAGTGCGCATGGCCTACGTGGAAGTCACCAACGCACTGTCTCGCCCACCGCAACCTGGGGCGGCGACAGGTACCATCGGTAGGTAAGGCAGTGGTCAGTGTTCAGTGGTCAGTGAAACCACTTGAGAGTGCCGGCAGCATCGGACGTTCGAATCAGCGATGTGTTACCCGTGGCCAGTCCGAGAGGTTTTTCACTGACCACTAGCCACTGACCACTGACCACTTTTCCTCACGAGCAAAAATGATGGTTAACTCATGAAAGCTACTCTCACCGTGCTTGGCAGCGGTACTTCGATGGGTGTGCCTACGCTCGGCTGCGACTGCGCGGTCTGCTGCTCGACTGATCCGCATGACCGGCGCACGCGTCCCTCGGTGATGATTGAGTATGCGGCGGTTTTCTACACGCACACGCACGCCGACCACATTCTTGGCATCGACGATCTGCGGCCGCTCAGTTTCTATCACAAGCCGGCGAAGCTGCCGCTTTACGCGCGTCCGGATGCGGCAGCTTTTCTGCGCAAGATGTTCAGCTACATCTTCGACGCTGACTACAAATATGGTAGCCTGCCCCAGCTTGAGTTGAAGCCGATTGATGGCACGGTAGAGTTTTTCGGAGCGCGCTTCGAGCCAGTGCGGCTGATTCATGGCGAGACGGAGATTTACGGCTACCGTTTTGGAAACGCCGCGTATCTCACCGATCACAGCGAAATACCCGAGACGTCGTTTCATCAGCTCGAAGGGCTCGACATTCTTTTTCTGGACGCGCTGCGCCACAAGCCGCATCCGACGCACTCGACGGTCGAAAATTCACTGCGCATCGTCGATCGCGTAAAGCCGAAGCGCGCATTCTTCACCCACATTTGCCACGATCTTCCGCATGAGGCGACGAATGCGACGCTGCCGCCGAACGTGCGGCTGGCGTATGACGGGATGAAGCTGGAGTTTGAGGTTTGAGTATCGGCAAAAGGCAAAAACTTTCACCGCAAAGGGCGCAGAGTACGCGGAGGAACTTTGAGGATCCGAGGGTTCTGACAAGAATTAAGATTTTCTCCGCGTCCTCTGTGGTGAGCTCTGGGTCTTGATTGTTGATTATGCAGGTCTTTCACAAACTCGATGACGTTCCGGCGGGCTTTGGGCCGTCGCTGGTGAGCGTGGGCAACTTTGATGGAGTGCACCGGGCGCACGCGCATGTGCTGGGCGAAATCGTGCAGCGCGCGCGGCAGACCGGTGGCAAGGCCGTTGCGGTGACCTTTGAGCCGCATCCGGCGCGCATTCTGCGGCCGGATTCGGGATTGAAGCTGCTAAGTCCAGTACCTGAAAAACTTCGCTTGCTCGAAACCACCGGCATTGATGCGGTGCTCGTGTTGCCATTTGGGCGCGATCTTTCGCTGATGACGCCGCGGCAGTTCGTCGAGCGCATCCTGAAGAAGAAACTGCATGCGCAGGAAGTGCATGAAGGCTACAACTTCCGCTTCGGGCACAAGGCCGCCGGCGACGTGAATCTGCTGGCGCAGTTCGGGCAGGAGATGGGCTTTGAAGTAAAAGTCTATTCGGAAGAAAAGCTGCGCGGCGAGCCGGTTTCGAGCAGCCATCTTCGCAAACTGATCGGCGAGGGACGAGTGAGCCGGGCGCGGCATCTGCTGGCGCGTCCGTTCTCGATTCTGGGCACGCCGGGGCGCGGGCGCGGGCTGGGCTCGAAGTACACTGTGCCCACGATTAACCTGGCTCGCTACGAAGAACTGGTTCCCAAGGACGGCGTTTACATCACGTGGACGCGTGTCGCAGACGAGCGCTTTGATTCGGTTACCAATGTTGGCAATCGTCCCACGTTTGGCGCGGATTCATTTGCCATTGAAACTCACCTGCTGAGCTTTCATCCCATTGAACTGACGCCGGAGAGCGAAGTCGAGATTTGTTTTCTGAACCGGTTGCGCGATGAAATCAAGTTCCCGTCGGTGGAGGCGCTGCGCGAGCAGATCGGGCGTGATGTAAAAAAGGCGCGAAGGTATTTTCAGCTATTGCACTAGCAACTGCGGCGGAGGCTGGTCGATTGAACGGGTACGGCTCACCGACGGGCAGTTACCGGATAGTCTTCAGCAGGCGATATCGATCGAGCGTGATTTCAGCGCGGATGACAGCGACCGCCGCAGAATATCGGAGACGCGCAAACTCCACCCAGGCATCGCGGTAGGTCTGCCAAGTTCCTTCCACGCTGGAAAGATCGTCGGCCGTGACCGCACCCTGATCCATAGAGTCCTTTGCCTGGGCTCGTAATTGCTGAAGCGTCTTCACGTATTCGCGTTGTAGCAAAGCATCGGCCGTTGTGATTTGATTGTCCGAAAGTACGGGCCATTTCTTGCGCTCGAAGTGAGCCACTTCCGTGTGAAAAAGATCTTTAAGGATGCTCTGCGAGCCGACGGTTCGTATGACGCGGATGGTGCCGCCCTGATCCACCTCGGAGGAGTGCGTCTCGATGTATGTATTCTCGGCGGCCAGGAG
>JBEKJF010000257.1:0-7038 GCA_050011375.1 Candidatus Sulfotelmatobacter sp.
CCTCAATGCTCGGCATTTTTCTGGACACTGCTGGCTTGGAACGTTGCCGCTCCCTGCGACAAGTATTTGCCAGCGGGGAGGCGCTGCCTTACGAATTGCAACAGCGCTTTTTCGAGAAGCTGGGCGCCGAGTTGCACAACTTGTATGGTCCAACCGAGGCAGCCGTCGATGTGACTTATTGGCATTGCCAGCGCAGCGGCCACCTAACCGTGGTTCCGATTGGCCGGCCCATCGCCAATACTCAAATCTACATTTTGGACGCCAACCTTGAACCGGTGTCTATTGGCGAAACCGGCGAGTTGCATATCGGGGGGATCGGACTGGCCCGCGGCTACCTGAACCAACCCGATCTGACCGCACAGAAGTTCATTCAAGACCCCTATAGCGCGATGCTTGGCGCGCGCTTGTACAAAACTGGTGACTCGGCCCGATTTCTTCCCGACGGCAATGTGGAATATCTGGGCCGGATCGACCACCAGATCAAGCTGCGTGGTTTTCGGATAGAACTCGGCGAAATTGAAGCTGTACTCGGAAGATCCCGGGGCGTTCGACAAGCAGCCGTAATTCTGCGCGAAGATAATCCCGGAGACAAGCGGTTGGTGGCCTACATGATCCCGGACAAGGGTGCGGCTTTGGATGTCGACCGAATCCGGGGGGAGATCAAGGACAAGCTTCCCGAGTACATGGTGCCTTCCAGATTTGTGGTGGTGCAAGCATTTCCTATGACCACGAGCGGTAAGCTGGATCGCAAGGCTTTACCAGCACCTTCGGAGGAAGCAATTTCGTCGACAGCGGTCGCGCCTCGCAACGAGTTGGAATCCAGGATTGCTTCCGCATTCGCAAGCGTTCTGGGCCTGGCTTCTGTTGGAGTGGCAGACAATTTCTTCGCTCTGGGTGGACACTCCTTGACTGCGGCTCGCCTGCTTGCCCAAGTCAAAGACATAACTGGCCGGGATATCCCGCTCTCCGCGTTGCTGCGCGCCGCTACCGTCGAATCCTTAGCACAACTCGTTTCTGAGGATGAAGGCGCGGGCGATCCAGTGGCGATGGAAATTCAGCGTGGGGATGACAGGAGCCTTCCCTTCTTTGCCATCGTCCCGCCAGCTGAGGAAGCGTTAGGCTACGCCATGTTGGCGCGGCACATGGGTTCCGGGCAAGCCTTTTACAAGATTCAAGGCTTTGCTCCCATCGTCGGTCAAAATCCCTACACCGAACAGCAAATGCAATCCATGGCCACCGAGTATGCCGCTGCGATTCGAGGTGTTCAGCCGGAGGGTCCGTATTGCCTCGGGGGTCTGTGCGATGGCGTCCACATCGGTGAGCGCGTAGTGCACGAACTTGAATCGAGCGGCCAGCAGGTTGCTCTATTCGCCATCATCGACACCTGGGTCCTGCAGAACAGCCAGCGGCGGTGGTTGTGGAAACTTTCCTTGTTGCAGCAGCGCCTTCGCGACACGAGAAGCAAGAGTGTCTCCGAACAACTCCGACTTTTCAAGCAAGCAGCCACCAATCGAATACAGCGGCTGCTAGGCAAGGCACAGGCTCGTACTGACTGGCGCGATACCTATTGGCCGCCCGAATACACTCCCACCCGTTTCCACGCGCCGGTAATCTTGTTCAAACGTCCCAGGCAGCCTTATTACTATGTGAAGGACCCGCAGATGGGATGGGGCGCGCGGACCACCGGTCCAGTAGAAATTCATGAGATCGATTTCGATCACCTCTACTTGCTCCGCGAACCACATGTAGGCGTGCTGGGCAGAGAACTGGCCGCTTGCATGGCGCGCGTGAGCATCCCCGCTGGGGACGCCCGCGCCATCGAAGACAGTCTTGCGACGCGACAGCCCGAGCTCTCGACAGAAAGATCCTTGTAGAAGGACGCCAATGAGTCGCGAGCGTTTCCGTATCCATCCGGGACGCCGATTAAACATCGATGAAGAAGCTGGAAAAACTCGCGATTCTTAAGAATCTTGGTTCGAGTTGGTTTGCACTCGGCATCAACATCCTTGTCGGTATCTTTCTCTCGCCGTACATCCTTCATCATTTGGGGGATGACGCCTTCGGCCTGTGGGTGCTGATTTTTTCCATCACTGGCTATTACGGTCTCTTCGACCTGGGAATTCGCTCTTCCATCGTTCGCTATGTCGCGAAGTATTCCGCCACCGATCAAGCGGACGAGTTGAACCATCTGATTAACACCGCATTGTTTTCCTATGCGGGAATCGGAACGCTGGCGATCGCGATTACGATCACACTCAGTTTGTTCGCGGCATCGATCTTCCGCATTTCCGGCAATTCCGTTTCTCTCGCGCAATACTTGCTCCTGGTGGTGGGGTCGGCGGTCGCTCTGGGCTTTCCGCTGGGTGTATTCGGCGGCATTCTGGAAGGCTTGCAGCGGTTTTATGTTCTGAACTTCACCAGTGTGACTTCCACGCTTCTGCGTGCGCTGCTGATCGTCCTGGCTCTCCGGCATGGCTTCGGTTTGCTGACCGTTGCCCTCATCACGGTTTCACTGCCGTTGCTGTCCGGCCTCGTCAATGCCGCCATCGTGCTCCGCATCCTGCCCTTGACCTTAGGCTGGAGCTACCTCGACCGCGAGAGTCTAAAGCGCATCGCCAGTTACAGTTCCACGACTTTCATCATCATCGCGGCAGGCCGGCTGCGTTTTAAAACGGATGCCATGGTGATCGGGACGTTTGTTTCCTCCGCCGCCATTACCTACTTTACGATTGGATCGCGCCTGGTCGACTATGCCGGCGAAGTGGTCAGCAGCTTGGCTCAGCTCTTCATTCCAATGGCGAGCAAGTCTGACGCCACCGGGGACATGGACGGGCTGAGAAGAATCTTTGTGGCCGGCAATCGCGCCTGTGCCTTCATCATCTTTCCCATCACCGCCATCCTTACCATCCTGGGTAAGTCAGTCATAGAGGCATGGGTGGGGCCAAAATACGTCGCGGCCAGCTATCCGGTCCTGCTGGTTTTGCTTTTTCCGACCACCTTGATGCTGGCCCAGTCCGCTTCAGGACGCACCCTTTGGGGGATGGCGAAGCATCGTACCTGGGCCTGGGTGGTGCTGGCTGAAGGCGCGTCGAATTTGATCCTGAGCGTAATTCTGGTGCGGCCCTACGGCATCATGGGGGACGCCATTGGCACCGCCATTCCGCTCGCTTGTTCCATGATTTTTTTCCTTCCCCGTCATCTTTGCCACTTGCTGGGAATCAAGCTGACGACTTATCTCAATCGGGCGTTCGTCCTGCCCGCGGCGATGTGTGTTCCGCTGGTGATCGTTCTTTTGCTGATGCAACGCTGGTATATCCCGCATCGCCTGGGACCTCTTCTGGTGCAGTTGGCGATTGCCAGCGTCGTCTACGGTGTAGGCCTGGCCTGGGTTTTCTGGACACATCGCGCCTGGGATGTGGGCGTGCTGGGCGCCAATGAGGAAGACGAAATATCGGTCGCCCTCGTGGAGACATATGGGAAAGAGGCATAGAGACCGCCGATTTCCGGAAGGAGCAAGGTGACAAAGCCAAGTCGAATTTTGACTCATCTGAAAACCGTGGCGGCATGCGCCATGGGCCAACTTCCCGCGGGACGATCCCTGACCGTGTTTCCCGACGATATCTTTCTCGTCAGCTACTATCGTTCCGGCAGCACGTGGTCTCGCTTTCTGTTCGGTAACTTCCTGCAGGACGATCCGGTTAATTTCGATAACGTGGAACAACTGGTGCCCGTGATCTACAATTTGCCGGATCGGCGCCTCCAGAAACTACCACGCTTCCTCAAAAGCCACGAGTGCTTCGATCCGCGCTATCCCCGCGTGATCTACATCGTGCGCGATCCCCGGGACGTTGCCGTTTCTTTTTATTTCTACAACCTTAAGGTTCGGGTGATTCCAGATGGTTACCCGATGGATGAGTTCGTCGCCCGCTTTCTCGCGGCTGATGTGGTTCCCTATGCCGATCGTGTCGGATGTTGGGAGGACCATGTTCTGAGTTGGCTACGTCTGCGCGGAGGCAAACCCGGATTCTCGCTGGTTCGCTATGAAGACCTTCTGGCTGATCCCGCTAAGGTACTCACGGGCTTAGCGCCCGTGCTCGGAATTGATGCCGCGCCGGAACGTGTCGAACGTGCCGTGAGTTTAAGCTCCGCCCAGCACATGCAATCCCTGGAAAAAACCCAAGCCGAACGGTGGGTGACCACGAAGGATTCGCGGAAAGACATTCCGTTTGTGCGCGAGGCCAAATCCGGCGGGTGGCGCAGTAAGCTTTCCCAGCACGCGGTCCAAGCCATTGAGCACGCCTGGGGATCTACCATGAAAGAACTGGGCTATGATCTAGTGGCAGATGGCAGCGCTGACCGCGAACTGGTCAAAGGCTGAGCAATCCCCAAGCCCAGCTGCGCATCGCCAGAAGATTGCCTTAGTGCGAGGGATTGGGTGGCACAACGCCAAACCGTATTTTTGATGTACCACGAACTCGAGATCCCTGGCCGCCCTTTGTGCCAGACTGAGCCGGGATATGTGCGTTATGTCCTGCACGCTTCCGAGTTTCAGTCCCAGATGCAACTGATCAAGAGTCAGGGATGGCGAGGAGTATGCGTGAAGGAAGCGCTGCGCTATCAACCGGACACCGTCGCCATCACATTCGATGACGGTTCGGAAACGGACCTCATCTGCGCCGCCCCGATCTTGCAAGAGCTTGGCTTCGGAGCCACCTTCTACATCACAACGGGATTCATCGGGAAACCGGGCTACTTGAATCGGTCACAGCTCCAGGAGCTTAGTCAGATGGGGTTCGAGATCGGATGCCATTCCATGACGCATGCCTACCTTACCGATCTCCGCGCAGAAGAGATGACTCGTGAGGTAGTTGAGGCTAAATCTCAACTCGAGCAACTCATCGGCAAGCCGGTCGAGCATTTCTCCTGCCCCGGCGGGCGGCACAACCAGCGGGTTTCCGATGTTGCCCGTCACGCTGGATATCGAACGGTTGCAACCAGCAGGCTGCTGGCGAATTCGCCATTTTCGAATCCCTTTGCCCTCGGCCGTGTCTCCATCATGCGTTCGACTTCTCTTTCAGAATTCGAAAATCTTTACCGCGGCCGAGGTTTGTGGCGAATGGATTTCCTTGCCCGATCGCGTCGAGCGATGAGAGAAGTACTTGGCAACACCGCCTATGACCGTTTAAGAAACGCTCTGCTTCGGCATGAGTCAAATCAATAACGGGTCAACGCAATAACCGGTCAACTCAATAACGGCTCAACTCAATAACCGCCTCGTTCTCTTGTTTCCCTCGCCACTGGCTGCGCGTCATCACCCTGGACAGAACTAAAGTAGAAGGCCTTGCCGCACTCGTGGGATGGAAAGGGCAGGTCCTTACGTTACCTTTGCGTCCCTGCCTACGACGCTTAGAGTTTTCTCAGGACGAACGTGTAGTCCGCATTCTCGTTCCGAGGGTTGCTAGTGCTCACATCCCCTGTTGCCCGGGTCATACAGCCAAAATCGTGTAGGACCCAGAAGTCGAGCGCCAAACTTCATTGCGCCGAATTGGCGCTCTTGTTGCCGATTGCGTTCCTGCTCGCCTCCTGCTCATCGATTTCCAGCTCGCAACCCAATTCGGCTGGTTCCGATCCGATGGGCATTCAAGTCACGCCCGCGCAGGCGGAGGTGAAATCATCGGCAAGCCTGCAATTTACCGCGGCCGTGTCCGGTACGGCCTTTACGGGCGTTGTGTGGAAAACGAACATTGGCACCATCTCCAGCACCGGCCTGTTCAAAGCTCCATCAGTGACTGTTGTTACCACGGCAACCATTACGGCGACGAGCACGCCAGTTCCTGCGCCGGCCATTTCTCTGCCTGAGTCGTCTCCGTTTCATCCCACTGGAATACCTGCGGTTCTGACGGGCTCGACAACGCTTAGTATTCTTCCCGCGGTTTCACAGGCTTCACAACTCCGGATTACTTCGATCTCTCTGCCGCCCGGAACGATCGGAATGCCATACGACGCCGTGATCACAGCGTCGGGAGGCAGCGGGACCTACCAATGGACCTCAACTTCGGGCGCACTCCCGGCGGGCCTGGCGCTCAGTTCCACGACCGGAGCAATCAGCGGCGTACCCACGCAGTCGGGCAACTATTCCCTGCAAGTGCAGGTCACCGATTCGCTCTCCCACAAAGCAGAGTGGAATTCGACTTTGGCGGTTTCCGCGCAGACCTCCGGGAACTATGATGGCCCAGCGGAATTACCGCGCGTCTACCTGCAAACCGCCATGTCAAACACTCCAGCTCCCGGCACCACGATCACTGTAAATGCCGGAGGAGATTTCCAGTCCGCGCTGAATAGCGCCAGCTGTGGCGACACAATTCAATTGCAAGCGGGCGCGACATTTTCCGGCCTTTTCAAATTGCCGGCGAAGTCGTGCGACGACCAGCACTGGATTATCATTCGCACCAGTTCGCCGGATACCAGCTTGCCCGCCGAAGGAAGCCGCGTCACTCCATGCTACGCCGGAGTGGCTTCACTGCCCGGGCGACCGCCATTTAATTGCGTCTCCACGCAAAACGTGCTGGCCAAAATTCTATACAACCAGGTTGCTGGATCAGGTCCGATCCAGTTCGAACCTGGGGCCAATTACTATCGTTTTATCGGGTTGGAGATCACTCGCCTCGCAGGGACAGGATACGTTGGTTCTCTGGTGATGACGCAAGTAGGCGCGACTGCGGACCAGCTGATTTTCGACCGCTCGTGGCTGCATGGCACAACCCAGGATGAGACCACAACAGGTGTGGCCCTGGGAGGCATGACCAATACCGCCGTGATTAACTCGTTCCTCACCGACTTCCATTGCACCTCGAAGGTAGGCTCCTGCACGGACGCGCATGCAGTCGCCGGCGGATCGGACTCGTACCCTGGTGGCCCATACCAGATTGCGAATAACTTCCTGGAAGCATCGGGTGAGAACATCCTGTTCGGGGGCGGCGCAGCCACTGCCACACCCGCCGACATCCAAATCAGCCAGAATCATTTCTTCAAGCCGCT
>JBEKJF010000258.1:0-7023 GCA_050011375.1 Candidatus Sulfotelmatobacter sp.
AAAATCTCTCCGCAGGGCGTGCTCGAGAAAAGACAAATAAACCGGGGTTTCGGAAAATTCCTACCTATGCTTTGTGAGGCAACTTCCTCCTTTGCCAACTCCCAAGGCTTGATCGACTTGCTCATTTCACAGACGTAAGATTCGCACCAGCGATCGGCCAAACCCGTCTCGCATTAGCCCATTGTCGAGAGGCGATGCCGATTTACTGCACCACCAACGTCAAGATCGTCGAATGTGCTGTTCCACCACTCGTCGCCGTCGCGGTTAGCGTGTAACTTTGCGATTGCGGCGACTGGGAAGATATGCTATGGCTCGATCCACCACCGCAAGCGTTCAGCCCAATCAAAGCCGTAAGGCTGACTAGCAGCGCAAAGGCGAGCATCCCGGAGCTGGCGAGTCGACCTCGCAAGAATCGCATGCGCCGCCGCCCGGCCAGCGGAAGCAACAGCAATCCCAGCAACATCGGCTCCCACCTCCGGCCCGTCTCTGGCCCATACAACTTCGCCGTCATGGGCGCATGCACGGTCAGCGTCAAGGGAGTACTGCCACCTGACGCTGCGAGCGTCGCCGGACTGAAGCTGTACGTCGCTCCCGCCGGCAAACCGGTTAGCACGAAGCTGACCGTACCCGGAAATGCAGTGTACAAAGGCGCGGCCACCATTTGGTAGTTCGCCGCTCCGCCCGTACTCACCGTCTGAGTTGACGGCGCCCCCGCAGCGAGAGCGAACGTAAAGTCCTGTGGAGCCACCGCCACACTGACCGCGCTACTCGAAGACGATGTGAAGTTTGTGTCTCCGCCGTAAACCGCAGTGATCGAGTGGGTCGCACCCGCGCCTAGGGTCGTGGTATCTACGGCTACACCACTGCTCAGGGCAATCGTGGCCAGAGCCGTCGTCCCGTCAAAAAACTGCACGTTCGAAGTCGGAGTTCCCGCAGGGGACGCCACCGTAGCCGTGAGCGTCACCGTTTGTCCGGGATGGATGGAAGTAACACTCGCGCCAAGACTGGTGCCGGTTCCCGCCTTCGAGATGATTCCTGGCCCCGACGCAATCGTCGGCAGCACATAGTTCGCAAAATTAGTCGAGCCGTTCGCGGTGAAGTTCGACGAACTCAACGAGGCCGTAACCGTCTGCGCGCCCGCCGTCGCGGCCGCATAAGTTCCCGTCGTCTGGGTGATGATCGCTCCGTCCGAGCCGGCAAAGCCCGTAAGCGTAAAATTCGTCGCATTCAACGTGGCCGTAGTGGTCCCGTCATACACTTTGGTCGGAGTTCCCGCAATGCTTGCCGACAACAGCGTTGCAATCACCGACTGGCTCACCGCGGTCGCGGAACTCCCAGTAAAGTCGGGCGAACCCGGCGAGTAGACCCCAGAGATAATGTGCGTTCCAACCCCGAGCGTGCTGAAGAAGTAGGTGGCCGTGCCGCTGCCGTTCAATTCCACCGCCCCGCCCACCGGAGTTCCATCCGCGCTGAACTGTACTGTCCCCGCCGGCACGGCTCTGCCACTTGTCGGAGCCACCGTCACCGTCGCGCTCCCTTGTCCGTACTGGGATGGATTCTGTGACGAATTGATAGTCGCTGTGGTGCTCGCGACAATTCCTGTTCCAGAGGCGCTAACCGTTTGCGTCGATCCGTTTATCCCCAGAGCGTCGTCCGTCAACACCACGCTCCCGCTTACTGCCCCTAAGCTTGTGGGAGCAAAATCCAGCACATAGGTGCATTCCGCTCCGGCGGTCAGCGTCTGCGCAGAACCCGAGGAGGTAAGTTGCGGACAACTCGAGGAGGCGTCCACGGAAAACGCGCCGGACTGGCTGGGATTGCTGCCCAAGCCGGGCGCTGGAATGTTCAAGTTTATGTTCCCGATATTCGAGACGGTCACCGTCTGTGTGGTCGTCGCACCGTACGCTGTGTTCGCTGCGGTCAACTGCGACTGGCCGACGTTTACCATGCGAACCACATTTTCGCCCGCGTCCACAATATAGAGATTGCCCAGGCCGTCGAGAGCAACATCGGTAGGAATGCCCAGTTCCGCGCTGGTTGCGGCGCCGCCATCCCCCAGGTAGCCTACGATTCCGTTGCCCGCTACTGTCGCGATCATCCCAGTTCCCGCGTTTACCTCGCGCACGGCCTCATTCGAAGCATCCGCGATATAAAGGTTGCCCGCGGCATCGGCGGCGATTCCAAACGGGCCATTCAGTTCAGCGCTGGTCGCTAATCCGCCATCTCCAGAATATCCCGCGGTTCCATTGCCCGCCACCGTCGTAATCACGCCGGTCGCCACGGTCACCTTGCGAATGACGCTCCCCCCCGATTCTGCGATGTAGAAATTGCCTACGCTGTCGAAGGCGAGGCCGGCTGGGCTCCGAAGTTCCGCACTGGAAGCCAGACCGCCATCTCCGGCGTCCCCCGCAGTTCCGTTTCCTGCTACTGTCGAAATCAAGCTGGTTGAGATGGCCACTTTGCGGATGACGTTGTTGTTCATGTCAGCGATGTAGAAGTTGCCGGCGCTGTCTACGGAAACGTAGGCCGGGCCGCACAATTGGCCGCTGGTGGCGGGGCCGCCATCGCCCGCATAGCCGCAGGTGCCGTTGCCGGCCACTGTGGTGATTACGCCCGTCGCAGTGGTTATTTTTCGAATCACATTGTTGCCTTCGTCGGCAATGTAAACGTTGCCTGCGCTGTCGACGGCTACTCCTTCGGGAAGATTCAATTGAGCGCTGGCGGACGGGCCGCCATCGCCGGTGTAACCAGCGGCCCCGGTGCCCGCGATGGTCGTGATAATTCCAGTCGAGGCCGTCACCTTGCGCACCACATTGTTGTTGTGATCGGCGATATAGAAGTCGCCAGAGCTGGCGACGGCGAGCCGGTTTGGAGCGCCCAACTGCGCGCTGGTCGCCGCGCCTCCGTTTCCGAGGTACCCGTACGTCCCCTTACCCGCCACGGTCGAGATCACTCCCGGCGTCAGCGCCACCAGGGCCGCGTTTCCCGTTCCGCTCAATCCGAAATTGATGTTGCCGCCGGCAGCGGCAACCTGTAGTGGTACGTTGCGCTGTCCCGGATAGGCGGGCGTGAAAGTGACCGGCACAACGCAGACAGCGCCGCTTGCGTTCGTTGTCGAGCCGTTGACCGCACATCCGGTAATGGTCCCGACCGTAAATTCCTGCTTGCCGGCCTGCGACAGGGGCGCGGTAATACTGGCGATAGTTTCGCTGGCAGTGGTCTGCAGAAAGAAATTCTGCACCAGGCCCGCACCGCCGCTTGGGGCCGCGGAGAAGCTGCTGTTCAGCTGCACTTTGCGGATCACATTGTTGCCCGCATCGGCGATATAGAGATTGCCGACGCTGCTGATCGCGGCATCGGCGGCATTGCGCAGCTCAGCAAATGGAGCGGGGCCGTTATCCCCGCTATAGCCGGCGGTGTCATTGCCGGCAACCGTCGAAATGTTGCCCGTGCCGGGGTTCACCATGCGAACTACATTGTTGAGGGAATCTGCGATGTAGACGGTGCCCGCGTTATCCAGACCGATCCCGGTAGGATATTGCAACTCGGCGGCAGTGGCCGCGCCCCCGTCGCCGGCGTAGCCGGCGGTCCCGTTGCCCGCCAAAGTAGAAATCATGCCCCCAGTATTCACCTTGCGCACGCGGTTGTTGCCGGAATCTGCGATGTAGAGGTAGCCGACCGCGTCCACGGCCACGCTGGTGGGGTTGTTAAGTTCGGCGCTCGTGGCCGCAGTGCCATCCCCCGCATAGCCCGCAATGCCATTGCCGGCAACCGTGGTGATGATGCTGGTAACGGCGTTCACCTCGCGAATCCGGTTGCTCATCCCGTCCGCGATGTATAGGTCGCCCGCGCTGTCGAGGGCAACGTAACTGGGTTGGTTCAATTCAGCGCTGGTGGCTGCGCCACCATCCCCGGCATAGCCCGCGGTTCCATTCCCGGCCACCGTGGTAATCACTCCCGTCGTGGCCGTCACCATGCGGATGACGTTGTTAAGTTGGTCGGCAATATAGAGGTTGCCCGCGGCGTCCACGGCAACGCCGCTGGGACTGTGCAGTTCGGCGCTGGTGGCTGCGCTGCCGTCCCCCAGGTAACCGGCGGTCCCGTTGCCAGCTATTGTGGAGATCACACCAGTCGAGAAAACTACCTCACGAACCACGTTGTTTCCGGTATCCGCAATGTATAGGTTTCCCAGGCTATCTACAGCAACGCGGGTCTCGCCATTCAACAGCGCGCCGGTAGCCGCCGAGCCGTCCCCGCCGTAGCCGGGCGTGCCATTTCCGGCCACCGTCGATATTGCGGGCAGTAATTGCATCTGTCCGCTCGCCAACCCGTTGGCCGTCACTAGAAGAACCACCAGCCCGCATGCATATCCGATAGTTGTGATGGACCAAATGAAAGACTTTAAACGGTGGGATATCTGCTCTTGTAGGGCGCGCCTTTCTCTGAGTATCAGCCTGCGCGTCATCGAACCCAGACGGAGGACGGCCTGGATCAGTTGGCCCAAGCGCATACCGGCAAGGGACTGGTGAAATTTGAACTGGACGCTTGAGGTTTCCGCCGCGGGCCGGCATCCGCTCTGCGAGCGGATGCCTGATGGAACCTGCTCCAAGGACATCAAATACAGCGCCAAAGCTTGTTTAGTGTCGGTCACGAGTGAGAAACCCCCAACCGACTGTGGCTCGCACGAAAGCGTTTGACAACGGTACAGAAGTGCTCGTTCCTCTGTCAAAAAAGTAATTGTTCGAATTTAGTGCGTGGGGATTAACGTTCGACAGCAAGGGAAACCTTTACGGCACCACACTCTATGGAGGGATGTACGGCGGCGCGTGAGGCACCTTCGGATGCGGCGCAGTATTTGAGTTGACGCCTTCAGGCGCCGCATGGCACGAGCACGTACTGCACCTGTTCGCGGCAGGCAACGATGGCTATAATCCGCAGGCTCCCGTAGTTGTAGATTCCGCAGGCGACGTATGGGGCACGGGCCGCCACGGCGGCATTGGAGGGTCGGCATCGTATTTGAAATCAAACAGTAGTTTTCCAAGCGAGATCAATAATCCAGTTCATCGGGACTAATCACAGGGGGCGCCGGCGTCCCGTCCGTCTCCGGAAGTTTTCTGCTGTTTCCAGGCGCCGGCAAAAATCAACTCGCTATAGCCGAATGCGCGACTCTTGATCGCATTGCATTCGCCTAACGGAGTCCATGAAACCGGACCGTGAAATGTCCTCCAGAGAAAAGTTCGTAAACGGCCCTCCGCGAAGTATCTAAGCTGATTTCGAAGATGCCGACAGAAGTCAACTCGCTATGCCCGAATCCCTGGCCTCTGATCGCATTGCATTCGCCTGCTGTCCTCCGTGAAACCGGACTGTCTATGTGCCCTCCGGAGAAAAGCCAGCTCAGCGACCGCGTTCACTGGTGGGCAGTCCGTTCTCTCCAGTCCGGTTTGTCGGGAAGAATCGCGAAATACGGGCATGTTTCGCGTATTTCGGGATAAAGGAAGACGAAATTTCTCTGCAGTTCAGACTGCGTGGCGGAGAGGCAAGGATTCGAACCCTCGGTACAACTCATTGAGCCGGTAAAGCCCGACGTGTGCGTAGGTTACAGGGGATGGGGCGCTTGGAGAATTCTCCGCGACTGCGCGCTCGCCGCCCAGTCATACTAAACAGTGCGGCTTCATGTTGAGCTGAAGAGACGAATGCGTGGCGATGGTGTGGCTGAAAGTGGTCACTTTCGGAGTCCCCCAAGCGGCCCAATCCCGTTGGCGCATGACTGCGAACCTAGCGGCCAGTCATGAATCGAAAACATTCTCCGCGGAAAATGTTCCAAGAATGCGAGGAGTTCCCTCTATTTTCCGAGGTACCCCCACAAGGGCGTCTTCAATTCTTGGTAAGCGTAGACGTGAATGTGCACAACTCGATGTGCCCGCTCGTGGCGAACGCATTCTGACCGACCGCGCTGTCGTCAGTAAAAACAATTTTCATGCTCCGTTTATCGCTGCCGATTTCGACTGACACCGTCTTCCAATCAGAACCCCAGCGGCGCTCCCAATTTATTTCCCCTGAATCAAGGATAGTGCCCCTAATCGTCGGCTTCGCATCTCTGGTAGCGTTCGTGGTCAAATAGCCCTCTATAACTGAGTCGGACTTCGAAAAGTCTAAACGGACATCGGCATGCCGGACTTCGTGTCCCTTATGATCAGTCTTGGAGAAATGTCCGCTCCAGGCTCCCAATACCACGAGATAATCATTTTTCTTCTGGGTTTGTTTCTCCACTTCTTGCTTATCCAGCCATCCCTTGTTCTTGAGTTCCCCCAACAACTGCTGTAAACTCGGGTCGCTGCTGTCCGCTGCGCCGTCAGCCAGGAGCCTCTGCCCCGCTTTGTAGCCTTCCATCGGCTCATTCAGACTGATTGCCAACTGCACGCGAAATTGCCAGAGCAGCATCTGTTCCGGATGTTTCTGCAGAAACACATCGCTCTGGTCCATGAACTGCTTCAGAAGCTTGGTCTGCTCTGCCAGTTCGGTGGTCTGTTGTGCCTGCCGTGCCAGGACGATGAGGGCGTTGTAATCGACTTTATCCATGCCAGTGAGTTGTTCTGGATTCGTATTCGCCGCAGGTTGAGCAGGCTTGCTGCTCGTTGGAGCTGCGCTGGTGGAACCGCCGGGCACAAGCAGTTTCTCGATGAGCGCCTTAGCCTTGATCAGCCGCTGGTCGTCGGGATACGCAATCAATAAGCCTGCCACTAACTTCTGCGCATCGGCATATTTTCCAGCGTGCACCAGATCGGTGATCTTCCTTGCCATATCGTCCGGCGCCTGGCCGGCGGGCGCAGCTGTTGCATTAGTAACATCGGGTGCCGTTTGCGCATGGAGTGGCGAGACACAAATCGGAGCAAACAGCAAGCAGGCAACCGTGAATCGTAAGAGGTTTTTCATCGTCTTCACCCATTAATTCGTAGCGTAGTGGAGATTCGTCGTGCCGTTAGGTATTTCCAGCCTTGGTATACACCAGAGTCACCGTATCAT
>JBEKJF010000259.1:0-7017 GCA_050011375.1 Candidatus Sulfotelmatobacter sp.
TGTCGGGTCAGGCAAATCGGCCCACCAGATCTCGCCTTGCGAGATTACCACTCGGCCTGCTCCAGCCGTCTTCGAGAAGCGCCTGCTACGAAAGGATCGTCACTCTCGCCGATTTCAGCCAGCGCCTGATCCATGGTTTCGGTAATTCTGTCAGGCGAGCGGCGGTTCACATACTCGCGCAGGGCATCGCTGAACAGCCGGCTCCGCGACTTCCGCGTGCGCCGCGCAAGCCGTTCCGCAACGTCGAAAAGTTCATTGGGAATGGAGACTGCTGTTTTCATACCAAAAGTATAACCGAGCTGACGGCGGTTAGCAAGACATAAACGGCGGGCGGGACTCATGTTTCTCGGAGTGATCTTAGGGAGAAACGCCAAATTGCCAGCCATGGAGGATGACTAGTAACCTAACAGCCAGTAAGCCTGAGACCTCACACCTGCGACCTAAAGCGCCGCCGCTTGTTCCCGCCGCTTCGCCTGAATCTCAATAAACACATTCACCAACGAAACCGCAGCCGGAGTCACTCCCGGAATCCGCGATGCCTGGGCCAGCGTGCGCGGTTGCACGTGCGTCAGCTTCTCCTGCATCTCGCGCGAGAGTCCGCTGATCGAGCGGTAATCGAACCAATCAGGAATCGATCGCTGCTCCGACTTTTTCATCCGCTCCATCGCGCGCTGCTGTTGCAGCAGGTAGCCTTCATACTTGATTTCCGTCTCGACAGACTTGAGTTCGTTGCGGATCTCCGAAGAGAGCTCAGCCGAAGAAACCTTGGCCACGGATTCGCACGGATTTTCACGGATTGATTCTCTTTGAAAAAACTTGGGATCGAGCTCGCGAAGAATCGGCGCCAGCTTCTCGATGACGATCTCAGGCCGCTTCAGCAGTTGCGCGCAGGTCTGGCCTATGGCCGAGGTAAGGCCGATGGCGAGCTTTGCGGCGCTGCCGGCGACAGCAGGTTCCTCGTCGCTTCGCTCCTCGGAATGACAAGGTGTGTTTTCCTCGGAATGACAAAGTGTGTTGATGCTCTCCGACATTGCCGTGTCAATACGCCCCACCATCTCAGGAGTCAACCTCGTCCGCTCCAGTAAGCTCTTCACGTTCTGCAGCCTCTCTTGCTTCGCCTGAAAATCATCCCAAGCCTGATCCGAGATCAAGCCCACGCGGCGGCCGTGCGGCGTTAGCCGGCGATCGGCGTTATCGATGCGCAGGTGCAGGCGGAATTCCGCGCGTGAGGTGAACATGCGGTACGGCTCGTTCGTCCCCTTCGAAATCAGGTCGTCGATCAGGATCGCCGTGTACGCCTCAGTGCGGTCAAGAATCAGCGGCGGCTGCGCCTTCACTTGCAGCGCTGCGTTGATGCCCGCCATTAATCCCTGGCACGCAGCTTCTTCATAACCGGACGTGCCATTGATCTGCCCCGCCAAAAACAAGCTCGCAATCTTCTTCGTCTCGAGCGTGCGTTGCAATTCGGTGGGATCGATCGAGTCATACTCAATGGCGTATCCGGGACGCAGCATCTCAGCGTTCTCAAGTCCGCGAATCGACTTCAAAATCTCAAGCTGCACCTCGACTGGCAACGACGTGCTCATCCCGTTGACATAAATCTCGTGTGTGTTCAGGCCTTCAGGCTCAAGGTAAAGCTGATGCATCTCCTTGTCAGGAAACTTCACGATCTTGTCTTCGATCGACGGGCAATAGCGCGGACCGATCGATTGAATCTGCCCGCTGTACATGGGCGAGCGATGGACGTTCTCGCGGATGATGCGATGAGTTTCAGGCGTAGTCCACGCGATGTAGCAGGGAACCTGCGAATCGTGATGCGCCACGCGCCGGGTGCGAAAACTAAAAGGCGTAGGGTCAGCATCACCGGGCTGCTCGGCGAAGCGCGACCAGTCAATGCTGCGTCCATCGAGGCGCGGCGGCGTTCCGGTCTTCAAGCGGCAACCGCGCAAGCCAAGATTCTTCAAAGCTTCGCCGAGCAGCACGGCATTCGGTTCGCCAGAACGTCCCGCAGGATACTGCTGCTCTCCGCAATGAATGAGCCCGTTAAGAAAAGTTCCGGTAGTGATGATCACAGCTTGCGCGCCAACGGTACGGCCGTCGCGAAGCCTGACTCCGAGAACGCGAGAGGCGTCGTTGGTCGTTCGTCGTTGGTCGTTGGCAAAACCTTGGATGTCGTCGTCTTCTGCCAACGACGAACGACCAACGACCAACGACTCGACCTCGGCCTGCTTGATCTTCAGATTCGGCTGCGACTCGAGCACTTCGCGCATCTTGAGCCGGTAGGCTTGCTTGTCGCACTGCGCGCGTGGCGACCACACAGCCGGCCCACGCGAAGTATTCAGCAGGCGAAACTGAATGCCGACCGCGTCGGTGATCTCGCCCATGATGCCGCCAAGCGCATCGACCTCGCGCACGAGATGTCCCTTGGCGATTCCACCGATGGCGGGATTGCACGACATCTGCGCGATCAAGTCGACATTCAGCGTGTATAGCGCGGTCTTCAGCCCCATGCGCGCCGCGGCCATCGCGGCCTCGCATCCGGCATGGCCGGCGCCGACTACGACTACATCGAATTGTTCTGTAAATTGCACGACTAGGACGGTTTGTCGCTCCTGCTATTCATTCTAGCAACCTAACAGAGGTTTCTGAGGGAAGGCTCATCCACCGGCGTTAAAGTTTTCCGGATTTTCTGCCGATAGGATTTTCAGGGAGATAACATATGACCAGCGCTACCTTCGTTAAGAGGATGCAGGATTCCATGCAGCAGCAGCAAGCCCACGGCGAACTGGCCATAAGGGACACGTTCCATGATGCCACAGTGGCGGAAACCAACGGCCCCGAGAAGTGGCTTGCTTTGAAGACTTTGGTCGCTCAATCCGCAAGTGAGATTAATCAAGGGCTGAGGTCGGATGTGGGGTTGGCTTATTCCGAGGGAGGGCTGGACAGCTTCACGCTGCTGAATCGAGTGTCAGACCGATCGGTACAGGCGAGTTTCGACTCCGCGAATGCCGTCATTTCGTGCCACGGAGGCGCTAACGGCAATTTTCAGCCGCGTGTGGAAGGAAACGAACTCGCGTACTCCTGGCACAACGCCGCCCCTGCGTACGAGGTCACCTCGAGCTTCGGTGCTTTCGGAGGTGAGATCACCGTCGAGAAGATGGGCGAACTCATAATCTCCTCGGTGATCAGCCTGTAGATTGCAGTACCAGCAGCTCAACGCGGAGAAGGTACTGAAGCTGTCAGCTTCAGCGAGGGGGGCTGATCATTCAATTAACTTGCCACACGACGCGTGAAGCGGATTGGCTAGTCTTCGGTAACGGCTTCTCTCACGACTCTGGCGGCAGCTTGGTTGGGGTTTTCCTTGTAGGGGGTCAACTTGTTCATCGCAATCGCGCGAACAGGGTCGCCGACCGACTTCTGTGTCGCTACATCGAACTTCTCGATATCGGCTGTCTGTCCGTCCGCGGAAACGGACACAACCCTGTAGACGCCAACCAAACCATCGGGCTCTACGATCTGACCAGTCTTTATCGGTGCCATGCATACAGTTTCCCACAGGCCGGAGCCGATTGCTAGCCTGCGGAGATACAAACTTGCACCAATACACGCGTGATGCGGTAGCGGGCCGGTTTCAATTCCAAATCTCACATGCGTCATCCCGAAGAGCCCGCGTTTTTACCAGCGGGCCGAGGGATCTCCCCTAGCGCACAGCATCGTAGTGGGAGATCCTTCGCTCCGCCTGAAAAACGGCTGCGCTCAGGATGACGCCATCGACCTGAAGACACCATCAAAGATACAAACTTGCACCACCACGCGTGATCCCTGCACTTGCCGCACCGCACTCCCGACCGTATAGTAGTGGGTCATACCCGAATCAGGAGGCCATCATGAATAGCACTCAGTTCTTCGAGCAACTGGAGTCATCGATCGCCAGGTACGACCTGCTTTGTCATCCATTTTATAAAGCATGGGCCGCTGGCGAGCTGACGCGCGCCGATCTGCGCGAGTATGCGCGCGACTACTACTATCACGTGGAAGCGTTTCCCTGTTACCTGGCCGAGCTAGCGCTTCGCCTGGATGAAGGCGAACTGCGCCGCGCGGTGCTGGCCAACATGTGTGAAGAAAAAGGCGTGTCCGATGGATCGGGCAAAGATTCTGTGCCGCACTCCGAACTGTGGCTCGATTTCGCCGAAGGCATGGGAGCGCGCCGGGACATGAGCTGGCACTTGCCCATCGCGGAAATCGTCGAACTGATGCGGCATTTCCACACGGTAGCGAGCGAAGGCACGCCGGAAGAGGCGCTGGCAGCGTTTTACGCGTACGAATCGCAAGTGCCGCGCGTGGCCAAAGAGAAGGAACGCGGCCTGCGCGAGATGTACGGCGCCGACGATAAAACGGTCGGCTACTTCGCGCTGCATGCCACTGCCGACATTTTCCACTCGAACGTCTGGCGCAAGCAATTGGAGAAGCGGATCGCGGCCAATCCGGAAACGGCGCAAGCCGCGCTGGATGCGGCCGAGAAGACGGCGCAATTGTTGTGGAAGGCTCTGGATGGGATTGAAGCGGCGCGCATGACTTACGCGGCGTAAGCGCGGTGAGGCCGCCGGATTCCATCACGATTCCTTATTTGGCATGGATCCTGTTGCTTATGCCGGCCCTCGGAGTTCGCTCCTGGTTTCGGCTCAGATCAGGGATGGCGCTACCGCCGAAGCGCAGCCGCTACGTCGCAATGATCGCCCTGCAGTTAATGCTTCTTGCATGGACCGCGCTGGTCGCAAAACAAAATAACATCAGCGTGCTTGGTTCAACTCGGCCCCCCAGTTGGGTTTGGGCGGCAGTTGCGGCATATCTTGCACTCGTAGGAACGCGGGCCTGGTGGGGACTACGCAAGCTGACACCGGAGGGACGGAAGAAGGTCAGCTTGATGCTGCCCGAGTCGCCTTCCGAAATGCGCTACTGGGTGATCATTTCATTCTTGGCGGGTATGACCGAGGAATACGCTTATCGAGGTGTTGTTTACTCCACGGTTTATGACATCACAAACTCGCTGATTGTTTCGTTGACGATTTGCGTGCTGGCGTTTGCTATTGCTCATGTGATGCAAGGTTGGCGGTATGCCCTGGGGGCGGGCTTGATCGCGTTACTCTGCCATTTAGTTGTCTTCTTGACGCAGACGCTTTCGGTCGTAATCGTATTCCACATTGCGTATGACCTCCTTGTCGGTGCTCTTGGGATGCAGGCTTTGATGCGCGACACCGCAGCAGATGCCCTCAGCACCCAAGAAGCTCCTTGAGAATGCTATGGCAAAAGAAATCCCCATCGGCGCCCGAGGCGAGGCCCACGAGACTGTCGAGTTCAAGCACACACTCACCGCGCACCATCCCGAACTGCCTCCGGTTTATTCCACGCCTGACATGGTTCGCCTGATGGAGACCGCCGGCTTTCACGCGCTGCAGCCTTACTGCGAGGGCGATGAGATCTCGGTGGGGACTTCGATCAACATCGAACATCGCGCGGCCAGCGGCATCGGCGCGCACATCCGCGCGGAGGCTGTGCTGGAATCTTTCGACGGCCGCTTCTATGTGCTGCGGGTGACGGCGCGCGACGATGCGCGGGAGATCGGCCGCGGCACCATCGGTCGGGCCATCGTCAGCATCGGCCAATTTCTGAAGAAGACTCAATCCGGCTAAGCGACCTTTCGGCGGTAACTCGCCGTTCGCGAACGATGGCCGCGAACCTTCGACGGGGCGGCGAACATCCAACAAGAGTGACTACTCTTAGGCAAACAGTTATCGCTGGCATCAAAGTCGCTCTCGGCGCAGTACTGCTCACGTTTTTCTGTAACGTCTCAGTTGCGCAAAAGACGCCGCGGCCGGCTACCGCGGCGAAACCTCAGGTGAGCGCGGACGCTGCCGCCCGCGGGAAATATATTGTCGAAGGGGTTGCGATGTGCGGCCAGTGCCACACTCCACGCGACGACTCGGGCGCGCCCGACCGGTCGAGAAACCTTGAGGGCGCCGCGGTATGGCTGGTTTCGGCTGAACCGGTTGCGGACTGGCCGCTGGTTGCGCCCCGGCTTGCTCAGTCTCCTCCCGGCACCGACGCGGACATGGTGAAATTGCTGACGACCGGAATTTGGGGCGGCGGAAAGCCGCTGCGTCCTCCGATGCCTCAATTCCGCATGAGCATAGCTGACGCCGAGGCGGTAGTCGCTTATCTCAAGTCCATGCACTCAGAGCCACACTAGACCTGTGCGCAGCCTTCGGTCTCCTCTACGGAATTCTCATCGTCACAATAGTGTTTTATGCCGATGTTGGAATCCCGGTTTACCAGTCATCGTGTAACGAGGAGATCATCATGAAGATTTCAAGCATTACTATTCTTTCCCTGGCGGCCGCACTTCTGCCTGTGGCGAGCATCGCTCAGTCCATTGCCAAGCCTTCCGCTTTTGTCGGACCGGTGATTAACGGAAGCGTGAGTACGAGCGATCGAAGGTTTGTCCGCGGGGCCGCGCAAGGCGGGATGGCTGAAGTCGAGCTAGGCAAACTGGCGGCCGAGAAAGGATCGACCGACGAAGTCAAGAAATTCGGCCAGCGCATGGTCGACGATCACAGCAAGGCGGGCGACCAGTTGAAGCAGATCGCGAGCGAAAAAGGCATCACCGTCCCGCAACAGCTCAGCGCAAAAGACCGGGCGCTTAAGGATCGCCTCTCGAAACTGAGCGGCGAAGATTTCGATAAGGCGTACATGTCAGATATGGTCAAAGATCACACGCAGGATGTGGCTGACTTTCAGCGCGAAAGCAACGCGGGGACGGACTCAGACATAAAAGAGTTCGCCGCGAAGACTCTGCCGACGCTTCAGGATCATCTTCGCCAAGCCAAAGAGATAGCTCCCTCGGCTCGCGCGGCTAATAGTGGCGGACAGTAGTTCGAGCGACTGAAGTAGATAGCCTCATGTCTCGGAGCCCCAGGTCTCGCAGAAGCAGCGGGACCTGGGGCATCCCATTTTCTTTAT
>JBEKJF010000260.1:0-7015 GCA_050011375.1 Candidatus Sulfotelmatobacter sp.
GCAAAACGGCGCGTGCCCCAGGAGTGCGTTGCCGAATTGACCAGCCAGGTAGCGTGCAGGCCAACCACCGTGCGCACGAAGATGCCCCACATCAGAAATGGCAATCCGCCGATCGCCAGCAGGATCACGCCCAGCACGATCATGGGTACATAGTGATACTTGGTAATCCAAACATGGAATTTATCTTTGGCGAGATCGGGAACGTAGCGGGCCAGCGTGGTCGTGTCATGATGCATGGACTTGCCCATCAGAATCCAACCCATGTGCGCCCACCATTTGCCCTCGATGGGCGAATGCGGATCGCCGTCTAAGTCAGAATATTGATGGTGAATGCGGTGCGTGGCGACCCAGAAAATCGGTCCGCCTTCGAGGGCAAGCGTGGCGCAGACCGTCAAAAAATACTCGACCCACTTCGGCGTCTTGTAGCCGCGGTGCGTGAGCAGGCGGTGATAGCTCATGCCGATGCCGAGGCTGCCCGAAACCCACCACAAGAACATAGCGACGAATAGCGCCTTCCATGTAAAGAAGAAAAGTGCCGCCACTGCGCCAATGTGAAACAGCGCCATGAATACTGCGGTCACCCAGTTGATTTCACCTTTTGCAGCTTGTCGTTTTTCCAGGCTTTCCAGTTGCATTTCCAATGTGAGCCCCATTTGCTGGTCTTGAGTTCTCTGCCGCACATATCTAGGCTATCAAGAGAATCGGCTAGACACTGTAATACTTGTGTAATAACGGAATTCAGCGGCATTACGGAAGTTACTGGAATGGGGAAAGATGCAAAATGGGCGCCACGGTGGTCTATTGGCAGGGGCAAGCTGCAGCCGTCCCAAAACTAAAAGAACCGGGTCACGCCTTCTTTGAGCACGACTACCCGGTCTTCGATGCCAGCTGCGCGTGCCTCTTGCTCGAGCAATTGCAGCGGTTCATCCACCGGTTCGTGCGAAAGCCGGAAGGTTCCATAGTGCATGGGGACCATCCAGCGCGCGTTCAGGTCAAGAAATGCTCGGGTGGCGTCGGCGGGATTGGTATGCACATTGCGAAAGGTCGGCGGGTTGTAAGCGCCGATCGGGAGCAAAGCCAGTTCTGGCGAAAGCCGCTTCCCGATCTCGCCGAAGCCCGCAAAGTAAGCCGTGTCTCCCGCGTGATAAACAGAGTGCTTTCCTGCCCGTAAAACATAGCCGCCGTAACCGCGGTGCGAATCCTTAAGAATTCGCGCTCCCCAATGTCGGGAAGGAACGTGCGTTACCGACAAGCTGCCGTGCCGCGAACTCTTCCACCAGTCAAGCTCGATAATTTCTGAGAAGCCCAGATCGGAGATTAGATCCGTCACATGGCTCGGAATAATAATGGCCGGAGCAGTTCCTCGCGTGCGGAGATTGTTCTGCACGATGGCGCGCAAAGACGGCCGGTGCAAATGGTCGAAGTGCGCATGCGTCACCAGCACCAGATCAATGGCCGGCAAGTCTCGAACTCGCAGCCCCGGACGCCGCAACCGCTTCAGCACAAAAAGCCAGCGCGCGAAGTTAGGGTCGATCATCACGCTCTTTCCGCCCATCTGCACGAAGAAACTGGAATGGCCGATGAAGGTCACACCCAACTCGCCGTTCGAGGCAAGACGCGGGATATGCGTCTCACCGCATAGCGGAGTCACGGCGGAATGGCGCACCAGTCGCCCGAACTGCGAGGCGCGTTTGCGGAGGGCCCGATTGCGAAGCGTTTGCTCGATCATCCTAAGCTGGTCTACTAATTGGATGAATGCTGCAAGATGCTGGTTCTATTTTAGTTCACTCCCGCCTGGGAAGGACGTAATTCCGGCGGTTCGCGTGTAAAGTTTTTTCATTCGGTTGCCGGACTGAAGCGGCACAAAGTTAGGAAGGTTAAATGAAAACCGCCGGCATCAGGAATGCCGGCGGCCAGGTCATAGCCGAAAATTTACTGCCCTGAAGTATTCACGATCCAACGCGAGCGCGGAATTTCCCTCTTGCCTTCGTCGTCGTAATAGAAATGCATTTCGTGATCGGACTTCGCGCCAGCCACTGGCTTATCCCCGAGTCCGCTGAAGGTCGGCTCGCTCCCCGGCGCGGGCAGCGCCGTCTTTGTCGTGTACATCGCTTCGGCCAGCGTGCTTCCGGTCGGCGCTTGCGCCACCGCGAACACGCCGAAAGGATTGCCGTTCACGTACGATACGCCAATGTAATCCGCGACCATGGGTCCGTTATCAGAAACCGGCAGCCACGCCAGCTTCATGGGTCCGCCAAGTTTCGTTCCCGCGGTCCACGTTGAGCCGCCGTTGGTTGAAGTGGTGTAGCCCACTTCCAGGTTGCAGGTGCTCGCGGTGCAACTCGCCGTCGGATAGTAGTAGTAAACAATCGTCATGTGAGCAGTAGTGCCCGAAGTCGCCGGATCAATGCCGATGCCCGGAAGGAAGTGATCCACTGTGCTCGTAGTCGCGTCGATCGGAATGCGAGCCACTGCGCTCCAGGTCGTTCCGTTCGAAGACGTACTCATCACGATATCGTTTTCTTTGCAACCGGTGCGAAAGCGGCAATCGGACCACACCACATACACAGTGCCAGCGCCGTCGATCCCTACAGAAGGCAGATCGGGATTGCGAATTCCCCCTGCCACCAGATGACTCTGAATGCTGGCAATCGCCTGGCTCTTGCCCCACGTAGAGCCTCCGTTGCTGGAGTTGAACACGTCGATGCCGCCGCCCTGAAACGGCACAATCACGGTTCCATTGGGCTGCACCACCGGCTCACCGCCAAGTCCGCCGGCGTGGTCGGAGGAAGACTGCCCCGCGCTCCACGTCTGTCCGCCGTCGCTCGACACGCTCATCAGAACATCACCCGTGCCGTATGCCTGGTCCCATTCTGTATAGCAATTTCCATAGTAAGGACTAGTCGTGGTGTTGTCGCACACGGTCCAGTTCTTGTCGTCGAGGTGAGTCTTGTCGATATTGATCGGGCTGCCCCAGCTCAATCCATTCGTGGAGCGACTCACCGCCACGTCGCCGATATACCGTGCGGCGTCGCTTAAGCCGACCAGCGGCAGCGTCGAAATCAGCCACTGCCCGTGCTTCGCGTCATAAGCCACAGAGGGGTCCGCAGCCGCGCCATAGGTTCCACCTTCATAGTTCACAGTGAGCCCTGGGAGACTGCCATACTTCCAAGTCACTCCACCATTGGTCGAAGTCGAAAAGCCCACATCGGCGCTGCCCCAGCCGATCGAGCCCGGCCGCCGTGCAATGTGGAACGCGCTCACAATCGTGTTCCCCCACGCGAACGTATCGGGCTCGACTTCCGTCTTGTGCGTGCTGTCGCTGTTCGTGAAGCTATCCGTGCTGATTTTCTCCAAAGTTTGCGCACTTGCCGGCAAAGCCATACCAAGCGATATCGCCAACATCATCATGACTGGAACCAACGAAGACAAATCCCGACCGCAGAACCCAGAGACAGAACTTTTCATTAGTGATTTCCTTACCCGAATTTTTCAAGCTTGGCAGGGCCGCAACAACTATACCCCGGGAGTAGATGAGTGTCGATGTGAAGATTCTTGCGCACCGGAACCCACCCCGCTGTGGCGATACCGCGAAAACCAGGGCAAGGTCAATCTGCGCTTGACCTCCGTCGCGGCACTCATTTCTAATCGCAACTCAGTGTCTTCCACGAGGTGAAGTGCAAAATGCGAGTAGCGTTCTTGGGTTTGGGAATTATGGGGCACGCCATGGCCACGAATCTGGCCAAGGCTGGCCATGAAGTAACGGTTTGGAATCGCACCCCGGGGAAAATGGTGGAAGGCGCGGGCATCGCTCCTACTCCGGGGGCGGCCGCGCAAGGCGCCGAAGTCATCTGGATGTGCGTTTCCGATACCGCTGCAGTCGAGAAAATTTTGTTTGGTCCCGAAGGCGTTGAGCAGTCGCTGGCCGAGGGCGGATCTTCAAATGTGATCATCGCCGATTCCAGCACTATCTCTCCCTCGGCGACGGTGAAGTTTGCCGAGCGCTTGCGAGCCAAGGGCGTCGACTACGTGGACGCTCCCATGACCGGATCGAAAATCGGCGCCGCCAATGGCACGCTGATTTTCATGGTGGGCGGAGACGATGCCGTCATCCAGCGCCTCAATCCCCTATTCGCTGCCATGGGCAAAAAGATTTTCCGCATGGGCGAAACCGGCAAGGGCCAGGCGACTAAGCTCGCAATGAATCTGCAGATCGCTTTGATTTTCGAAGGTTTTGCAGAGGCGCTAACTCTCGCCACGAAACTAGGAGTCGACCCGAAACAACTGGTCTCTCTGATCGAGGCCACCATGGTGCGTTCCGGCGTCGTGGAGTACAAGGCGCCATTCGTCCTGCAGCGCGATTTTACGCCCAATTTTCCGCTGCGCCTGATGCACAAAGACATCCTACTTACTCTCGAAGCCGCGAAGGAAGCTCGCGTGAAATTGCCTGCGCTCGAGACCGTGGAAGAAATCTACGAACTGGCCACGGAAGAGGGCCAACAGGACTTGGATTACGCCGCGACTCTCACACTGCTGGAAAAGTGGGCCGGAGTGCTGGTGAAAGGCGAAGCGGCGTAATCCTTTGCTTTTCCTTGCGTCCTTCGCGCGACCTTTGCGCTCTTTGCGGTCAAAGGCTTTTTGTTTTCAGTAAGCGAGAAGAATGCGCAGGTCTCGCAGGTTATTTCCCGTCGGCCCGGTTTCGATCGTATCGCCGAGCGAACTTAACAAAGGATATGCGTCAAATTTCTTGAGCGCCGCACTGGCATCGAGCCCCTTCGCGCGCGCGCGCGTCACCGTCGTTCCGTCCACAACAGCCCCAGCCGCCGGACTGTTCCCATCCACTCCATCCGTCCCCGCGCTGAGCACCGTGATTTTCTCTTCCGCAATCTTCTCTGCACACGCGAGGGCGAACTGCTGGTTGCGTCCGCCTATGCCGCCGTTCGTAACCTTCACCGTCACTTCCCCGCCGGAAATCAGGCACACTCGCTCGAATTCTTTTCGTAACTCGCGCAAGCGTTTCAATAAATAATCGGCAGCGCGCTCGTAATCCCAGTCATCGCAGGAGTTGTCCACATGGACGGAAAATCCGGCGCGCTCGGCCGCTGCACTCGCCTGCTCGACTGCCGTCTGATTCGAGAGAAGCGTCCACCAGCGCGAACGGCAGAACGCCTGATCGTCGGACTTCGGCGTTTCCTCTAGCGCGTGCCGCTCAAATAATTCGCGCGTGGAATGCGGAAACTGCGGAAGCAAACCATGTTTTTCAGCGATGCGATAACAATCCTCCACACTGGTTGAGTCAGGCATCGTCGGCCCCGACGCCAGCGCATCGGGCGTATTGTCGGGAACGTCGGAGATTAGCAGAGAAACCTGTTGCGCCGGAGATGCGGCCTGCGCCAGCCGTCCACCCTTCACCGCCGAAAGATGTTTGCGGATGGCGTTGATTTCGGCAATGGGCGCGCCCGAATGCACGAGAGCGCGATAGGTCGCAATAAGATCGTCGAGCGTGATTTCGTCGTCGATAGGTTTCTCGACGATCGACGATCCTCCGCCGCTGATCATAAATATGACCAGCGATGCTGCGGTTTGCGCGTCCAGAGCCTTACGAATGGCCTTAGCCGCGTGAATGGATTCGGCATTCGGCGTCGGATGTCCGCCACGAAAATATCGAAAGCCGCGCACCTGCGTGGAAGGCTCAACCGAACTGGCGACGATGCCTTCGAGCGCAGACTCCCCAAGTTGCTGCGTCAGCGCCTCAACCATAGTTTGCCCAGCCTTACCGATCGACACTGCCAGCACACGCGAATAAGACTTAAGATCATAAAGATCTTCGCAGATGCGCAACACTCCACGTTCACAGTGAACGTGCCGCGCAAATGCCTGGGCAATCGAAGCCTCGGCCAATGCGTGACGAAAGAGTTCGCGCGCGGTGTCACGCATCTGGCGAAACTGTGATTCACGGTCGGCGTCTGCGATCATGGCAAGAATTATAACGAGCAGCTTTAAGCCGTAACGTAGATGCGAAGTAGTAGCGTTTTAGCTGATGGCTGACGACCGAGAGCTGACAGCTTCTTTTACCCAACTCTCAATCGCATCCCGCAACTCCCTCAAGCGCCCTTCAAAGAAATGATCTGCGCCTTCAATCACAACGAGCTTTTTCGGCTCCGCCGCCGACGCGACCAGGGCCTCCAACTTCGCCCGGGGGCCGAACGAATCGCGCGCACCGCTCACAAACAGTTTCGGCTTCGAGCATTCGCGCAGGAACTCGAATGTATAAACTCGCGACGCCTCCGAATCCGCAGCCGCAGGAATCGCCGGGACGCCAATTCCAATCAATGCCTGAACCCGCGCATCCGGACACGCGGCCCGCAATCCCACCGCCGCGCCGAAAGAGAATCCCGCAAACAGCAGCGGCAGGTGAAACTCCTCGTCCAGCCAATTGAGCGCGGTAAGGACATCCTCCACTTCTCCGTTGCCATGATCGTGTTCTCCGTGGCTGAGGCCCGCCCCGCGAAAGTTGAAGCGCAACACTGGAAACCCAAAACTATTTAGCGCTTTCATCGTATGGAACACAACTTTGTTGTGCAGCGTCCCGCCAAACAACGCATGCGGCCGTAGTCTGCCATCCGCATCCGTTGTTTGGCGGGACGCTGCACAACAAGGTTGTGTTCCACACCATGAAGGCGCTGAATAGTTTTGGTTTTCCCGTGCTGCGCTTCAACTTTCGCGGGGCGGGACTCAGCCATGGAGAACACGATCACGGCAACGGAGAAGTGGAAGATGTTCTTACCGCGCTCAACTGGCTGGACGCGGAGTTTCACCTGCCGCTGCTATTTGCGGGATTTTCTTTCGGCGCGGCGGTCGGATTGCAGGCCGCGTGCCCGGATGCGCGGGTGCAGGCATTGATTGGAGTTGGCGTTCCAGCGATTCCTGTGGCTGCCGACACGGAAACACCGCGAGTTTATACATTCGATTTCCTGCGCGAATGCTCGAAGCCGAAACTGTTTGTGAGCGGTGC
>JBEKJF010000261.1:0-6964 GCA_050011375.1 Candidatus Sulfotelmatobacter sp.
CTGGCCAGTCGCCAGTCCGGGCCAGTCAACATAGCAACAATCGGCTAAGAAATCGCGCCTGAAAGCGTTCTCACGCGGTCTCTGAAGCCCTGGGTTATGAAAATAGAGCCTTTTAACGCAGCGCTAGAAGCGCTGCTCCACCCAAAAGCGGAGTTTCTGGGGCTGAAAGCTACCCCCAGGCGCTGATATTAAGAAACTTAACGGTACGAGTGAACTCGTGCCCTTCCCGGGCTGCGGTCCCGTCCCACCCCGAACGAGGGCGTCCGGGGCTCCACGGGCCAAGTTTTTCAGCGGCTTCTGAACTCGTGGCCTTCCCGAAATTAGCGGTTTCAAACCAATGAGCATGAGCGAAGTAGCAATTATCCCGCAGCCTGCCTGGGCAGAGGCCGGTGAGTGGATTGCGCCGGGCGTGGAGACTTCCGGTCTCAAGGTTGCGCTGGTGCATGACTGGCTGACCGGGATGCGGGGCGGGGAGAAAGCGCTGGAGGCGTTGTGCTCGATGTTTCCGGCGGCTCCGCTGTGGACTCTGGTGCATGTGCCGGGGAGCGTGAGCGCAGCGATTGAAGCGCGCGAGATTCATACCAGCTTTCTGCAGCATTTACCGTTTGCGAAGACGAAGTACCGGCACTATCTTCCGCTGTTTCCCATGGCGGCGGAATTGAACAAGGTGAGCGCGCGCGATGCCGACGTGGTGATCTCGACATCGCATGCCGTGGCCAAGGCGATGATCAAGCGGGACAAAAATAAGCGGCCGCTGCATGTGTGCTACATCCATACGCCGATGCGATATATCTGGGACCGGTTCGACGATTATTTTGGTCCGGACAAAGTGGGGCGGCTGGCTTCTGGCCTGTTCTTTAAGCCGATCGCGAAGCTTTTGCAGATCTATGACCGCAAGACGGTGGATCGCGTCGATGTGTATTGCACGAACTCGCGGTATGTGGCGGAACGAATCCGGCGGATTTATCGGCGGGAGGCGGAAGTGATTTACGGTCCGGGCGATGTGGGCAACGGGCGGGGAGTGGTGCGAGCGCCGGAGGATTGGTACCTGATGGTGACGGCGATGGTGCCTTACAAGCGCGTGGATCAGGCGATTGCGGCGTGCGCCAAGCTGGGACGGCGGTTGAAGATTGTGGGAAAAGGTCCGGAAGAGAAAAGATTGAAAGCGCTGGCGCGAGAGTTGGGAGCGGCGGTGGAGTTTTTGGGATTTGTTAGCGATGAAGAATTGCTCGAGTGCTACGGGCGAGCCAGGGGATTGATATTTCCTGGGGTCGAGGATTTTGGATTGGTGCCGGTGGAGGCGATTGCGGCGGGATGTCCGGTGATCGCGCTGGCGAAGGGCGGCGTGTTGGATTCGATGACTGGGGAGACGGCGGAATTTTATGAAGAGGAGTCGGCGGCGGCGTTGCAGTCGGCTCTGCTGCGGTTTGAGGGTCGGGAGTTTTCGGATGCTGTGCTGCGCCGACGGGCCGCGGAATTTACTCGCGAACAATTTTGCCGGCGCTTTGAGGCTGTTTTGCAACGGGCACGTGGCGCGCGGGAGGAGCTTCGGACGGTATGCGCGTAAATAGGGTCGAGGAGTTGTCGCGGTCGCCGGCGCTGGTGTTGGTTGGGGGATTGGGAACGCGTTTGCGAGCGGCGTATGCGGATGGTCCGAAGGCTTTGGCGCCGATCGGAGGGAAGCCGTTTCTGGCTTACCTTTTGGAGCAGCTTGCGGATGCGGGGTTTAGGCGGGTGGTGCTGTGCTCTGGGTATCGTGCGGAGCAGATTGAGCAGTGGCTGGGTGATGGTGGAAGCCGCGACGGGCGAGAAATGGCCCTCGACATTCGCTACTCACGCGAGGATGAGCCTTTGGGTACGGCGGGCGCGCTCGGGCTGGCTTACTCGCGCTACGCGCGTGGGGAGCGGGTTTTGGCGATGAATGGGGATTCGATTTTGCAGATGTCTTTGGCGGCGATGTGGGAGTTGCATTCGGAACGGCGGGCCGAGGCGACGGTTGCGCTTGCGCGGGTGGAGGATACTTCGCGCTATGGGAGTGTTGCAGTGAATGAAGAAGGTTGGGTGACGTCTTTCTGTGAGAAGAGCGGAGAGTGTTCGGGAGGGAGTGCGGCGCGGGCTTCGGGATTTATTAACGCCGGCGTTTATCTTTTTGAACCTTCTGTTATGGACGCGGTTGTTGCGGACCACAGGGCGTCGCTGGAGCGAGACGTGCTTCGGGCGCAGATATCGCGTGGGCTGCTGGCTTTCAAGTCGGATGGATACTTTATCGATATCGGGATTCCGGAAGATTTCGTCCGCGCGCAGAGGGAACTTCCGCGTCGGCAAAGCGGTTGCGATTCTGAAGTCGATGTTTCATTCGAAACACTCTCCGAGAGGAGTTTGGGTTGAGGCTTGTGAGCATTGCGTTGCTTGTCACGTTGGCGTCGGCGATGGTGAGTCTGGCCAGCGTTTGGGGTAAGCGGCCTGAGGGTGAAGTTTCTCCTGCGATGGCTGAGCAGATTGCGGGCGCAAGCAAAGCACAAGATGATCCTTCTTCGCATGCGATTTCCGCGGCTTCGGTGAATGGCGTGGTTAATCCGTTGTTCTATCCGGGAGTCGATCTCGGCGAGAAGATCAACAATGTGTTCGCTGCGGGAAACGGATGTGCCGAAGTTCATATTCCTGCTGGTACGTATGTTTACTCGACAACGATTCTGGTGCTCGAGCCTTGCCAAAGTCTTTACGGGGCGGGATCTGCACTGACTACGCTGGAATACAAGGGTAGCGGCGACGCTATCGTTTGGCAGATGCGGCCTTACACGATTCAGAAGGCGGGCACGCTCAAGGGATTCACGCTGAAAGGCCCCGGTACGACGGCGGGCGATGGCATTCATTCGGGATCGATTATCGGCGCAACTTTTGAGGACTTGGTAGTCAATAACTTCCGCGGTCCAAACTCGACGGCAATTTTGTTTGAGAACACCAAGCAACAGTTGGCGACCTGGACTGAGCGCACTGTGATTCGAGATATTTACATCGGGATGCCGCACAGTGGAAACACGGTCGGAATGGCCTTCACGATCAACGGCGGAACCAATAGCTTCGGATACACCGATATTTCCGATGTCTGGCTGAATGTGGAAAAAGGCCAGGTCGGCGTCAAATGGGGGAAGGGAACCTATACCTACAATTCGAAACTATACTTTCACGCGAACATCAGCTCGCTGGGAACGGATTCGTTTGTGATTGATGGGATTATACGGAATTCGTTGATCTTTTTTACTGGCGAGGCCGGTTGCGCTAAGGATCTCGTGCATGTTGGATTTGAAGGCGAAGTGCAGGGGCAGGGTCTCGTCGCCGTCAATTGCGGCTCCGAGTTGACGCACGGGAATTATGTGAGGACCGATCTTGCCGGCATCCAAGTGGACAACCAGCATTGGGACGCGTTTCAGCTATCGCCCGCCTATGCTCCGTTGGTAAATGGCAAGGGTGTTCTTCTGATTAATAATGTCGATCACCGGAACGAAGCTGACCTCACGAACTATTACGGCACGAGCCGAGACACTTCTGCGGGCGGTTTTAATTTCTACAACACCTATGCCAGCATCACCGCGCCTAGCAATGATCCGCTCGCATTGCTCGCGAAAATCGACGCTCACGGAAATTGGATGGTCCATGGGGGCGCAGCTTGGGGCAGCGGCCAGATGATCCCGAGCAGCGACAGTGTGGCCCTGAAACTGGCTGGCAAGACGGCTGCGATTGGCGGAGAACTGAAGGCTGGGAATTGTGCGCGTGGGGTTGCCAATGTTCCGGGCGCGATTGTCGGAGAAGTGGTGCCGCACCCCGCGGCCAGCGATGGCAGCACGGATTCTCCTTTTGAAGTTCTCAGCGGCGCGGTTACGGCCGCAAATACTGTGACTGTTCAGCGCTGCGCCGTCGCGCCGGTTAATTTGCCTGGCAAGACTTACAACGTCAGGGTAATCCAGTGACCTTCCAAACCAAGCCCGCAGAAACGACGACCGCCGAACCTCTGGTTGGCTGCGTCATCGTGAATTGGAATGGCTGGCGAGACACTGTGGCGTGCCTGGATGCGTTACGACTGATCGAATATTCGCGGTTGTTCGTGGTCGTCGTGGATAACGGGTCCAGCGACGATTCTGTTTCGCGCATTCAGGCTGCTCATCCCGCCGTCCATTTGTTACAAACCGGCAAGAACCTTGGATTTTCCGGGGGCAACAACGCGGGCATTCGCGAAGTAATGCGTCAGGAAGTCAAGTACGTCTGGCTGCTTAACAACGACACTCAGCCCGCGCGTGCAGCGCTTCGCGAGTTGGTCCGATCAGCCGAAGAAGACTTCCGGCTCGGAGCGGTTGGGTCGGTGCTTCACTACGCGGCAGCCCCGCAGAAAATACAGGCTTGGGGAGGCGGATGGATCAACCTTTGGAGCGGGCGCTCCACCCACGCCACTGCGCCTCCGAAACCCGGCCGGAGATTGGATTTTCTCACTGCGGCCAGCATGCTGGTGCGGCGAAAGACCTTCGAAGATGTCGGCCTCATGGATGACAGATTTTTCTTGTATTGGGAAGACGCCGAATTGTGTTTTCGGTTGCGCCAGAACAGCTGGGACCTGGGAGTCGCTCGCCATGCAATCGTGCTGCACAAAGTGAGTGCCAGCACCCGAAAGAGGACCAGCCCAACCGACCGTTACTTCACATCCTCCGCCATACGCTTCTTGTCACAGTATTCGCCGGTTCCGCGGCTGGCAGCGTTTCTGTTTTTATCTTTGCGCATTCTTCATCGCGTGCTGGGCGGAAGATTGAAAGCGATCCGCAATGTGTGGCAGGGCGTGCAAGATTATCGCAATCGTGACCGCTGGGCGGCTCTGCCGCTCGCCTGACTTATGTCCCGTCCTATCCTAGCTTTTGATGCGCGCGCCCACGCGACAGGAATTGGGCGTTACACCGAGCAACTGCTGATCGGGATTCGTGCTGCGTTGCCGGAAGTTGAGCTATGGTGCGTCGCGCATCCGGCGCACGGCCAGAAGCTGGCAGCTTACGCGGATCGCATCATACCGAGTTCCGCGCCTATGTATTCGCTTGCGGCACAGATGGCGATTCCGGGGTTAGTGGAGGGAGCGACGCTTCTGCATTGTCCGCACTATGACATTCCGGTGCTGTATTCGCGCCGTATGTCGGTCACGATTCACGATGTCACGCACTTGCTCGACCCCTTTTTCCGCAACACCTTGAAATCTCGCGTCTTTGCCAAATCCCTTTTGAAGCTTGCGGTGGCAAAGGCTCGCCGGATCATTACCATCTCACAATATTCGAAACGAATGATCCTCGAACACCTGGGCGGAAGCGAGAGCAAGATTTCTGTGATTCACCGTTATGCCAGTCCGATATTTACTCCGATGCCGCAGCCTGAGGCGAAAGAAATTGTGTGCCGCGATTTGGACCTTTGCCGGGATTATTTTCTATTCGTCGGCAGCCCCAAGCCGCACAAGAATCTGCCTGTGATGTTTGAGGCGTTCGCGCAGTTGCGCTCGAGCCAACGCCGCGAGATCGAATTAGCGATCGTTGGAAAAGATGAAAAGAACCAGCCGGCCCTCCGTGAGCTTGCGTTGCGCCTTGGGATTGACCAGAGGGTGCGTTGGATTGATTCGGTATCGGACGAATTGCTGCGAGCGTGTTATTCGGCGGCGCAGGCAACGATTTTGCCCTCGCGACAAGAGGGCTTTGGATTGCCCGTCATCGAATCTATGGCTTGCGGAACTCCTGTGATTTGCGCCGATGCCGCTTCTTTGCCGGAAGTGGCGGGCGGCTGCAGTCTGCTATTCGATCCTTCCAGCGCGGAAGATTGCAGCGTGCAGATGTCGAAGATCATTGAGTCCACGCAACTTCGTGGCGAACTGCGCGAAAAGGGACTGAAGCGCGCACGCCAATTTGATGCGGCCGGGGCCGTCGCCAAACACGCGGAACTTTTTGCGGAACTGCTGGCTGCCTGAGCTTTCGACCACTCGGCGCAGCTCAGCTTATTCACTAGCTTATTCACTTACGACAAGCCCGCACTTCAATACATTCCAGACATTTATCAGCTTAGAGGAACTCATCAATATGCGATTCAGGTATCTGCGGCTTATGGCGTGTTTTATTTTGGTGCTCGGTGCCGCGTGCGTTCATGGCCAAACCGCGCGCATCTCAGGGCAGGTGCTTGATCCTCAAGGCGCGGTTGTGTCGAAAGCTCCTATCCAGATGATCAATCAGGAAACCAAAGTGAAGCTGGAGGCGACATCGGACGACAGCGGGCACTATGCCATCGCCTACCTTCCCGCAGCAAATTATCAAGTGCTTGTACACATGGAAGGGTTCAGCGACTTTAACACCTATGTGGCTCTGGGAATGGGTCAGGCTCTGGAACTCGACATCCAACTCGCGCTGCAATCGACCAGGTCCGAAGTGAATGTGGAAGATAACCCATATACGGCGGTTGAAACGCAATCGTCGGAAATCACCGGGACCATTACAGGTACGGAGGTGCCGGCGATCGGCCTGAACGGCCGCAACTTCACGCAATTGACTACGCTGGTCGCGGGGGTCAGTAATCAGACCGGCCAGGATGAAGCGCGGGTTGGAGTGGCTGGAAGCGTCTCCTTCAGCATCAACGGCGGGCGTACGGAGTACAACAGCTTTCAAGTCGACGGCTCCGAGACCATCAATGTCGGCATGCACAAGGACAAAACGTCTTTGATTGTGACTCCCAGCATCGATGCGATTCAGGAAATTAAAGTAGTGACTTCGAATTACAGCGCCATGTACCCGAGCGTGGGAAGCGGCACCACGATCGTTACCACGAAATCTGGCGCGGATATCTTTCACGGCAGCCTCTACGAATTCTTTCGCAATGAGTTCATGAATGCGAAAGGATACTTCGACATCGGCAGGAGCGCGCCGCTCTACCGGCGCAATGACTTCGGCGGCACAAT
>JBEKJF010000262.1:0-6962 GCA_050011375.1 Candidatus Sulfotelmatobacter sp.
CGCAAAAGGTTGATCGCGAAGTACGTTCCCGCGGAGACGCAAGCCGTTCACGCCCGCGCCGTCGCGGAATTGAAGCAACAGCGCCTGCCCTCAAATATTCTGCCCGTCGGCGCGAAGGCTCCCGCATTCCAACTTCAAGATCATGACGGCAAGACCGTCTCCTCTTCCGACTTACTGGCCAAAGGACGCCTCGTGCTGTGCTTCATCCGCGGCCGTTGGTGCCCGTTCTGCGTCGCGCAGATGGAAGCGATGAACCTCGTCGCGCCAGCGATCGGCCAGGCAGGCGCAACGCTCGTGGCAATTTCTCCGCAGACCGTGCAGCAATCTTTCTTCATGCGCGACCAGCACAAGCTGCGCTTTCCGCTGCTCTCTGATGCGGGCAACAAAGTGGCGCGCCAGTTCGGGCTCACTTATAAAATTCCTGACGAGCAGAAAGCGATCTATCAACGTGCCTTCGTCAACCTGCCTTTCGTCAACGGAGACGACGGTTGGGAACTACCGATTCCGGCAACGTACATCATCGACGGCGACGGCACGGTTCTCTACGCGTCCGCGAACGAAGACTACACGGAGCGACCGGAACCGTCGGAGATCGTGCGCTTCCTCCATACGAGCCTCAGGGGCTGAAGCCCACGAATCTTCTGACGCCTACGCGGCGCTGAAAGCGCCGCTCTTCCACGGTAGCGCCTGCTTACGGCACGACTAAAGTCGTGCCCTTCCCGATCCGTCACGAGCATGACGCGCTGTCTGAATCCTCAGCTTTCGGTACACTTGAAACATGCGGGAATTCCAAGACTGGCAACTGACCACTGGCCACTGGCCACTGCCCTTATGAACTATATCTATGGCATCAATGCGGTCACCGAAGCGCTCAAGGCTCGGGGACGCGCTTTTCAATGGGTGGGCATGGCGAAGGAGCGGCACGACATCCGCTTGCAGAGAATGATCGAAGACTGCCGACGCCTTGGCGTGCCCGTGAAATTTTTGACGCGCACGGAACTCGATCAGATGGCCGGCAGGGCCGCGCACCAGGGCGTGGTCGCCGTTACGTCGGCCAAACAATACAGCGATCTCGATGATGTGGTCGGCGCTAAACGCGGGCGGTATTCCCTCGTGATCGTGCTCGACGGCGTTGAAGATCCGCACAACTTAGGCGCGCTGATGCGAACGGCTGACGCCGCGGGCGCCGACGGAGTAGTGATTCCAGAGCGCCGCGCCGCCCCCGTCACCGGCACGGTAACAAAAACTTCTGCAGGCGCCAGCGAATACCTGCCCATCGCAAGAGTCACCAACATCGCACGCACGGTCGAAGATTTGAAGGAGCGCAACATCTGGACTGTTGGTCTGGACGAACGCGGCCCACAAACCTACGACGCTTTGGACTACAACATGGACTGCGCACTGGTTCTGGGCGCTGAGGGCAAAGGACTGCACGACCTGGTGAAGAAGAAATGCGACTTTCTGGTTTCGATTCCGATGCTTGGTAAAGTTCCGTCGCTGAATGTGTCGGTCGCGGGCGCGGTGGTGATGTATGAAATCGTGCGGCAGCGGCGCACGAGAGAAGGCGCGCAGAACAAAGAGGCGTCTTCGGGTGCAAAATGAAGTTGCACCGGTTGTATTTTTCCGTGCTCTGCATTTTCTTCGCTCTCGTCGCAAATGTTTTTGCTCTCGACCGTGAAGCTTTCACTTTTACCAGCTACGATCTGAATGTTCGCGTCGAGCCCCGGCAGCAACGGTTGGCTGTTCGCGGCAAGATCATGCTGCGGAATGATTCTTCTGCGTCGCAGAAGATTGCCGTGCTGCAGATTTCTTCGTCGCTGAACTGGCTTTCCATTAAGGCTGGCGGCAAGCCACTGCAGTTCGCTTCGCAACCATACGACTCCGATATCGATCACACCGGCGCGCTTTCAGAAGCTGTGATTACTTTGCCCGCAGCAGTACCGCACAATGGCGCTCTCGAATTGGAAGTCGCCTACGAAGGTGTGATCGTGCTCGATGCGACGCGACTCACGCGGATTGGAACGCCAGACAGTATCGCGAATAGCACCGACTGGGACCAGATCAGCACGGCATTCACCGCGGTGCGCGGAGCTGGATATGTGACTTGGTATCCGATAGACACCGAGGATGCGAGCCTTGCAGATGGAAGCCTGGCGGAGGTCTTGGGCCGGTGGAAAGAAAGAGCGCGTGCATCTTCGCTGCACTTGCAGATCGAATTACAGAATGATGCTGAGGAACCCCCGGAGCTTCTAGTGAATGCGACCGCATGTGCAAGTACACATCAACTGGAGCATCAGTTCGTGGCGGATTGCACGCAACGGTCCGTAGGGGCGACCGTGCCGACCTTCGTTATTGCAAATTACGAACTTATAGATCGTGCGGATATTGCAGTCCATTTCATTCATGGCCACGGCGCGGCTGCCACAAATTACGCCGACGCAGCGGAGAAGGTAGTCCCGTTGGTGACCGAATGGTTCGGACCGCTTCGAGGCAAGGCTGAAACAGCTGACCTTGCCGATCCGAATGCTGCGCCGTTTGAGAGCGGGCCTTTGTTGTTGACGGCGCTCACCGGCACCGATCCAAAACCGGCGGGGCTTACGGCCGCTCACCAGTTAACCCATGCGGCTTTTTCGTCGCCACGGCCATGGATCGACGAGGGCTTGGCTCACTTCGCGCAGGCACTCTATCTCGAACATCAGAGTGGACGCCAGGCTGCGCTCGATTACATGGCATTGCATACCTCTGCTCTTAATGTTTTCGAGAAGGAAAAGCAGACGACGGCGCCTCGATCGGAAGATGAGGTAATCCATTCTTTGATCAAAACCCACGACGAGGAACTTTACCGCAGCAAAGCGATGTGTGTGTGGTGGATGTTGCGCGAGATGATCGGCGATCCGACGCTGAAAAAGGCACTCGCGTCTTACCATGCGGATCAGGACAACGAGCCTTCTTACATGCAACGCTTGATTCAGGCGCAGACACAGCGCGATCTGGAGTGGTTCTTCGACGACTGGGTTTACCGTGACCGCGGCCTGCCTGATTTCAAAGTGGCGTCGGCCTTCGCCCGCAAGACTTCGCCGGATAATTACATGCTCACTATCACTGTGGAGAATTTAGGAGCGGCAGGAGCGGAGGTTCCAGTCACGGTGAAGTTTGTGGGCGGAGTGATCGTCAAACAGCTGGTGATACGCGGCAAAAGCAACGCTGTGATTCGCGTAGAGGTTCCGAATCAGCCAGAAGAGATTGTGGTGAACGACGGCACCGTGCCTGAAAGCGATATGACCAATAATGTCTTCGAGATTGAAGCTGCCGACGCTGCGAAATGACTGGAATCAGCGACCCGTGGTAAAGACTGCAAGCACTTCCAACTTAGCCGCGGCCGCGCCGGAGTCGATCGACTGCGTCGCTAGCGGAATCCCATCTGCAAGATGATCGGCGCGTCCCGCCGCCACCAGCGCTGCCGCGGAGTTCAGCAAAACCACATCGCGGCGCGGGGACTTCTTCCCACTTAAAATCTCGCGAATTATTGTTGCATTTTCGAACGCATCGCCACCAGAGATATCGGCAAGCGTAGCCCGTTTCATGCCGAACTCTTCGGGATCAACTTCGTAAGTCCGCACAGATCCGTCGCGAGCTTCGGCAATGCGACTCGGGCCCGTGATGGTGATCTCGTCGAGTCCATCAAGGCCGTGAACCACGAGAGCGCGATGCAAACCCAGCATGCTTAGCACTTCGGCGAGTTTTTCAACCATATCGAGCGCGTACACGCCCACGACCTGTCCCGAAGCGTGCGCGGGATTCGTAAGCGGGCCGAGCAGGTTGAACATGGTGCGCAGGCGCAGCTCGCGCCGCACTTTTTGCACTTGTTTCATTGAGGAATGGAGATCGGGCGCGTACAAAAAACACATTCCGACTACGCGCAGGCACTGCGCCGCTCGTTCTGGAGACAGCTGAATGTTCACGCCCAGCGCCTCCATCACGTCCGCCGAACCGCATTTCGAGCTGATGCTGCGATTGCCATGCTTGGCTACGCGCACTCCCGCTCCGGCAGTCACGAATGCAGTGGCGGTTGAAATATTGAAAGTCCCGCTTGCGTCACCGCCAGTGCCGCTGGTGTCGACCAGAGATTCTGCCAGCGCGTCGCGTCCTGTTCCGCTTAAGTCAAGCGCGCCGGGTGCGCCTGCGCCAGCTTGAGAAATTGAAATAGGCAAAGGGGTCGCCACCGCGCGTATTGCCTCGGCGAATCCCACAATCTCTTCGACTGTTTCGCCTTTCATGCGCAGAGCCGTGAGCAGCGCCGCAATCTGCGCGTCAGTGCAGTTGCCCGCGAGAACTTCCGCCATCACCTCACGCGCCTCCGCGCGCGTCAGCGACTGTCCGTGATTGGCAATGCGATGGAGAGCGTCGAGAATCATACCTGTATGTACAGCATATGTCGGCTAAAACGCTACAGACGATTTTACTGATGGCTAATTATCAAGCCCAAAGCCTCTTCAAGCCGACAAAACTTTACTCGAACTGACGAACTCTTTACCACACCTTTCGAAAGATAGATCGTCCAATGAGTGTTAGTGCGGCTTATATCGGGGCTCGAAACTTGAGGGGAAGATCATGAAAATCGCTTTCATCGCACTACTTCTTGCGACATCGGCGTTTGCCCAAGGGCCGTCTGGCGGCGCGACATCAGCCTGCGGACCAAAGGATGCCAGCTTCGACGTGAAACTGGACAGCGCCCAACATACGCTGACGCAGCCCGAACCGGGAAAGGCGCTGGTTTACTTCATTCAGGAAAAAGGCCCGGATAGCTTTGCCGCGACGACCAAGGTCGGGCTCGACGGAGCATGGGTCGGCGCAAACAAGAACGATTCCTATTTCGCTGTGCCCGTAGAGCCGGGAGAGCATCACGTCTGTGAGAACATGCAGTCCTTTCGCGGGCATCTCTTGGGACTCGTGCATTTCACGGCAGAAGCAGGAAAGAATTATTACTTCGGTGCCCAGATCATCTTCGGGGAAGAGTCTAAGCCGCATTTGTTTCTTGCCGCAGCCGATAGCGACCAGGCCACGTATCTGATCGAATCCTTTCCGCTCAGTGTGTCCACGCCGAAGAAGTAAGCAAACTCAGCGAAAAGGTCTAGGTTCCGCCCGCCCAGACGCCGAGAGCGGCGGTTTTCTACGCGATCACCTCATGTTAGGATTCTGCCCGCGACCACCCGGTTTGCCCAAATCCGCTGCACTTCTATAAGATTAAAGGTTTGCTGCCCTCAGTCGATAGCTGCAAGCAGGTTCCTCCCAAAGCAAACTGACGAGCGATTATGAAAATCCACGAGTACCAGGGAAAAGGGATTCTTAAGAAGTACGGCGTGACTGTGCCGCGCGGGACGATGGCGACGTCGCGCGAAGATGCTGAAGCCGCTGCCAGAGAACTGTTCAGCTCCGGCGCGACGGGCGTCGTGGTGAAGGCGCAAATTCACGCGGGTGGGCGCGGAAAGGGTGGAGGAGTGAAGATCGCCAAGTCCGTCAGCGAAGCGGGGGACATCGCCGAAAAGATGCTGGGCATGCGGTTGATCACGCATCAGACCGGTCCCGAAGGCCGCATCGTACGGCGATTGTTGATCGAAGAAACCTTGCCCATCGAAAAAGAATTGTATCTGGGAATTCTGGTCGACCGCGCGGAAGCCAAACCTGTTTTCATGGCCTCAGCTGCGGGCGGAATGGAGATCGAGCAGGTCGCCGCGGAAAATCCCGACGCTATTCTCAAGCAGCATATCGATCCCGGCATGGGCCTTGAGGCGTTTCAGGCGCGCAAGATGGCTTTCAAGCTTGGACTCAACGCCAAACAGATTAATCCTGCGGTGCAGTTTCTTTCGAACCTCTACAAAGCATTCCTCGATACGGACGCTTCGCTGCTCGAAATCAATCCCTTCATCACCACCACCGATGGCCGGCTCTTTGCGCTCGACGCCAAGCTGACCTTCGACGACAATGCACTCTTCCGCCATCCCGACATTCGAGAGCTGCGCGATATTACCGAGGAAGATCCGCTTGAGGTTGAGGCTTCAAAGTACAGCTTGAACTACATCAAACTCGACGGCAGCGTCGGCTGCATGGTGAACGGCGCCGGCCTCGCGATGGCCACGATGGATATCATCAAATACGCCGGCGGCATGCCTGCGAACTTTCTCGATGTAGGCGGCGGAGCAAATGCCGAACAAGTCGCGCACGCGTTTGAAATTCTTCTGAGCGACAAAAGCGTGAAAGCGGTCCTCATCAACATTTTCGGCGGCATCCTGCGCGTGGATACTTTGGCCACAGGCGTGGTCGAAGCCGCGAAGAAAACTAACATCAAGCTCCCCATTGTCCTGCGCCTCGAAGGCACGAACGTGGACGAGGGCAAGAAGATCCTCATGGAATCTGGCTTCAACTTCGTCGTAGCCGAGACCATGAAAGATGCGGCAGACAAAGTAGTGGCTGCAGCGCGCGGAGTGTAGGAGAAGTATGGTGTCGTCCGCGCGCTGTCATCCCGAGCGCAGCGAGGGACCTTGGGGTTTGCCTGAAGCGGCACCAAACGCGGCGTAAGCAAAAACCAAGATCCCTCGCTCCGCTCGGGAAGACAGAGAAATCGGGATGACAAAGAAGTCGAGTGACAAGAGTTAGGCAAGAGGAATTATTTTTATGGCAATCCTGGTTAACAAGAAGACGCGCTTAATCGTGCAGGGGCTGACCGGACGCGAAGGCACATTCCACGCCAAGGCCTGTGCAGCCTATGGAACGCAAGTTGTCGGTGGAGTGACGCCGGGCAAAGGCGGCACCACGCACGAAGGCTGGCCGATTTTCAACACTGTCATCGAAGCCGTCGAGAAGACCGGCGCGGATGCAACCGTAATTTTTGTTCCTCCGCCGTTCGCCGCCGACGCGATCATGGAAGCGGCCGATGCCGAACTCGACCTCATCGTTTGCATCAC
>JBEKJF010000263.1:0-6962 GCA_050011375.1 Candidatus Sulfotelmatobacter sp.
GCAGAGGCCGGTACATTCGCGTAACTCTGGTTCTCAAAGAAAAATCCTGCGGGACTGATTACATACTCGGTGGGCACAGTGTATGTGGACGCGGCTGGCCCATTGTAAAAATATGATAACGGCGCGGACGCAACAGAGGCTGCCCCGTTCGAGGCGCTGCAGTTTCCGGAATAGCCGGAGGGATAACCTGGAAAGTCCGCATCGGATGGAACGCTTCCATCTGGCGCGACATACTCCGTCTGATTATTAAACTGCCATGCGCTTCCGTCGCTGTTTGTGCTGGCGTAGATCCTTCCAAAACTGGCTTCGTTGGTGCCCGTAAGCCCGGGCGAGTAGTCAAATAGAAACTTCACGTTGCCGGTGATCGCAAAGCAGGTAGACTGCTGCACCGCGTACACAAGCGCCGAGGTACTGTCGCCCGGCCTCAAAAGAATCGCTTCCCCGGGAATCTCCAGCGCAAGCCCACTCTGATAGCCATTCTGATCCAGCAGAATCAGAAATCCGCCCGTTGGATTCGTCAGAGCTCCGACTGTCGGAGCAGTGCTTCCAGAGTTTGGGTTGGTGTAGGAATAGGTGTTAGTGGAGCGATTAATCGTGACGCTCCATTCAGACGCTTGTGACGGAGAGTTTCCCTGTCCGCCTACGTAAGAGTTGACCTGCCCCGCCACCGGCGTCGTCGGCAAGCTCGCCGGCGGCGTCGCGCTTGCGCCTCCGCATCCTGTCAGCATCGCCGACATTCCTAGAACCAACGCGGCGCAGAGCAGGTATCGTAAGTCGCGCTTCTTATATCGAAGTAGTTCCATCATGAGTTCCTTTGAGTAGTGAACGAACATTTTGTTTCCCGCCCGCAGCTTAACCAGCCTGAGGCCTGCGGCCTTTTAGCCTCTGAAACCGGCACCTTCGTAAGAGATCGCGATTTCGTTGTGCCGATTCGATTGCAAGCACAAGTTCAGAAGTAGCTCAGAAAGTTCTTATGAAGAGCACTCCACTGAACTTAAAGGGCTTGTTGTGTACAGCGTTCTTGCTTGCACTTTTTGGAACACAATTGAATTGCTCGTACAAGGCTCCGGCCACTGTGCTTTCCCAGGCAACGACCCAATCTGCCTCTGTCTGCTATGACGATGGGATCGGTTGCGGAACTCCCAAGCTGGGCGGCGTGCACATCGGTCAACTCTTCACGTCTCTTCCGGCTCCTACAACGGCGTTGATGTATGCCGACGCGCAGCAAGCTGGGCTGCAAGTAGATCGAATTGGGACATATTGGGATTGGTTCATGGATCAAAACGGAAACTACAATCCCGCGAGCCCTTACCTTCAACAGTTGGATACACAGATCGCAGCAGATCTCGCCAATGGCGTGATTCCCGAGTTTCTTCTCGGCACCGAGGCTCCGAATAATATGCCCGCCTTACAGAGCCTGAACAATTTACCGAATTGGACTTATTACCCCACCCAAGAGGCGGCTTTCAATGCTCTCGCGAACATCCTCGCGAATCTAGTGGCTCGTTTCCCGACCGTGAAATATTGGGAGCTTTTCAATGAGATGGACGCAGGCGGCTTTACAACACTTTTTACTGGAGCAGGCCAGCCGACTTGCCCAATTCAAAGAGGACGGCTCTATGGACAAATGTTGAACGCCGTCGTTCCCTCGGCAAAGCAGGCGAATCCAAACATCCACATTCTGATGGGGGGAATGGGTGCAGCGGCGGACATCCTAATGAACTCGTCATACTCCTCTGCTTGCGGCATCTCAAATGATTTTGATACTGGTTTGCCGCAGACCATGGCTGATTTTCTCACCGGAATCTATAGCGCTGGAGCAGGAATAAATTTTGATATTGTGAACGCCCATGCCTATGCGGATTCAACGTATGCCTACTGGAACCCCAACGACATTAATATCGATCCGCGTTTCAGATCGATCTCCGCGAGCCTTCATCAGGCAGTTCTGGCCCAAGGGGATACCGGCAAACAGTTCTGGATCACAGAAAGCGGCACCAGTGGAGCCGACGACGTGGATTCGGGCACTTGTAGCGCCAATTCAAGTTTGGGATCCTGCATGGATCAGGCCCAAGTCAACGTCCTGGGAACTGTGGTCAATGATTTGATGCCGAATCGCCTTTTCGATGTAGCCATCATTTACGCCATGTCCCCTGGAGCCGGAGGAACAATAGATTCTTCCTACAACCAGTATTTATCCGAAGGTATGACGGTTAACGACTATGGCTTTCAGATTCTTCGATCCGATGGCATCACTCTTCGGCCCATGTTTAGCTGGTTGATCGAACGAAATGGCTGCTTGAGCCAGGGTGGAAGCATGTTCACCACGAGTTGGAACTGCCAACAATAAAACGGCTTGTTATCTGGCATGCAAGAAAGACTTGTCTAATTGCACCGCTACTGGGAACACGCGGCCGAAACCATACATCAATAAATATCCTGCGAGTCCAAACACGCAAAAGAGGATGGCGGTATTCAGCGTCAATGCATGATCGCGCACGGCTATGGTGAATATAATCAAAGGTACGGAGCAGAGAACAGGACGGAGTATACCCTCGGCAATGAACTTCCGCCGTCCCGACGATATCTCTGCTGTTCGGCGAACCGTCAGCAGGCATGTCCAGGCTAGCCCGCAGACAGCGCCCACCAGGGTTCCCAACGCCACACCCAACGGCCCGATCAAGTGGGCCCCCACGATACTGCACACAAGATTAATCGCACCCTCCACAGCTCCTTGCGCGATTCCGTGCCTTTGGAGATCGGTGGCGATTAATGCAGAGGCATAAGGATTCATAACTAATCGCACCGCGTGGGCAAGCATCAGAATCTTAACGATAGGCAGAGCTTGGCTCGCGTAGGGTTCCCCCACCCAAAATTCAAGAAGAAATTTCCCGCCCAGAAAGGTGCCGGCAACGGCGAGCAGATTAAAAAAGGTGCTTAGGCGCGTGGCATTGAGTATGACCCGCCGGATGCGATCCACTTCTCCGGAAGCCTGCAGAGCGGCCACCGGAGTCATAAATGCACTGCAAATCGCGGTGTGTGCTCCCGAGAAAAGTGTCACCAGGGCGGCGGCGATCGAGTAATAACCGACCGCCTTGAAGTCAACATGCCCAACGATGGCAACGTCGAGCCCACTGATCAACAACATTCCAACGGTCCACACGGTAAGTCCGACGCAATACTCTCCCAACTCCATGGCCGTCGAGGCGCGCACGCAAGAACGCGAGACGGTTAGAGTGGGCAGTAATCGCTTCACCATCACGATCTGCGCCAGGCTGCCGAGCAGAGTTGCGCATGCGATGCAGGCAGACAACAGAACCAGAGAATGAGTTCGCTGAACCAACAATAAAACGCCCACAGCCCCAAGCAGCCTGCTTCCTCCGACGGCGGCTGCAACATATTCATTGCGATGCAGTCCTAGAAGCACTCCAGAAAATGCCGACAAGGGCAAAACCAGGACCACGCTTACTCCCAGTATCGAGGCAGCAAGCCGAAACTCCGGCATCAGCGTGGAAGAGATACCCTGGAACAGGTGGGGCAATTGCCACAACACAACGACCATCACAAACATCGCCAGCACAGCGGCCAGAGACAACAGTGCAAAGGCCGTGCTGACCAGGCGATCGCGATGCTTCTGGTCGCCGCCACCTTCCATGTATCCGGCGAGAAACCGCGCTACGGCAGTCTGTACGCCAAAGTCCAGATACGTTGTATAGGCCGACATCTGAAGCAGCAGCGACCACGCCGCGAATCGGTCATGGTCCAGGCTCCGCGTAAGAAAATGCGGCAACGCCAGTGCGACAATCGCTGTCGCTCCGCCTCGCATGAGGTTGGCGAAGGCATTCTTGGCGACCACTGTGTCAATTCGTTTCATCGCTGAGTGCTTCCGTGTAGGACGACTCTATTCACAACTGTCCCGTCGAATTGCAAATACTCAAAATGTGTACTTAACCGCAATCTGGCCAGTGCGCGGGCGGTGCGCACTGACAGGATGCAGAAAGGCGCTTCCAGTCAGGCAATTCGAACCGTCCCCTCCCGCTGCGGAATAACCTGTCTCCAACCCGCCGTAGCAATTGACAGTATTGTTGGCCTGGTTTCCGAGGGTCGGGTCATAAATGCGGAACTGCGTATTGTTTAGAAGATTGAAGACCTCGACGCGAAACTCAACCGAAGATCCTTCCCTTACCGCCCAGTGTCTTAGAAAGGCGACATCCGTGTTAAACCGCGCCGGATTTCGCAACACGTTCCGGCCAGCATCGCCGAAGGTAAGACCGCGAGGCGCGCAGAAAGCTCCGGGATTCAAAAGAAGCGGCCCAAAACTCGATACATTGTCCCCGCCTCGAGGAAGAGGAGCGTTCGGGCTTCCGCACAGGTCGGGATAAGAACCGGCCCCGCTTCCATTGGCAACACCGGCACTATCCAGCGTCGAAATTCCATCGGCACTTCCGAAATTGATCACCGTGAACGGAGTGCCCGTCTGAAACGTTGTAACGCCCGATAGCTGCCAGCCTTTCAAGAAAGATTGAATTGCCTTGGATGGAGCTGAGTCCAGGATCGCTGAACACTCGGCCGATCCGCTGCTAGATTCTTCTTCCACGCAACTGAACTCCGTGAACCATTTCGCCAGAGGCAAGTCGTAGATGTAACTCACATTCAGCAAATGACGCTGATCGAAACTGGAGCTTGCCCTGGCGAATGGCAGGTTCAATGAGTTGACTGACGATTGGTCAGAGCGATCGGATGCATCGTCGATGGAATGGCTGTAGGTGTAAGCCACTCCCAGAACCAATGGCGCTTTGCTGCGGCGAAACGAAACTTGCAAAGCGTTATAGGTAGAGTTCGCCGCATTCTGAAGGGAATAAATTTGGCCGAGGCCGGGGGCAAACTCGCGAAGAGCATTCGGATTGACCGCGACCTGACCGATGCCGTAGCAAGCCGTCTCGAGATTGATGAGCGCGGGGCCAGTAACCACGGTCCCATTCGTCAGAATTCCGTTGCAATCCCCGCCGTTCGGGTAGGCAGTGGTATTTCCAGCAGTAACCGGGTTGAACCCGCTGACGAGAAGCGGTTGATGAGGACCATAAGGGTTCTCAGAGGCCGGCAGGGGGTTCAGCTGATTAATCTGCAGCTGCACCGGAAGAAACGTTCCCTTGCTGCCAACGTACGCGACAGTCGCGAGCGACTGTAGCGGCAACTCACGCTCCACACTTGCGCTCCACTGCTGCACGTATGGCCATACGGTCTTGGTCGGGATCGACGTAACGTTCAACGGAAACGTGAGTGACATTCCATTGGGCGCGATTCCAATGCTGCTGTATCCCGCCGGGTTTAGTTGAGTCATATCCAGAACCAGCGGTGCGCCGCCTTCCAGTGAGCCGGTGTTGGCCTCGTCGGCCGTGCCATGCTCGAAAAATACCCCGTAGCCTCCCCGAATTGCCGTCCTATTGCCAAATGGAGACCAGGCAAATCCGATGCGCGGCGCGGGATTCAGCACATGACTCGCCATGCAGCCCGAAGGAATTCCATTCTTGCCGCATTGCACAATGCCATTCACCACGCGCGGATCGAGTGACGCGAGCGGATTATTAGGATTGATCTCGATATTTTGTCCAGTGAGCCGGTCAACCAGTTGCCCTTGACTTCCGATCGTGACCGAAGCTCCTGCTGCTGGGTTGTAGGCGCCCGAAGTCCAGTTGTAGGCCTGATCGTTTACCTCATGGTAATTTCCGAACAAGCTGACTCGCAGGCCAAGATTCACAGTCAAACGTGAATTGACCTTGAAATCATCCTGAAGATAGGGCTCGAGAATTTGGTATCTCTGGCGATATCTGCCCTGCGAGCTGTCCTGCTGAAAACTCGCGATGGATTGTCCCGAGAGAAAATCGGCGACGCTATTTCCCGTGGTGTTCGAGCCCAGGACGTTGCTGAAGGTGAGAATGCCTTGTGTGTCGCCGGTCGCAGCGCCAATCGATCCATTGGTCTGATTCCGTTGAAAGTTCACCCAATAGACGCCAAGCTGAATATTGTGCCTGCCGAAAATCTTCGTGAGATTGTCGGAGACGCTATAAAGAGGATTAGTGTGCTCCCAGGGCAAATAGCCTGGGTCCACTGAAAAGCCCTTGCCGCCATACGCCTGATTGTTGCCGGCAATCACGATGCCGGGGATCTTCCCGCCCGAACCATTATTGAAAATCGTAGTCATGCCAACACCAGGCGCTGCCAGAAGATCCGCGCCTTGCAGCGTAACGTTCGCACCCGGAACATCGGTCAGCGTGATTTTCTGATCGGTATAGCTGAACACAACTTCATTCAGCAGGCTGGAAGACAGTGTCTTCGTCATGCGCGCGGCCGCGCTAACTCCGGGACCGTAGAAACTATTCTGTATCGTGGGGAAACTGTTTTCCACGAAAGCAAATTGCGGAACCGCCGTCGTCGTATTCCAGGCGTCGTGGATATAGTGGAAGTTCGTGCGGAGCGTATCTGTGAAGGCGTGGTCGAACCGAACCAGTTCTTCTCTCCAGTAGGTTGGCAGCGACACTTCCGAGTTGTAACAGGAGGCGACAGTAGAGTTGCAGCCCGAGGTTGCCGTAGGCAATGGAATAACGCCGGTCCCAAGCATCACCAGCGCATTGCGATTCAAAGGAATGGTGTTGTTCGCAAATGTACTGATCAGGCCAGGCTGTGCAGAATCCGCCGGCACGGTCGTGGGCGAGGGGCAGTCTGGAAATTGAGCGCGGCTGAAATAAGTGACGCTGCTTCCACCCGGTGTCAGGGATGGGCATACGTCAGAAAAATTTCCCTGCCGTTCGAGGATCGACGGCACCGCCTGCCGGTACGCGTAGGGGTCACGTTCCAGGCGAGCTTCCTCAGAGAAGAAAAAGTAAGTCTTGTTCTTCCCGCTATAAAGATGGGGAATATTAACCGGGCCCCCTATTGTGCCGCCGAAGTCATTGCGCCGGTAG
>JBEKJF010000264.1:0-6955 GCA_050011375.1 Candidatus Sulfotelmatobacter sp.
CGCACCTCATCGGCCACGAACGGTCCAGTCGGCGCCGGAATTTCCTTGACGATCGTTTCCGTGACAATCTTCTCTTGCACAATCTCCTTGACGATCGTTCGCGTAACAATCGTCGGTTTCTTTCTGGTGAGGGTCAGCCCCAGCCAGATCCCGAGTCCGGCGAACAGAGCGGCGACCAGCCCCACGTAAATTTCAACCGAATGCTCGACCACCAGAAAGCGGTACTCGGTCAACTTCAGTACCAGAATGAGCAAGCCGCCGCACAAGCCGTAAAACAAAATCTCAAGCACCGCCCGTCGGCGCGAATGCGGCGCAGATTCCCTAATTGAGTTCACGGCAGGATCATATCCGAAGACCGAACCTCAAGCAGCCCCGGCCAGCCCGTGCAGCTATCATGAACCTTCACGGCCCCGCAACACGGCCGTAACCTCATGATTCCAAAGATCACGGCCGTTTCCCGCTCCAGGCGGACTTCCTCGGCATGAGAACTAATGGCGTAAACCTTTATTCTTCCAAGGAAATCTCCTCCGACTCTTGTTTTACCCCTCCAATCAAAATTCTGTGCCGCCAAGGCAAAACTGTGGCAGAATGGCGTCATTAGGAACTGGTCGTCTGGGGGTGTGTATGTCCTACTGGAAAGCCTGCCTGACTCTACTCGTTGTATCTTCCTTAACTGCCGTAGCCCAAGTTTCTCATTCCGAGCAGGTAACGATCGCGCCGCCTCTCGTGCGCGCTGTCGAACCTCCGGCGCCCGAGGCAACCGCTGCCGCTCTCGAGTTGCAAGCCGACAAGTTGCGCGGCGAAAAACTCTATCTCGATGCCCTCGATTATTACCACGCCGCACTGGCCAAGAAGGCCAACGATGCCTCGCTGCTCAACAAGATCGGAGTCAGCGAACTGATGATGCAGCGCTACAAAGAAGCGCGCAAATCTTTCGAGCGCGCCATCAAGTCCGATCATCAGTTCGCCAATGCCTACAACAATCTCGGCGTAGTTTTATACGAAAGCAAGAAATACGGAGCCGCGGTCAAGCAGTATGAGAAAGCGATCGCTATGGACAACAATTCGGCGTCGTTCTTCAGCAATCTGGGAGCCGCTTATTTTTCCAAGCGCGATTTTGAGCCCGCGGTTATTGCGTACCAGCACGCTCTGCAATTGGATCCCGAAGTCTTTGAGCGAACTTCGCGCGCCGGCGTTCAGGCGCAGCTGCCCAGTCCCGAGGACCGCGCACGCTACGATTACACCGTCGCCAAGTTGTACGCGCAGATGGGCCTGTCGGACCATTCGCTCGAATATTTAAAGAAGGCGATGGAGGCTGGCTATAAAGATTTGAAAAATGTATACAAAGATGCGGAGTTTGCCGAGTTGCGAAAGAATCCACGCTTCACTGAGCTGATGGCTTCCGCGTCGAAGACGCCAACACTTTCAGATTAGTTGGCGAAAGAATTACAAAGTTTTACAAAATTAGACGGAACTTAACGGGGTTCTGGGGTTTAATCATGGAAATACTCCTGAAAACAACAGGGTGAGTAAGGAGAAACGGTAGCCCATCGGATGCTGACCCGAGCACGCCCCAAGCAAGCATCCGGTGGGTTTTTCTTTTTGGCTCTTAGCCTTTAGCCAGAAGCCAATCGAGCCTTCCGCGGAAATCCCCTCTGTTTGCGCTGTCCCACTATGAATCGGTTCTTGAGCTAAGAGCTAAAGGCTAAGAGCTTCTCCTCGGACTTCCCTCGCCAATGTACTCCTTCACCACGCGCTTCCACTTCCCCTGCGCTTTCAGAATGAACTCGACCGCATCGCGCAAAGCGCCATCACCGCCCGCGTGAGCGGTAACGTAATGAGCTTCCTGCTTCACTTCTGCGCGTGCGTTCTTCACCGCAATGGCAAGCCCGCCGGCGCGCATCGCCGGCAAATCAATCACATCGTCGCCAACGAAAGCAGCTTCTTCGCGCTGGAGTCCCGCCTTCTCGACAATCGCGTTGAAGCAGGCGCGCTTGTCATCCACACCTTGATAAACATATTCGAGTTTCAAATCGCGGGCCCGCAGCGCAACCGTCTCCGAAGTTCGCTTGGTGATGAGTCCGGTCTTGATGCCGCCCAGTCGTGCCAGCGAAATCGACGCTCCATCATGCGCATGAAAACCCTTGAACTCAATCCGGCCACTTTGTGACTCGCCAGGAAACGGCAAAAAAAACAGTTTGCCATCGGTGAGCACGCCGTCTACGTCAAACAGCAGAAGCTTGATCTTGCGCGCGCGTGCTTGTGCAGAAAGTTTTGGCATCGGAAACCGTAGCATTAAAGGTACGACAAATGATATCAGATTTGATGGAGAATATGATACAATTATGACAGTCGAGGGTTCTGAATATGTCCCTAGCCGCGCGGAAGGAATATCAAAATACGACGGTCCGGTTGCCGCGCCATGTCTATGATCGGGCGAAGACCATTGTGGTCCGGTCGCAGGCTTCGAGTTTCAATGAATTTGTCGTTCAGGCGATTGAAGAAAAGGTACGAAGGCTAACGGAAGCGGAGATTGACGCTGCTTTCGCGCAAATGTCTACTGATGAAGACTACCAGCGCAACTCGATTGCGATTGCCAGCGAGTTCAAGAAGAGCGACTGGGAGGCTTTACAGGCTGGCGTCGCACATGAGCAGCCAAAAACCCGCACTTCCAAAACCCGTACGCGGTGACGTCTTCAGCGCCCGGCTTGACCCTACCGAAGGCAGCGAGCAGGCGGGGACTCGTCCGGTTGTGGTCATGAGCCGCGACTCCATTAATGCCAACAGTCCCGTCGTAGTGGTTGTACCAGTGACGGATGCGGCCAATGTGAAGCGTCTTTACCCCAGCCATGCCGAACTTCCCAAGGGCTCTGGTGGACTGAAGATGAATAGCATTGCTAAGGCCGAACAGATTCGCGCCATCCAAGTTTCGCGGCTGACGGGCTATTACGGGCGTCTAGACAAAGAAATCATGAACCGCCTAGAAGAGGCAGTCAGGATTACGTTGGCGCTGCGATAGCCGCTCCGTCAGTTTTCCGAACTTCCGGTCCTTGATGCGCTCGTCACGTTTATGATCACGCTCGCGATCCCTCGACAATGAGCCCGGTCCTTTATAGCAGCCACGGAGCGCCGCCACGACATCCGACACGCTTGCCTTGGCCGGCTTCAGGCCCCTCGGCAGAGACTATTGCCTTCGACTTCATACCCCATCATATCCAGGTGCTAGAATCGCACGTGCGCATTTGAGGTCAGGACTTTCTGAAAGCAGGAGGGATTAACGATGACTACCTCGAAGGCGCGCGTGAAGGGTACGAAATACCGCGCGGAATTCAACAATGGTTGGCCACTAGACTCGGCCCCCGACGATCAACTTGAGCAGTGGGCAGCGGACCCCGACTGCGTCGAGAGGGACCAGTGCCGCACATACTTGGCCGAACGACTGGCCAAACGCGGCACCCTCGAACCCGAACTCCAAAGAGCCATTGCTGCGCGGCAGGATGAATGGCGGATAGCAGGGGCCGCCAAGCGCGAGGATCTGCAGAATAACCCCTTTGATGCGCTCACGGAGGTGTCAGCGGACGCACGGCACATCGCCGGAACTATCGTCAAACAACTATGGATTATCTTCGTTGCGCTGCCTTTCGTTCTGGCGATCCTCAACGGTATTCTTAGGTAACTCCTCCCCAGTCCCGCGCCTCTTAGGGGAGAACAATTTACGAAACTCCATTCTCCCGCTACAATATCCAGATGCAGTCCCCTCCCGCATCGCTTTCCTGGGCCCACCCTCTCGTAGCCGAGTGGTTTGTTCAGCGCTTTGCCACGCCAACCGAGCCCCAGGAGCAAGGCTGGCCTCACATCCTTGCCGGCCGCACCACGCTGATTTCCGCGCCGACAGGCTCCGGAAAAACGCTGGCTGCATTCCTCGCCTGCATTGATCGGCTGGTGCGCAAAGCTCTGGCGGGTGATCTCGCGGATCGAACTGAAGTCCTCTATGTTTCGCCACTGAAGGCGTTGGGCAACGACATCCAGAAAAACCTCGAAGTTCCTCTGGGAGAAATTCTCGCCATGGCGGGCGAGCGCGGCCTGCTCATGCCGGAGATTCGAACCGCCGTCCGCACTGGCGACACGCTGATGCCCGAGCGGCGAGCCATGCTCAAGCGCCCGCCGCACATCCTCGTCACCACGCCAGAGTCGCTCTACATTTTGCTGACGGCGGATAAGAGCCGCGCGATTCTACGCGACATCGAAACGGTTATCGTGGATGAAATCCACGCTGTTGCCGATGACAAACGCGGAGCGCACTTGACGCTGTCACTGGAACGGCTGGACGCGCTAACTCACAAACCGCCAGTGCGCATCGGGCTCTCCGCGACGCAGAAGCCGATTGAACAAGTCGCGCATTTTCTAACCGGTGGTTCTGATTCCGGGAGAGCGCGGCCCGATCCCGTCATCGTCAACATCGGCCACAAGAGAAAACTCGATCTCGCAGTCGAAGTTCCGCCAATGCCTCTGGGTCCCGTCGCCTCCAATGAAATGTGGGACGAGGTCTACAACCGGCTCGTAACGCTGGTCGAGCAGCACCGCTCAACGCTCGTGTTTGTGAACACACGGCGCATGGCCGAGCGCGTAGCGCATCAACTCGGCGAGCGCATTGGCGAAGAAAATGTCGCGGCGCACCACGGCAGTCTCTCGCGCAAGCTGCGCCTGGCGGCGGAAAAGAAACTGAAAGAAGGCCAGGTGCGGGTGCTCGTAGCGACCGCGTCGCTCGAACTCGGTATCGACGTGGGCACGGTGGATCTGGTCGTGCAAATTAATTCTCCGCGCGCGATTGCCGTGACGTTGCAGCGCGTAGGTCGATCAGGTCACTGGCGCGGCGCGGTTCCCAAGGGACGCCTCTTTGCCACCACGCGCGACGATTTGCTCGAGTGCGCCGCTTTGGTACGAGCAATCAAACAAGGCGATCTCGATCGGTTGATAATCCCCGACGCGCCGCTCGATGTGCTGGCGCAACAGATTGTGGCGGCATGTTCCGCCGAAGAGTGGATCGAAGATGAGATGTTCGCGCTTGCGCGACGTGCATATCCCTACCGCAATCTGAAGCGCGAAACCTTCGATTCGATTCTGGAAATGCTAAGCGAGGGCATCGCTGCCAAGCGCGGGCGCTACGGCGCATACGTCCATCGCGATCGCGTGAATGGCAAGCTGCGCGCGCGTCGCGGAGCGCGACTGGCGGCGATCACCAGCGGCGGCGCGATTCCTGACAACTCGCTTTACGCAGTCGTAGCGGAACCCGATGGCATTGTGGTCGGCACGGTAGACGAAGACTTTGCTGTGGAGAGCAACCGCGGCGACATCATGCTGTTAGGGAATACCTCGTGGATGATTCGCCGCATCGAAACCAATGCTGGCCGCATGCTGGTGCAGGACGCACACGGAGCGCCGCCGAGCGTGCCGTTCTGGCGTGGCGAAGCTCCGGCACGCACCGAAGAACTTTCCGAACACGTAGGGGCACTGCGGCAAAAGATCAGCGAGATGCTGCCGCACACTTCGCCGATAGGATTTTCAGCTACGCAACCCGATATCGCCGCAGCCGTGAGTTCCTTGAAAGAAGAATGCGGCCTCGATGACTCCGGCGCAGAGCAGGCAATCGAATACATTTTGCAAGGTCGCGCCGTGCTAGGCGCAGTGCCAACCCAAACGACTGTGATCGCCGAACGCTTCTTCGACGAAGGCGGCGGAATGCAGTTGGTCATTCACGCGCCCTTCGGCGGTCGCATCAACAAGGCTTGGGGACTCGCTCTGCGCAAGCGTTTCTGCGTCGGCTTCAACTTCGAATTGCAGGCCGCGGCGACCGATAATGGTCTGAACATCGCGCTGGCTGAGCAGCACAGCTTTCCGTTAGCAGACGTCTTTAACTTTCTGCAAGCGGCGACGGTGCAGCCGATTCTGGAACAAGCGGCCCTCGACTCGCCGATCTTCGCCACACGCTGGCGCTGGGACGCGAACCGCGCGCTGGCTCTCTTGCGCTTTCAAAACGGAAAAAAAGTTCCGGCGCAAATTCAACGCATGCGCTCTGACGATTTGCTCGCATCTGTTTTTCCAGACGCCGCTGCCTGCTTCGAAAATATTCAAGGCGAGCGCCACATTCCCGATCATCCGCTCGTGGGCGAAGTAATGAAAGATGTCCTCACCGAAGCGATGGATATTGATGGGCTGAAGTCTGTACTAAGCGGTCTCGCCGACGGACGCATTCGTTGCGTGGCAGTCGACACGCCCGTTCCGTCGCAGTTCTCGCACGAAATTCTGAATGCCAATCCTTATGCTTATCTAGACGACGCGCCGCTCGAGGAGCGTCGGGCTCGTGCCGTGCAGATGCGGCGCATGCTCCCGGAATCTGTTCTCGAAGAAGTCGGAGGTCTCGATCCGGCTGCGATTGCGCAGGTCCGCGAAGAAGCCTGGCCCGACGTGCGCGATGCCGATGAGTTGCACGATGTGTTGCACACGATGGTCGCGTTGCCGCAATCTGATCCTAATTACAGTACCGATGACTGGAAGTTTCATTTCGAGCGACTGGTGAGCGAAGGTCGCGCTGCATCTGCAATGAGTGGGAGCAAAACTTATTGGGTTGCGGCTGAACGCGCTAAAACTTTTTCGATTTTATTTCCCGGAGCGCGATTCGCGCCGACATTGTCCGAAGTTGAAACAACAATTCCTACCCGCGACGACGCTTTGTTGACGCTCGTTATGGGATGGATGTCGCACGTGGGTCCGATCACAGCGACACAGCTTGGCGAGACTTTGGGCATTCCTGCGTCCGATATTTCGAATGCTCTTCTTCGCATGGAAGCCAGCGGAACTGTTCTTCGAGGAAACTTCAGTAGTTCTGCTTCGCGGGCGAGAACGTCCGCGCCAGATGAACCGGAATGGTGCGAGCGGCGGTTGCTGGCTCGCATTC
>JBEKJF010000265.1:0-6948 GCA_050011375.1 Candidatus Sulfotelmatobacter sp.
TAGATGCAGCCCAGCAGCTCGTAAAACTCCGGCCCGATGAACCCGAGGCATTATATTTGCTGGGAGTTGCGCAACTGCAAAACGGAGACACAGAAGCCGCGCGCGCCACCATCGAGCATTACACGAAGTTGCGTCCCGAAGATCCGCTTGCCTTTCTCGCGTTGGGCATGGTCGCGGCCAACCTGCATGATTTTCCCGTCGCGCACACTAACTTCGAGCAATCTATCAAGCTCGATCCAAATCATTTGGAGGCCTACTACCAGTTGGCCTTGACTTTTCGTGAGCAGGGAGACAATCGCGCTGCTATCACTCAGTTGGAGAAAGCTGCCGCCATCGACCCTAAACACGTCCAAACTCAAGCTCTGCTGGGCACTCTGTACCTCATGCAACAAGACTACGTCAAAGCCCAGGAGCACCTGACGCGCGCCGAGGAATTGGCTCCCAACTCCCCCGACACCCACTATCAGTTAGGCTTGCTTTTTGCGCGATTGAACCAGCCCGATCAAGCCCAGCGCGAAATGGATCAATTTCGCAAGCTGAAGGATAAGAATCATTCGAGCCCCACCCCAGCCGGAGATCGGCCATCCACGTCCGCGCCGCCGGATCCTCCATCATGATGAGAATCAAGGCGCGAACCTTGTCGCGACTCATGCAGCGACTCTCCGAGTCACTCAGCGGGCAGTTTTCTAGCAGGCTGCTGAAAAACTCACGAATGCACGCGCAGCCGTGGAAGAGCGGCGCTTCAGCGCCGCGTAAGCGGCTTAGAATCAACCCGGGCTTTAGCCCCAGTGGTCGTTTTCGCCGCGGCGAAAGAGTTTTTCAGCAGCCTGCTAGCCCGCTGGTCGCGCTCTTTGCGCTGTTGTGCGCATTGTGCGGCGTCTCGCCAAGCCTCGCCGCCCAAGCCGTCCCGTCAACTTCACCGCAAAATCAACTGCCGCAACTCGTGGATATCACCGACTCCACCGGCATCAAGTTCGAACACACTTCATCGTCTGACAAGAAATACATTGTCGAGTCCATGGCCGGCGGCGTTGCGTTGATCGACTACGATCGCGATGGCCTGCTCGACATTTACTTTACCAACGCGCCAACTGTTGAGATGGCGCTTGCCGGCAAGAAAGCTCGCAGCGCGCTATACCGTAACAATGGTGACGGAACATTCACCGACGTCACCGACAAGGCCGGCGTTGGATATCCCTGCTTCGCCATGGGCGCGGTCGTTGGCGACTACAACAACGACGGTTGGCCGGACTTGCTAGTGACTTGCCTCGGCGGAGTCGTCCTCTACCGCAACAACGGCGACGGCACCTTCACAGACGTAACCAAGCAGGCTGGCCTCGTTGACACACAGTTCGCCACTGGCGCAGCTTTCGGCGACTACGATGGCGACGGATGGGCAGATCTCTTCGTCTCGCACTACGTCGATTTTCATCTCGATGACCTGCCCAAGTTTGGTTCCAGCAAAACCTGCCAGTATCACGGTCTTCCCGTGCAGTGCGGTCCGAGAGGGTTGAAAGGTGCGGGCGATCTGCTCTTCCACAACAACGGCGATGGCACTTTCACCGACGTTTCGAAAGCCGCCGGAGTCGACGATCCGCACGGCTATTACGGCTTAGGCGCTGTCTGGTCCGACTTCAATGACGACGGCCGCCTCGATCTATTTGTCGCCAACGATTCCACGCCAAACTTCCTTTATCGCAATGACGGGAACGGCCATTTCACAGAAGTTGGATTTCTAGCGGGCACAGCCGTAAGCCAGGACGGCTCCGAACAAGCCGGCATGGGAGTCGCGCTCGGCGATTACCTGCACACCGGACGCCTCTCAATTTTCGTCACCCACTTTTCCGAAGAGTACGCGGCGCTGTTTCGCAACGACGGAGGGATGAGCTTCACTGACGTTTCGTTCCTGGCGGGCATTGCCACGCCGACCATTCCTTATGTCGGCTGGGGCACCGCATTTTTCGACTTTGACAACGACGGTTGGCCCGATCTCTTCATGGTAAATGGGCATGTCTACCCGCAGGTGGACACTCTCGACGTCGGATCCAGATATCGCGAGCCCAAGCTCCTGTTCCTGAACCGGCACGACGGCACGTTTCGCAACATCAGTGAACTGGCTGGACCCGCGATTCAGATTCCGCAGGTCAGTCGCGGCGCAGCCTTCGGCGATCTTTTCAACGACGGCCGCGTCGACATCGTCATCGAAAACGTCGACGGCAAGCCCATGATCCTTCGCAATGAAGAGCCTCGCTCTCAGGGCGCGAACCATAACCATTGGATCGAATTCGAACTCGCGGGCACCAAGAGCAATCGTCTCGCTCTGAACGCCCGCCTCAAGGCCGTCGCCGGTGACTTAATACAAGTGGATGAAGTCCGCAGTGGTGGAAGTTATCTGTCACAGAACGATCTCCGAATCCACTTCGGCCTCGGTTCCCACGACCGCCTTGATCGCGTAGAAATTCTCTGGCCGTCCGGCAAGACCGAAATTCTGAACAATCTTGCGGCAGATCGCCTCTATGCAGTGAAGGAAGGCGAAGGAATTGTATCCCGCGACCGCCTACGGCCCACTGCCGCGCCGCATCACTGACCCATAAAGGTTGGAGCGTGCTCCCATCCTCGCGGGCATCAATGTCATTTCTAGAATACCGGTTTTCTGGTAACATTCCATTTGGTTGAGGGTGACTTTCCCGGGGCGAACCGCACATCCTTTTATCCCTGGCGACTGCGGGCATAAAGCGGCAATGTCAAACCCATGGCTTCTGCGCTGTGTCGTAGCGCTTGTCTGGCCAAGTCAGCCCGATCGAGGGATCGATATATGCCGTCTAAGATGAGTTTGGTTCGCGGTTTACTTCTAGCTATTATTCTCGTTTCACCTCTCTGTTTGCTTAAAGCGCAAGCCCCCGCCCCAAAGCTCGACGATCCCGTCATCGAGCAGCGCATCACCCAGTTGCTCGGCCAGATGACCCTCGAAGAAAAGATTGCCCAGACCGTCCATTTTGCCGACAGTTCCACCGGACCCGGTTCGCCCCACGCCGATTATCGAGAGCAGACCGCCCAAGGCCACGTAGGCTCATTCGAAAACATCACCGGAGCAGCCGAGACCAACGCGTTGCAGAAGATTGCCGTCGAGAACACCCGCTTGCACATTCCGCTCCTGTTCGCGTTAGACGTGATCCACGGTTACCGCACCATCTTTCCCGTGCCGCTTGCAATGGCCTCCACCTGGGATCCATCGCTGGTCGAGAAAGCATCGCGCGTCGCAGCCATCGAGGCCACCAGAGAGGGCATCCGCTGGACCTTCTCGCCAATGGTTGAAATTGCCCGCGATGCCCGTTGGGGACGAATCGTCGAAGGCGCTGGAGAAGATCCATACCTCGGCTCCGCCATGGCCGCCGCCTACGTGCGCGGATATCAAGGCGCACGCCTCAATGATCCGCAATCTATGATGGCTTGCGTGAAACATTACGTCGCCTACGGGGCCGCCGAAGCCGGTCGAGATTACAACACGGTCGACATCTCCGAGCGCACGCTGTTCCAGGTCTACCTGCCACCATTCCACGCCGCAGTCGACGCCGGTGCTGGATCGATCATGAGCGCCTTCAACACTCTCAACGGCGTCCCCTCGACTTCCAACTGGTTCACCCTCACGCACATCCTCCGCCAGGAGTGGGGATTTCAGGGAATCGTGATCAGCGACTATGGATCAGTAAGTGAAACCATAGCTCACGGCATTGCTGTCGACGGAAAAACCGCTGCGCGCAAAGCCATTCTCGCGGGCCTCGACATTGATCTCGAAGGCAATGAGTACTCCCGCCACTTGGCAGAACTCGTGCGATCCGGAGCCGTACCCGAAAGCGCCGTCGACCAAGCCGCGCGCCGCATGCTCCGCGTAAAATTCGCGCTAGGATTATTCGATCATCCCTATGTTCCCGAACCGCGTGTTTCCGAAGCGACGCCCGCCGGAAAACCGCAACTCGATCCCGCTCATGTGGAACTCGCCCGCACCGTCGCCGAACGTTCGTTCGTTCTCCTAAAGAATGCCGAGTCGGGTGGGAAGCCCACACTTCCGCTGAATCCCGAGATCCGCACCGTCGCTCTCATCGGCCCTCTAGCCGACAGCGCCGCAGACATGCTCGGTCCCTGGCGAGCCCGGGGCGATGCCGCCGACGCCGTCACCTTGCGCGTCGCACTAACCTCGCGCCTGCAGCAATCGGGCCGGCAAGTAATCTACGCCAAAGGCACTGAGCTTCTAACCACGGAAGAGAACGGTTTTGCCGAAGCCGTCGCCGCCGCCAAACAATCCGACGTGGTCTTAATGGCTCTCGGAGAAGACTCCCTGTGGATGAGCGCCGAAGGCGCATCCCGCGCCCATCTCGGCCTGCCCGGAAATCAGCAACAGCTTCTGGAGGCAGTTGCCGCGACCGGCAAGCCCGTGGTCTTGATTGTATTCAGCGGCCGCCCACTCACACTCTCATGGGCCGCGAATCACGTCCCGGCGATTTTGCAGGCATGGTTCCCCGGAGTGCAAGCGGGTCCGGCGCTGGTTCGAACACTTTTCGGCGACGTAAACCCGAGCGGCAAACTCACCGTCACCATGCCCGACAACGTAGGCCAGGAGCCGCTCTACTATGACGCGCTGAACACCGGCCGTCCCGCGGACGGCGTCGATCTCAGCCGTCCACCAACCAACAAAGGCGAAAAATATCGTTCGCGCTATGTGGACGAACCGAATGCCCCACTCTTTCCTTTTGGTTTCGGTCTCAGCTATACAACCTTCAGTTACTCTCCATTGGAGATCAGCACATCTCAACTCAGCGCCACTGAACTCAATCAAAAAACAGCGCAGCCTCTCCACGTCTCCACCACCATAAAAAATACTGGCTCGCGCGCCGGCGATGAAATTGTAGAACTGTACATCCGCCTGCGGGGAACCAGCGTCGCTCGCCCCATCAGGCAACTGGAAGGCTTTCGCAGGATCACTCTCGCCCCCGGAGAATCGAAGCGAGTCGAATTCACCCTGGGCCGCGACGAACTAGCCTTCTGGAACATCGACATGCAGGACGTAGTAGAGCCCGCCAGCGCCACAGTTTGGATCGGCCCCAGTTCCGCCGAAGGCCAGAGCGCCGACTTCACCATCGCGAAGTAGCAGCCACTACTTCGCCATCACCGCGTAGCGCCGGCATCCTGCCGGCTGTCCCGAGGGCGTCTTCGCCCTCGGCCTCGGCGCCACTACAATCGCAGCGCACGCCGCCAGCGACGCCCTTAGCGATTTGGCGCGACCCCGCATTACCAAAGTTCCCACAGCTCACGAAGCGCTGCGAAATTCCATCCCCACGCGATAGAATTGCTCTTACTCGTCTCGGGGGAGAGCGATGCACTTCGAACAGTTTTATCTGGGATGTCTAGCCCACGCGTCCTACATGCTGGCGTCCGAAGGAGAGGGAGTTGTAGTCGATCCGCAGCGTGATGTAGAGATTTACCTGCAAGCCGCAGAGAAGAACCACGTTTCCATTCGCCACATCTTCGAAACTCATCTTCATGCCGATTTCGTTTCCGGCCACCGCGAGTTGGCAGCGCGAACCGGCGCCCGCATCTACATGGGAGCGCAAGCCGAAGCCACGTTCCCGCACACAGCAGTCGAAGACGGTTTTCAGTTGCAAGTCGGCAAGATGCGCATCACGGCTCTCGAAACCCCCGGTCACACGCCCGAGAGCATGTGCTTCGTAATAACAGACGAAGAAAAGTCCCCGGCGCCGTGGGCAATCCTGACCGGCGATACGCTCTTCCTCGGAGACGTGGGCCGCCCCGATCTTTCCAAGCGTTACAACCCCACGCAACTCGCCGGCATGCTCTACGACAGCCTGCACCACAAAGTTCTCACCCTCGCCGACGACGTGCTGGTCTATCCGGCGCACGGCGCCGGTTCACTCTGCGGACGCAACATGCGCGCCGAGCGCGTCTCCACCGTCGGCACCGAGCGTCTCACGAATTACGCGTTGCAGATCAACAGCAGGGAAGAGTTCATCAAGCAATTAACCAGCAACCTCCCGGCGCGTCCGGCATACTTTTCGCAGGATGCGGAAATCAATCGCACCGGAGCGACGGCGCTCTCCGATCTTCCAGCGTTGTCTCCAATCGAACCTGCCGAATTGAAAACTCTTCTGGCCGAGGGAGCCATCGCGCTCGACGTTCGTCCCGGCGATCAGTTCGCCGCCGGCCACGTGCCGGGGTCGGTAAACATTGCCCTCTCAGGTCAGTTCGCTTCGTGGGCAGGAGCGCTCTTGGGATTGTCGGCCAGTCCCGTCCTAATCGCCGACTCGGAGCAGACAATAGCAGAAGCCCGCATGAGACTGGCGCGCGTCGGCCTCGAAGACTCCCGCGGATATCTCAACGGAGGCGTCGAAGCCTGGAAACAAGCGGGATTGCCCCTCGCCACGCTTTCGCAAATCAGCGTCGGAGCGTTGAGCGATCAGCTAGGAGTCTCCGACCTGCAGGTGCTCGACGTCCGCCGCGAACCTGAATGGGAAGCCGGTCACATTGCCAACGCCCTGTGGTGGCCGCTCGACAATTTCAAAGTTGCCCCGCCCGAAATCGATCACGATATCCCCATAGCCGTTCACTGCAAAGGCGGCTACCGCAGCCTGATCGCATGCAGCCTGCTGCAGCGAGCGGGTTTTCAGAACGTAGTCAACGTAGTCGGAGGCTTCGACGCCTGGCAGCAAGCGAAACTGCCGGTGGTCACGGAGAAGCCGGTCGAGGCGTGAGTTTGTCGCGACCGGCACGAACGCGTGTTTTGGGTGCAATCGCCCTTCAACAAGAGCTATCATGGTCTGTCGTGATACTGTCCGCAACAGAATGAGCGTCATGAATCGTCTGGCCTTGTGCCTCCTCTCGTTCTGCCTTGTGCCGGTCACCTCTGCCCACGCGCAGATACAACCCAACTGTATT
>JBEKJF010000266.1:0-6932 GCA_050011375.1 Candidatus Sulfotelmatobacter sp.
TGCTCGCCATACAGCTCGGCCGTGTTCGCCATGTACAGCCCGCAATAGCTGTCGAGCAGCGCCACCATCAGCGAATCTTCCAGCTTTCCGCCCGGCGCCAGCGTAAATCCATCGCGCCCGCGAATCACAAACGGAGCCTGCGACATCGCCTCCATCCCGCCCGCCAGCACCATCTTCGCTTCGTCCAGCTGAATCATCTGCGCCGCATTCACAATCGACTGCATCCCCGACCCGCACAGCCGGTTCACCGTCAGCGCCGGAGTCTCAATCGGCAGTCCCGTCCGCAATCCCACATGCCGCGCCCCATACAAAGCATCGCCCGAAGTCTGTTGCGCATTCCCAAATACGACGTGATCAAATTCCTTGGCATCGATACCCGCCCGCTCGATCGCTCCCTTGCCGGCAACCGCGCCCAACTCCTGCGCCGTAAAATCTTTCAACTTGCCGCAATAGCGCCCAAAGGGCGTCCGCGCCCCACTGACAATAGCAATGTCACCTGGCTTCAACATGATTTCCCTGACAGACCCCGCTCAAGAGCGGAATAAAAGTGATAATCAAACTGGTTAGTGTAGCAGCCAGCCAAGGCGCTTGGCCAGAATCGCGCGCGCCTCTCTATCAAACTGCAAAAATACGGCACAGACCTTGACTTTCTCGATCTTCCGAGCTAAATTCAACCCCTTCCCCCGGCACAGGAGAACTCCCATGCCCGCGACACGACTCTGCATTCGACTTTTTGTGACACTAGCGATTCTCGCCTTCACCCTGACCACGTCTACTCCGGCGCCAGCCCAGGCAGTGAACGTGCTCTACAGCTCGACCGGACCCAACCCCCAGGCCGCCGTGACATTCAATGCAGCCGGAGATCTCTTCTGGACCGCCAACACGCTGGTAAATGAGTTAACGCCACAAACCGGCGGCGGATTTTCCTATAGCATCCCATTTGCTTCCGACAACGATTCCGACCCCGAAGGAACCGTGGTTTTCGACTCCGCGGGAAATCTCTACGGAGTTGCCGGACCTTTCAAGGGGAACGACGGCTACGTCTTCGAGTTAAGTCCCGTCGCAGGCGGCGGCTGGACCGAACAAACCATCTACACTTTTTCTGCGACCGGCAAACGCGGGAGCAGCCCTTACGTAGGCTTGACCATCGATAGTTCCGGAAATCTTTACGGCACAACTGCCTACGGCGGCGCCTATGGCGGGCCACAGAGCGGCGGCACTGTCTTCGAGCTGTCCCCTCCTCAGGCAGGCGGCCCCTGGGTTCAGAAAGTGCTACATAACTTCGGCAACGGGCTTGACGGCCAACTCCCGTGGAGCAGCCTGATTCTCGACAGCGCTGGGAACCTGTATGGAACCACCCAGATTGGCGGTGAATATACGTATGGGACGGTGTATGAGTTAACCCATCAGCCCGGTGGCACGTGGAAAGAAACAATTCTGCATACTTTTAGCCTGGACGCAGACGGTCAGGCCCCCTACAACAACCTCGCTTTGGATGCGGCCGGCAATCTTTACGGCGCTACCATACGAGGGGGCTACGAGGGACTGGGTACTGTGTTCGAGTTGAGTCCTCAGGCGAACGGCACCTGGAGCGAAAAGATACTGCATGGTTTTTCGGGAAGAGACGGCAGTTCGCCTTACTCCGGCGTGACTCTTGATTCCGCCGGCAATATTTATGGCACCACATTCTCGGGTGGGGCCGTGCACGACGCCGGCATCATCTTCGAGCTAGTCCCAAAGGGAAACGGTAACTATAGCGAGAAAGTGCTGCACGGTTTCACGGGCACGGATGGCGATGGCGCAAACCCCTTGGCCGGCGTGGTCTTTGGCCCCGATGGCAATCTCTACGGGACGACGGAGGCGGGTGGCACGAACGGCGAAGGCACCGTGTACGAGATAGCGCCCTAAGCCGACCAGCTGTACATCTTCCTGGCTACGCAACTGCCCCCGCGGCCAGCGCCGCTCCCAGCGCCACAATCTTCCCATGCCCCTGCGCCAGCGATGTAGCCAGCGCATGTTCGGCGCGGTTGATCACTTCCGTGACAATGTCGAGTGGATCGTAGCTTTCCTTCACCACGGCTTCAGCCAGCCCCGCCGAGAATTCCATGGCGAGGCCTTTTTCCGCGCCATCTTTCGCGGGCAAGCGAACTCCCGCAATGATCTTGCGAAGCTTCTCGATCGCCATCATCGCTTCTTTTTCCGCCGTCTCGCCGAGGATGATGGCAATCGTTGTGGTGTCATAGCGAAATGCCAAATCATTCGTTCGCAGGTTCGCCCCAAACTGTTGGCCAATCTTTTCCATCGCGCTTTCCACCGCGGCCTCACCGTATTCCTTGATCAACGCCGCACTCCGTCCAAACTGCAGCAGCAGTACCGAAAGTGCCGAGCCATTCTGCACCGCGCGTTTACTTTCCGCCAGGAGCAAATCAAGATAAGAACTCCGCTTGAGCAGCCCCGACCTCTCGTCCGTCACTGAAAGATTCTTCACCAGCCGCCGCAGGCCCGCATTATTCAGCGCAATCACCATCTGGTCGGCTAGAGTCTTCAACACAACAGAATCGGTTTGAGGCCACACGCGAGCCTGATTGTGCAGCAAAGCCAGCACGCCCACCGAATCCTCACCGTTGCTTAGCGGAAACGCCAGCACTGCCGTTGTGGCCAGTTCAGCGAGAGCCTCTCGAACACCCTCCAACTCCGGAGCGTTCTGCGCATCGCCAATCTTAATGGGCTCGCTCGACGAGGCAGACAACGCAAGATCCTGCAGCGCGCACATCACGAGTTTGATAGCGGTTTGATTCCCTTCCTTCACGCCCTTGCCGCAGAATTCCTGCACCGCCGTCGGCGCTGAGCCCGGCGTGCGCATCATCGCTACGCAGCGCGAAACTTCCCAGTGACCGCCAATCTCGTTCACCGCCGTAGTCAGCACCGCCGGAGCCGTGCCCTGGTGATAAAGCTTGCGTGTGATCTCCGCCACACGCGTAACGTTGCGCATCTCGGCCGCTGGATCAATCGTTGGGACCGCAACCGACGCCGCAACAATTACCGGAGCCGCCGCGGAAGCGGGCGCAGCGGCTGGCAGCGGCGCCGACCCGGCATACTTCGGCGTCACACCCGCCGACAAATAAAGCCGCTGCAAATCTTCGTTGCGCTCTTCTTCTCGCGGAAAAAGTTCCTGGATTCTCTGCAGCCTTTCGACCGCTTTGTTCCGCATGCCGTACTGCACCAGGATTTCCGCCTGCAGCATCAAGTCCTGCAGCGTGGCAGCTCCCAGCGTCGCTTCCTGCTCATGCGCCGGAGCAGCCACAGGCTTGCCCGCAGAAAACCGCGAAGCAATCGCCTTAAACTTTCCGTCATCAATCTTGCCCTTCAACAATTCCAGGCGCTTTGCATGCCCCGATTCGTACGGGTCTACTTCCCCAGCCCGGTCCAGACATTCCGCCGCCTTCGCAAAATCTCCCGTACCGCAATACACATCGAAAAGCTTCAACAGCGTCTGGCAGTAATCGACCTCGCGATTCGCAGCATTGAAAAGCTCGCTAAGGAATTCCAGCATTTCGGGCGACGCCCGCCGCGTCGAAAGAATTTCCTGCATCGCCCCCAAAAACTGCCGCCGCTCGCCCCGCTTCGCCTGAAACTGCCCGAGCTTTCGCGCCAGCGACACCGCCGCGTCATCGTGCTCCGTATCGAGCAACTGTCCAATCAATGCCGTGACCCGCGGCATGCGGCTGGGATTCTGCTCGAACAGCTGCCACGCCAGCGGTTCGGCTTCCGCATAACGGCCAGCCGCCAGCAGAGCTTCGGCATAGATCTCGCGCAGCTGTGCGGAATTTTTCCCTGCGCTTACCTGCGGCTCCAGAATAAAAATCGCCGCTCCCACCTGTCCCTGCTTCAGCAGACTCTTGCCGTAGGCCAGCGTGATTTCCTCATCCGATGAATCTTCCTGGTAGGCGCGTTCATACCATTGCGCCGGATCGCCGCCCGCCGCCGCCGCCAACTCCGCCACCCGCTTAAATGCCTGCGCCGCGGCGTTGCTGTCACCCATGTCAGAAAATAGTTCCGCCACTCGCAGAAAGTTCGCATGCACAGGCTCCAGTGCCACCACCCGTTCCAACACCTGCAAGGCGCCAGCCTTGTTGTCGAGCTTCGCTAGATCGCTCAATGCGGATTCGTAAGTCCCCACGGCCAGCTTCTTGTTCGACCCCTCCAGCAGTTGCCCAAAGCAGAATTTCTGCTCCCACGTCGGACTGCCATGCCGCGCCAGCTTCTTGTAAGTGAGGCTGGCCCGCGTAGCATCTCCGGCTTTCACCTGCCGCTCAAAAAGTTCGCCCAGCAACCGGACGGCATCGTGCGTCCGGCTCTGCGACAAACACAAATCCGCCGCCAGTTGCCGCACCGTATCGTTGTCGGGATCGTCTCGCAGGGCTATCAGATATTCTTCCAGCGCCTCGCCGGCCTTCCCTTTTTGCAAAAGCTTCTCCGCGCGCTCCGTGCGCCGCGACAGCTCGGCTTGGTTGAGGCGTCTTGTAATCTCAGGCATGGATCGGTTCGAGGCAGAGTACTGCTCCTTCAATTCTAGGAGCCGCCTTAACCCCCAGCAATCCGCAAGGTCGATATCTCGATTACGAAAGTACTCGAAACCAGTGGTCAGTGATCAGTGGTCAGTGAAACCCACAATCGCTGCGTTCGATTCAGCGGTAGGTTTTGCTGACCACCGACCACTGGCCACTGACCACTCGTTTTGATATCGTCCCCGAATGCCCCAAGCCCCAGCCGTCCCCGACATCATCCACGAACAAGGACTCCACCATCAACTAACTGCCGGCCAAATGGCCATGGTTGCCGTCGGCGGATCCATCGGCACCGGCTTGCTACTAGGCTCAGCCGCAGCTCTTGAAGTTGCCGGCCCCGGCATAATCATCAGTTACATCATCGCCGCCTTCATCGCCTACACGGTAGCCATGGCTCTGGGCGAACTAGCCAGCACACACCCCGCCGCCGGATCATTCGCCGTCTACGGCGAACTCTATCTCAATCAATATTTGGGATTTCTCTGCCGCGCCGCCTACTGGGCCGCCATCGCTTTTTCGATCGGAGCCGAACTCACCGCCTCCGCCACCTACATGGGCTACTGGCTTCCGGCCGTGCCCGGTGAAGTGTGGGTCGTCGTCTTCTCAGCTCTGCTTCTGCTGGTTAATCTGCGCAGCGTAGGTTCCTACGGACGCTTCGAGTTTTGGTTCTCCCTCATCAAGCTCGCAACGATAATCGCCTTCATCGTTGCCGGCGCAGCGCTGCTCTTCGGCGGCCGCGTAGCTTCGCAGTACACAGCGCAAGGCGGATTTCTTCCCAAAGGTCCAATCGCCCCTCTGCTCGCGGTCTTCTGGGCCATCTACGCCTTCGGTGGAGTTGAAATGTTGGCCGTCACCACCGGCGAATCGCGTTCGCCAAGAGATATTCCTCGCGCCTCGCGCCTCACTATTTTCTTGCTGGCCGGCGTGTATCTCGGCGCAATCACCGTGCTCGTAGGAGTGATGCCGTGGAACCACACCGGCGTCTCCGAAAGCCCATTCGTCAGCGTGCTGCGCCTCGCCCACATCCCCGCAGCCGCCTACTTCATGAATTTTGTAGTCCTGACCGCCGCGCTCTCCGGGGCCAACGCCAAGCTCTACGTCTCCTCGCGTCTGCTGTTCTCTATGGGCCGCACCGGCTGGGCTCCCGCAAGCATGGGAAAATTAAACGCCTCCGGATCGCCGCGCCTCGCGCTGTTAGTTTCTTCTTATGGAATCGTGACCGCGCTGATCATCGAAAACTGGGCCCCAAAACAAGCCTTCGTCTACATCATGGGAGCTGCATTCTCCGGCCTTATTTTCTCGTGGGTCGTATGCCTCGCAGCCCACATCAGCTTCCGCCGCAGCCTCACACCGCAACAACGAGACGCTCTGCCCATGCGCTCCCCGCTGGGAATCTGGGGATCGATCGTCGGCGTAGTTCTGGTCTCAGCCACAGTAATCCATACTTTTTTCGCAACCCGCATAAACGCAATCGGCGGGACCATCTTCTTCGCAGCACTAACCGCAGCCTACATCTACTTAAAACGCCGCCGCCAAGCAGAGTAGAGATTTACCCTGTGTGACCCCGTGTCCGGAGCCTGCCCTGAGCGGAGCCGAAGGGTGGTAAAGATTTTGGTTTCCGCGTTACCAACGTAAGCCAATTCCGCACTTTTCTGCTGCCAGCGCCAGCTGACTCCGCTAGCCTAACTACGCGGCTCACCCCGAATCAGCCCAACGGATCCACCTTTGATTCCATCCACTCTGCTACTGCGTTCCTCAGATTCAGGTGGATTTATTTTTTATTGCCTAATCGGAATCTGCGCCGGAATTTATCTATCCTTCCGTGGCTTCCGCCTCTTGCAACGCCGTCACCTGATCCTCGACACCCCAGTATCCAAAATTCGCAGCGCCTCGATGGGCATCGTCGAACTAAGCGGCCTCGCCGTCGGCCCGCACACCATTGTCGCTCCCATTACTAACCGCCCCTGCTACTACCATCGCACCCTTGTTTGGGAATGGAAGCGGGAGGGCAGAAACACAAAATGGGTCAAGGTAGCCGCCGAGTGCATGCACGTGCCTTTTTTTCTAGACGACAACACCGCCAAGGTCATGATCGATCCGCGCGGCGCTGACCTCGACTTGCACCGCGACTTCCAGGAAGAATTCTGCGATGGTCTCTTCACCATGAAAGAAGAAGTTCCCGGCAACGTGCGGAGTTTCCTTTCGCGCCACGGCGTCAACACCACCAACAAAATCAAAGTCGAAGAATTCTGCATCAAGCCAAAAAACGCGCTCTTCGTGCTGGGCACGCTGGATGAAAATCCCGGCCTCGAATTAACCCCAGACCCCATTCAAGACGATGACGGCCTGGGCCTGTTCGTAAGA
>JBEKJF010000267.1:0-6900 GCA_050011375.1 Candidatus Sulfotelmatobacter sp.
GACAATGAGAGCGGTCTCATACAAGACATTGACCAGTGGCTGGAACACCTGGCTCCGTTTCGGAAGAACTACAAACATCACGAGACCGGCGAGGACAATGGCGATTCCCACCTGAAGGCGCTGCTGATTCATCATGAGGTGATCGTGCCGATTACTGCCGGAAGGCTTGACCTGGGAACGTGGCAGAGAATTTTCTATGCCGAATTCGATGGGCAGCGCGATAAGCGTGTCATCGTGAAGGTGATGGGAGAGTGAAAAGCAGGGGTTAGGGGCTAGGGGTTCGGGGTCGGTTCTTTTGCGCCGGCATTTCTATTTTTGACTTGAGGATCAAGTTGCTGCTTGCTCAAGTGAGATTGAATCCGTAGGATAACTCGACCATTTGCGGAAATTAAATTTCGGAAAAACTGGCCACCGACCACTGGCCACTGACCATTGCTTTCAGGAGGATTTATGTGTGCTGATGAAGCTGCGGAGTTGCGGGAACGGGCGGAGAAAGCCAGAGAAGATAAATCGCTGGCGGGAGTGTCTTTGACGATGGCGGTGGTGGCAGTATTGGTGGCGGTTGTTTCGCTGCTGGGGCACCGGGCGCACACGGAGGAAGTTGTGCTGCAGGCGAAGTCTTCCGATCAATGGGCATACTACCAGGCTAAGAATATCCGCCAGCATGAGGACGAATTGTTCGTCGCCGGCAATAATGCCGGGGTTGCCGCTGAAGTCCGCGAAAAATATTCTCAGGAAGCCGAACGTTACAAGAAGGAAAAGGATGAAATTCAAAAGAAAGCGCTCGATCTGGAGCGGGATGTCGATAGTGAGAGACGCCGCGCCGACCGCTATGACTTGGCCGAGGTGTTCCTCGAGGTCGGGCTGGTGGTGACTTCAATCACGCTACTCTCAGGCCGGAGAATCTTCTGGCATGTAGGGATTGTGCTGACGGTTGTGGGAGTGGTGGTCGCCGTCATGGGTGCAATCGTTCATTGAGGGTGAAAGACGGCCATTCGGCACAGTGCCGACGAATCGGCATCCAAAACAGAATGCGAGGTCAAAGCGGGTGCTGAATTCGAGGAATCGAGCTTAGAAGCTGCGATAGCGTCTGGAACCTGACTTGCGAATGGCTTGGCATCTGGCCGCTCTGCGAGTCTCAGGATTAGGGTACTGTTGTGGTCCGAGGCAGGAAAGAGCTATCCAGTGGAGGGCGTCATGCTCAGCCACTGTGCAAATCCGCAATGCTCCCAACCGTTTATGCGATTGGGCCAAGGCAAGCTATTCATGGTGGAGACGGAAAGCCTAACTGAGTCCGGAAATGCGGCACCGCCGGCCACTTCTTCTAAACTTCGACTTCGGTCTCGACGCGTCGAGCGGTACTGGCTGTGTCCCCAGTGCGCGCAGATTTTGACGCTGGCGCACGATCACCAATCGGGGATTGCATTAGTGCCCCTGGTGCGGCCTGTGGCTCGCGCCGATGCGCCTAAGTTTCGGTCGCGGGAGTCTGCGTAAAGTCGCCAGTTCCAGAACGGGCTTAAGTGCCGACGCGGCGATGCGGCGGACGATGCCCCATGCCCATGGAGATGTGGCGAGCAGCATCCTTGAGCGCTTCGAGGATGCGTGGCATGGTCTGCGGACTGACCTGCTGGGTGGTGCCGCTGAGGCCCAGGCTGGCTTCGATCATGCCGCGCTCATCGAAGATCGGCGCGCCTACGCAGCGGGCGCCTAGGTTGTTCTCTTCGTCGTCGACGGCGTAGCCCTGCGCGCGAACCTTTTCCAGTTCCTTGAGTAGGCGCGGCACGGTGGTAAGGGTTTTGGGCGTGCGCTTTTCCATCCCGCGCTTGCGCAGAATTTGTTCCAGTTGCTCTTGCGGGATGTGGGCGACAATCGCCTTGCCTACGCTCGTCGCATGCACGCTCATGCGGCGTCCTACCCAGGTATCCATGCGGATGAAACCCTCGGGTTCCACCTTCTCGATATAGACGGCTTCCGGTCCATCCAGAACGGCGAGATGGCAGGTGAGTCCGGTCTGCTGGGTGAGGTGGCGCATGATGGGCAGGGCTACACCTCGAACGTCGCGGCCGCCAAGGGCTCCACGGCTGAGACTGAGGATCTTCAGGCCTACGCGGTATTTTCCCGATTCGGCATCGCGGGTGAGGTATCCCTGGGTCTCGAGGGTGCGCAGGATGTAGCTGGCGGAACTCTTTGGAATGTTGAGGTTGCGGCTGATTTCGGCATTGCTCAGGCCATCGGCGGCCTGCGCGACCGCTTCCAGCATGGCCAGAGCGCGCTCGACCGCGGCGGATGGGGAATCGGACGAAACGGGCATATTTAAGAGTACCGCAAACAACAGTAGATGGCCAATTAAATGAATGTATGTTCATTATGCTGAACAACAGGCTTGACCACGTCCGGACCAGGGCATAGGCTTCGCCAGTATAGTGAATCTATGTTCACTATGTTGAACACATAATTTAAGTCTGGAGAAAACGCCAATGCCCGCCAAAGAAAACGGAAACCGCAACGCCACCCACTCCCCGATGATGAACGAAGAAGAAAAAACTGCGCAGTATGCACTGGCCATGGAATGCATGGATTACGAGTGGGCAAGCAACCCGCGATGGGAAGGCATTGAGCGTCCTTATACGGCGGAAGATGTGCTGCGGTTGCGCGGCTCGATTCAGATTGAACACACGCTGGCTCGCCTGGGCGCAGAGCGATTGTGGAATCTGTTGCAGACCGAGCCTTACGTCAACTCGCTGGGAGCGATGACGGGCAATCAGGCGGTGCAGCAGGTGCAGGCGGGACTGAAGTCGATCTATGTGAGTGGATGGCAAGTGGCGGCGGATGCCAATAATGCGGGGCAGATGTATCCCGACCAGAGCTTGTATCCAGCGGATAGCGTTCCGAATCTTTGCCGGCGCATCAACAGCGCGTTGCAGCGGGCCGATCAGGTGCATCATGCGGAGGGAAAAGTGGCTCCGGGGGAAACCTGGTTCGCGCCTTTGGTGGCCGATGCGGAAGCCGGCTTCGGCGGAACGCTGAACGCGTTCGAGCTGATGAAGGGCATGATCGAGGCGGGCGCGGCGTGCGTGCACTTTGAAGATCAGCTTTCGTCGGCGAAAAAGTGCGGACACCTCGGCGGCAAGGTTTTGGTATCGACTACGGAAGCGATTCAGAAATTAGTAGCAGCGCGGCTCGCGGCCGATGTAATGGGCGTGCCTTCGCTTATCATGGCGCGCACTGACGCCGACAGCGCGAATCTGCTGACCAGCGACATCGATCCGCGCGACCGCGCCTTCTGCACGGGCGAACGCACGCCGGAAGGCTTCTTCCGCATTCGGGGTGGAATTGAGTCGGCCATCGCGCGCGGCCTGGCTTATGCTCCTTATGCGGATATGATCTGGTGCGAAACTTCGCATCCCGATCTCGAAGAAGCGCGACAATTCGCCGAAGCGATTCGCGCGAAGTTTCCGGGAAAAATCCTGGCGTACAACTGTTCGCCCAGTTTCAACTGGCGCAAGAAGCTCGACGAGGAAACGATCGCGCGCTTTCAGCCGGAACTGGCCCGCATGGGATACAAGTACCAATTTGTAACTCTGGCAGGTTTCCACGCGCTGAACCTCAGCATGTTTGAATTGGCGCGCGGATACAAACTTGCCGGCATGACGGCTTACTCGCGTATGCAGGAAAAAGAATTCAGCAGCGAAACCGAGTATGGATACGAAGCGGTAAAGCACCAGCGCTTCGTGGGCACTGGATACTTTGATCAGGTGCAGCAGGTGATCAGCGGCGGGCTGGCATCGACCACGGCGCTAGCAGGATCCACGGAAGCCGAGCAGTTCGGCGGGCTGAAGGCCTTGCAGCATCCTGAGCACGGGCCCGATGCGGCTCGTCAGCCTGTCTCGGGCGATGGTCCGTCGGTGCCGGTGCAGGTTGAGCACTCTCCTGAGGAGATGCTGCTGCCGTCGGGGGATTAGATCGCATCCTCACGGATGATTAATGGACCGGAGCCAGTGCGGAGCGGAGCCAACTGGCTCCGCTTTGCGCTACAGCAAACTTTAGTCGAGCTGCGCTCGACGGACAGCCGAGGGCGGCTGTCCCCACATCAACATCTTCGAAAGGGACATCGATTGCCTTCTGCTATAATCGAAGCCGCCCCTGTGGTGCTGTTTCACATCTGTGCGGAAGTGGTGGAACTGGCAGACACACCATCTTGAGGGGGTGGCGCCGAAAGGCGTGGGGGTTCAAATCCCCCCTTCCGCACCATTTTAAATGCTGTATATTTAACGGGTTACAAGGCACTTATGGTTTCCGTACAATAATCGTACAACTTCGTACGTGTCAGCGCAGGGACGCGAGCCTGGGAGCGTGCGGAGAAAAAAGCCCGACTCATGGACACCGATGCCGCCGATCCGACTCCGGCGCGAGTCACCGTGGCAGCCGCACTCGAAGCCTTCATCCCAAAAAACAAGGGCAGCGCCTGTCGCACAGTTGGCTTTACAAGTTTTCGCTGATGCAGCGTGAGCTCGTTAATTTTGCCCGCGTCCGCAGGCTAACTTACATTGACGAATTCAGCGACGACGAACTGGGCTTGCTCAGTCGATCGTGGAAGGTCGCGCCCATTACTGCCCAAAAGCGACAAGAACGCTGGCACTCTTTTTTTGCCTACTGTGTCCGCAAGCGCTGGGTGAAGCAGAACCCGGTCGAGGAGTTGGGCCCGATCAAAGTCAGACCGGTTCCCACCGACTATTTTTCGCGAGAGGAATTTCAGAAGTTGGTGGACCTAACCTATGATCCGACCCATTGGACCACGAATCCCGGACATCGAGATCGGGTGCGAGCGCTCCTGCTTCTGATGCGCTACAGTGGACTGCGTCTGAACGATGCGGTAACCCTTGAGCGTGCCCGGCTGACGGGAAATCGGCTATTTCTCTACCAACAGAAAACGGGGCTGCCAGTCTACTTGCCGCTGCCATCTCACGTCGTCGAGCTCTTGCGAAAATTGCAAAACACCAACTCTCGCTACTTCTTCTGGACTGGACATGGTCTGCACTACCGCGCCAGCAACTGCTGGCACGCGAGCCTACAGCGGCTGTTCAAGTGGGCAAACCTGGACAAGCGGGCGCACCCTCACATGCTTCGAGACACGTTCGCCGTCGAGCTGCTTTTGGCAGGGGTCCCCATCGATCAAGTTTCCATTCTTCTTGGGCACGCGAGCGTTAAGACTACGGAGCGACATTACGCTCCCTTCGTCAAGGCGCGCCAGGAGCAATTAGTTTCGTCGGTTGAGAAGAGCTGGCAAATGCAGGGAGTGCACTTGGTGGAAAAGCACGCGTAAGAGAAAGCTGCAGTCCGCGATCAGGCCCTGGTGCGGCGTCGATGTACGCGGATCAACACACTTTCAGGAATTCGCAGGGTTTGGTGCGCTCGCTTTCGCGTAGTCTCTGGGCTTCCCCACCGCAGGACTCCGTCTTCGCCGTCGAATATGCGTCTTACCGTTTTCTCGCTGACTGCCCACAGTGCAGCGACTTCTGAAACGGAATAGTGGCGTTCCAATGCTGACGAATATAAACCTTCGCTTTGTACGGCCTTTTTTTCGGCTGGGAGAGGTTGCATTTGTGTTCTTTAACCCCACGGGTCAGTTGTTTAAGTAAGAAGATTCTCATTGTGGGAATTTGTCCAATGAGTTTCAGTGCTCCGCCGCCGATGGTTTCAAGCAGGAGTGCCCTCCTGGCTGAGTGCCTTCGCCATGCCAACTTCGACTCCCCTTGAAACGCGCTACCTGCTCGCTGCGGTGGCTCTTGCCGAGGAACTCAGCTTCACCGGAGCGGCCAAGCGGCTCAAGATGTCTCAATCGGGAGTAAGCCGGCGTTTGAACGAACTGGAGCACCGATGTGGATTTCGGTTGTTCAACCGCGATCACGCCAAGGTGGTCATAACAGACGCGGGGCGTGCGTTCGTGCAGGAAGCCAAGCTCTCACTCATCCACGCCGAACGAGCCATTGAATCGGGAAAAGACGCAAACGAAGGCATCGAGTCGCATCTGACCATCGGACGGTCGCCGTACCTGGATCCGATCATAAGTTCCACGTTGTCCTCAGTTCGCCTTCCTCTCTACCCCAATCTTCTGCTCCATATGCAAAGCGATTTTGCCCCTGAGCTTGTGCACGGTTTGCTTACGGGACGACTGGATCTCGCCTTGATTGCACATCCCAGCCCTAACCGCAAGCTCACGGTGACAAAAATTACCGAGGCCCCTTTCTACATTGCCATTCCCGAGAATCATCCTCTCGTGTCCAAAGAGGTTCTCACTCTGGAAGACTTGCGCGGCTGTACGTGGATCATGTTCGACCGCAAGGTTCATCCGATGCTGCACGATTTAGTTTTTCGGCGCGCCGCGGAGGAGGGGATCGCCTACAGGAACAATCAGAATGTGCTGGCGGCCGATGAAGCCTTTCAACTGGTCGCGGACAACGTTGGCGTCGCATTTTTGACTATGGCGAGCGCACTCCGAACGAAGATGCTAGGGGTGGCGGTACGCTCTCTCGTCGATAAAGAGCTTCGCGTGGAGCTTTACTTGGCATCCCGCGCCGACAACCGATCCAAACTTGCGAGTGAATTTGTGCGCGCGTTCATGAAGAGAGTTGAGCAGATCGTCGTCCCTCCTCAAATGGTGTTGCCGTTGGACGATCGTGGGCAAGCTTACGCTCGTAAGCTCTGCGTCCTCCGGGACGGAGATTAAGCTTGTTGTTCCCGGCAGCATCATCTATCGCGAGACAACTTCCAACCGGCAGAAGTTGCCTGCGAAAATCAAAGCGGTCCTTAAACAACTGGGTCTGACATCCACCCCCGACTGAATCCGACTACTGAGACTTTCACAACAACCATCGTAGGCGCGAAGGCGCGACTAACGGG
>JBEKJF010000268.1:0-6898 GCA_050011375.1 Candidatus Sulfotelmatobacter sp.
TCGCCTCCGGGGCGCAGTACGCGGGCGATCTCGCGCAGGCCGGCATCGTAGTCGGCGAGATTGCGGAAGCCGAAAGCTGACGTCACCAGGTTGAAGTGCTCGTCTGGAAATGGAAGGTGGAGCGCGTCGGCTTCGATCCAGCGTGGCGTTTTGCCGTTTTGTGTGACTTTGTCTTGCGACTTCGTGCGGGCGCGCTGCAGCATCGCGTGAGAGAAGTCGGCGCCCAGAATCTGCGCGCTTGAGTTCCCTGCCTGCTTGCGCAGGGCGAAGGTCATGTCTCCAGTGCCGCAACAGAGATCGAGGACGCGGGTGTCTGGGTGACTAAGAATGGGCGCGAAGGAGCGCGCCGTGCGACGCCACCACAGGCGATCTACGTTGAACGACAGAACGTGGTTGAGCAGATCGTAGCGCGGCGCGATCGAGGTAAACATTTCGCGAACAGCACGCGCGGCCGCGTCAGGATTATGCGCGCCCTCGGGAGCGGCACCCAGCACGGGTTTAAGGGTTGTCGGCATGGCGCAGCTACCCGCGGTGCGACAAACGGCGCAATTCTTCGACGGCTCCCAGCACGACGCTGTCGGGCACGTCGGCGGCGATTTCCACCTTCCCGATTTCTCGCGGAAGAACGAAGTGGACTACGCCACCTTGCGTCTTCTTGTCGGCCTGCAGGCGCGCGAGAATTTTGCGGGCGCTCACTTTGAGTTCGGGCAGGCGGCCCAGGCTGAGCACGGCGTCGGCGATGCGTCCGGCAGTCACGCTGTCGGTGCGCCCAACGGTGAGGGCAATGTGAGTCGCGGCGATCATTCCCCAGGCAACGGCCTCGCCGTGAAGCAGGCTGCGGTAGCCGGTTTCGGCCTCGAGGGCGTGGCCGATGGTGTGACCGAGGTTGAGCACGCGGCGCAATCCGCCTTCATGTTCATCTGCCGAAACGACTTCAGCTTTCAACTTTACGGATTGCGCGATGACACCTTCAATCTCCACGGGATCGCGTTTCAGAATCTGCGCTCGCTTCTGTTCGAAGCGCAGAAAAAGTTCGACATCGCCAATGATGCCGCACTTGAGCGCTTCATACAGGCCCGCGCGAAACTCGCGGTCGGGCAGCGTGCGCAGGACTTCGGGATCGATCAGCACGATGCGCGGATGATAGAAAGTTCCGAGCAGATTCTTCCCTGCCCCAAGATTCACTCCAGTCTTCCCACCGACCGATGCATCCACCTGGGCCTGGAGCGTAGTAGGAACCTGCACTAATTCGACGCCACGCATGTAAAGAGAGGCGAGCAGTCCGGTGACATCGCCGACTACGCCTCCGCCTAGAGCGATCAGAACAGCTTTTCGATCTGCACCCAGGCGAGACAATCTCTCGGCAAGCGTTTCGATTGTCTTCAGTTTTTTCGCGGGCTCTCCGTCGGGCATTTGAATGACCTGCGGCTTGAAACCGGCGGAGACTAAAGAGCGAATCAGTTTTGTACCCCAGCGGCGTCGCACCGGCGCAACAGTTACGACGAACACTTTGCTGGCTTGCGGCAACAACTCCGCCAGCAAAGCTCCGGAGCGCGAGAGCAATCCGTTCTCAATACGGGCCTGGTACGGCCGGGGTTGGACATGGATAGTGACCTGCGCCATGGAATTCCATCATAGCGTATGAGAGGCGCTCTTTTGTTCGAGCAGGCCGGGAAGCGGCACCCTCGAGTCGCTCAGGATGACGCCTCTTTTGCAGGGTAGATGATAGACGCCAGTATTGAGATCGCGAGCACCCCGGCGATTACAGCTAGAGTAAAGTGGGTTGGCACCGGGAAATGATCCGCGGCAACCATCTTCAGGCCCACCAGGATCAACACCAGAGCCAGCCCGTAGTGAAGGAAGCGGAAAACTTTCATCAGTCCGGAAACGGCGAAGTACATCGAGCGCAGGCCCAGGATGGCGAATACATTCGACGTGTAAACGATGAATGCGTTCAGTGTTACGGCGAGGACGGCGGGGATGGAGTCGACGGCGAAAAGCACATCCGTGGTTTCGATCACCGCAAGAACTATCAAAAGCGGTGTGGCGTAGAGGCCTGGATTCCCCTTCCATCCGCGAACGAAGAATCGACCGCCCTGATAGTCATCGGTCACGGGAATCCAGCGACGCAAAAGTTTTACCGCCGAGTTTTTGGCTGGATCGATTTGATGTTCGCCGCTGAATCCAAGGCGGCTGCCGCTGTAAATCAGCAGCACTCCGAGAGCGTAGAGAATCCAGTGGAAGCGTTGAATCAAGCCGACGCCGGCAACAATGAAAACGCCGCGCATCAAGAGCGCGCCGAGAATTCCCCAGAACAACACGCTGCGCTGGTGCTGCTCGGGCACGGCGAAGTAGCGGAAGATCACGAGGAAGAGAAAAAGATTATCCACGCTCAGGGAGAGTTCGAGCACGTAGCCGGTGACGAATTCGAGTGCGATCTGGCGACCTTGCCAAAAGAAAATCAAGCCGGCAAAGGCTATGGCCAGGCCGATCCACAGGGCGCTCCAGGCCAACGCTTCGCGCGGGCGCACCACTCGGCCCTTGCGATGGAAGACCATCAGGTCCAGCGCCAACATGCCCACGGCGAACAGGTTGAAGAGAATCCAGAAGTAGAGCAAGGGCTTTCCTGCCAGGTATCGGATTTACTTCTCCCGGCCGAGGTGTCCGTCCTGCCACGCGTCCCATAGGCCATTGGCTTTAAACATTTCTACGCTATTCGTGTCGCGGATCGACTGGTCGATCTGCGCATGAGTGAAGCGCGGGCCGATCTTTTCCGGAAGATTAGCCAGCGCGAAACTGAACTCGGCGGCTTCGGCTACGTGTTTCTTGAGTTGCGCGAAGTCAACTTTGTCGTAGGTGTCGGAGACGGCGTGGTAGTTTTCCAGATAGTTCGCCTCGTCCTGATCGGCGACAAACGTCGGAACGCCTTCCAGCATGAAATCAAAATGGTCCGTGCCCCATTCCATATCGGTTTTAATTTCTGTCAGGCCGAACTGTTTCAATGGCGCGATCAATCGCTTGGCTGCATCGAGCACATCTTTGCGGCCGCCGTCGGCGAATCCCGTGGTCTTGCCGGTGCCTGAATCCCAGACGATGACTCCGGCTGCTCGATCGAGTTCGGGACGATGAGCGCGCGAATAAGCGCGAGAGCCGAGCAGTCCTTCTTCTTCGCCGGAAAAAAGAATGAAGCGAATGGATCGGCGAGGCTTCAATCCGGAGGCTTTAATCGCACGCAACGCATCGACCACGAGTGCGGCGTTGCAACCGTTATCGAGCGCGCCGGTGCCGAGTTCCCATGAATCGAGGTGTGCGCCCAGGATTACGAACTCGTCGGGCTTTTCGCTGCCTTTGATTTCTGCAACCACGTTTGCGGTTTTAATTGCGCCGCCGAGGTGGTTGGGAATACTCAAATCGGCCCACACCGGATGACCGGAGGCTAGCAAGCGGGCGATGCGCTCGGCATCCTCGCGCGCCACCAGCACCTGCGGAATGCGATCGATTTCGCCTTCGTTGGAATTCGTGTGGCGATAGAGAATGTCATGCTCGCGTGTGGCCATGAACGCGACGGCCTTGGCTTTTCCTTTTACGGCGGCGGCGATCACGGGCGGTGCGTTGGAGTATTCAGCGAAGAGGTCTTCCCAAGTTTTAAGTACGACTGTGTGAACCAGCACGATTTTGCCGGAAATGTCTCCGGCCTTGGTGAAGTCTGCGGGGGTGCCGCTGCCGACATCGACCACAGGCACGTGCTTCACCGAGGCGAGTGCCGGCGCCCACGCGATGGAAACGCAGCGCACGCGAAACTCGACTTTGGGGATGTGCGACAGCTTTGGGTCGAGAGCGGTTCCCAAAGCGCTGACAGTCATCTCGGTCGCGCCCTCGGACCACGAATTCGGAATGGTGAATTCCTCGGTGTGCACGCTATCGGCGCCTGCGTCCTTGAACATCTGCACGCCCCAATCCACGGCACGCTGCATGGCAGGTGTGCCCGGCACGCGGCCGCCGACTTCATCGGTCAAGCGGCGGAGGTTGCTCTCTATCGGCGAAGTCTGCAGGGCGGCTTGAATGATGCGGGCCGAATCGTCGGTGTCGTTGGCGGGAGTTGCGGCTACACAAATTGCGGTTAGGGCTACGCAGAGCAACAGAGTTTTCAGCTTTCGCATATCGGGTGCATTAGAAATGAAATTCAGAGAAAGAGCAAAAGCTTATCGCAGAGTGCGCGGAGAAATTCCGCAGAGATCGCCGAGAACTACTTCCCGATTGGATCGCCAACTGCTTTGGCTATTAACTTTCTTTCCTCACTTTGGCGGCAGCGCTTCCATTTTGTCGAGAATACTGACCGTCTCCAGAATCGTTCCGCCCGCAATTTCTAGGCTCTTCGGGCTGAGCTTATCGACAGTATCCTGCGGAGTATGCCAGAAAACATTGTCGTAGCCATAATCGAAGTCGATTAGATCGGCGGAAGGCACGCCGCGCCTGACGAAGGGGAGGTGATCGTCGTCCACAGTCATGGTGCGCGAGAAGAAATGCGATTGATAGCCGAGACGCGTGGCTGCCTCGTACACAACTGCTTCCAGCCACGGCGTCGAGTTCGAATCGCGCTCGATGTTCAGGTCGGCATCTCCGATCATATCGGCCAGGAGAAATGCCTTGGTTTTCTTCAGAGTGCCGACGGCTTCCCATTTTTCTGCGAGGTGACGGATGCCGTAGAGGCTGTCGGTGTCGCTCCACGATTTCACCGCTTCTTCGGCATCATCCCACACAAGCCAGATGCTGTAGCCGTCGCGTTTTTTTCCGCGCAACTGGTTGGCAAATTCGAGCAGGAGCGCGCTCGACGAAGCGCCGTCGTTCGCGCCGATGTATGTGGTTTGGCGCAGAGGATAGTTCGTGTCGTAATGGCTGGCGATTACGATGATGCCGTCTTTGGCGCCAGGAAACTTCGCAATGATGTTTCGCGCCGGGAACTTGCCTTCGGGAGTATCGGCGGTGAAGGAGTCTTCTTCGACTGTGTCTCCCTCGAGATGGGCGAAGATGTATTCTTCGACCTTCTTGTGATTTGCGCTGCCGATGGGTCGCGGGCCAAAGGCGACGATCTCTTTCACGTACTGCATTGTGCGGACGGAATCGATGCTGGGCCGTGGGCCGCTATCGGACGGAAGGAAAAGCTTGGGTAGAGTGAGGTCGGTGGGGGGATTTTGCGACGAGGTCAGGACTGGGCTGGGGGCACCTGCTGCGCTGGCTTTTTTGTTCTGATCGCAGCCTGCGAATTCGCCTGCGATGAAAAGCAATAGAGCTAAAGAAATTATCTTCATCGATTTCATAAACTCAGAACCGCCGGCTCTGCCATCGGAATAATCGTCTCTGTCATCCCGAGTGCAACGAGGGATTCTGGTTTTCGCCTGCACTCTCTGAGTTGCCGCCGCGGGCAAACACCAAGGCCCCTCGCTGCGCTCGGGATGACATTTCAAATCTCAAGTTGTCTTTTTCTCATTACGCGCGCGCCGTTGACTAGGATGGACCAGCCAGGCGATGCCAATACTCACGACGTACAGCCCAAGCATGGGCGCAGCAAAAATGCACATGCTCATAATGTCGGGAGTCGGCGTGACGATGGCCGCGACAATAAAAATCAGCAGGATGGCATAGCGGAAATTCTTCCACATGAAGCTGGCAGTGACGATTCCCATCAGCGCCAGGAAGAAGATGAGAATCGGCATCTCAAAAATTAAGCCCATGCCCAAAACGATGCTGAGAAACAGCGATGTGTATTCGCCAATGGTGATCATGGGCTGAAATTGCCGTCCAAAATGAATAAGAAAATCGAGCGCCCGGGGGTAGACAACTCTGTAGCCGAAGTATCCGCCGGTGCTGAACAGCGCGATGGTCGAGACCATGAAGGGCACGACATAGCGCTTTTCGTTGCGATAAAGCCCGGGCGAGATGAACATCCAGACCTGGTAGAGCACGAATGGCGAAGTAAGAAACAGACCGGCGAGCGCGGCAATCTTCAAGTAAAGGTTGAAGGGTTCGGTGGGGTTCAGGTAGACGAGTTTCTCGGACAAGCCGTTGGCCTTGAGCGCTGTCATGATGGGGCGCTGCATAACATCGTAGATGCGCTCCACCTTCCACCAGCAGACGCCAAATCCTACGGCCACTGCTGCGATCGAATAGACGAGGCGCCGCCGCAGTTCCTCGAGGTGATCGAGAAAGCCCATGGTAGGCATGGAGTCGCGCTTGGGATCGCCGCCGAGAGCCCCGGCTAGGTTTTCAAACATGAGGTTCCTGCGCAGCCGGAGCGCTGGGCTCAACTATGGGTTCAAGCGATGAAGATGGAGTCGACGATGCGGGTCGATTCAATTCTGCGGGATTCGACTCCGTCAGATTCGAGTCCGCTGAATTCGCACCCCCTGAGTTCGCCTGCAACGGGGCGACTTCAGCAATTGGACCGGCCAAAGTGTCTGGCGGTTCATGTCGAGGCGGCGCGCTCGCAGGATTCACGCTCAGGCTGGTGAGCGTGCCCTGCGGCGGCGCGGCCGGCGGCAGCACTGTCTGCGACTTCTGAACCTCAAGGTGTGCGATTTCGGTCTCGATCTGCGATCGGAACTCGTTCGAGGCGCGGCGCAATTCAGCGAGAAGCTTCCCGGCCTGACGAGCCATCTCCGGCAACTTCTTTGGCCCAAAGAGAATGAGCGCCAGGAAGAACAGGAAGATGGTGTCGGAAAAACTCATGGCCACATCATAGATGCGCGAGGGCAAATGCGGCAATGCGTTGAACGGCGGTGTAAATGCTCCAAGATAATGTCACCCCATAACTGCAACGAGATTCTGTCACCCTCCCAGGATGGTGATGATGAGTCAGAAAGAGTTTCAACGAGTGAAGGTGATTGAAAATGCGGCAGGC
>JBEKJF010000269.1:0-6896 GCA_050011375.1 Candidatus Sulfotelmatobacter sp.
CTCGGCAGTTGCGACCACAGTCGATACGGCGAGAATCCCCGCAGGCTGATGCTCTTCTTCATGCGACCGCTTTCCCTCTAACTGAAACCTTCTATTAGATTTTCGGTGCGGGAGTTGATTCTTGCTTTTCATCGGGGCGAGGCACCGCAGCCACAGGCGCCGCTTCCGCAGTTGGCTCGTTTTGCGCCACCTCTGTTTGCACCAGCCGTCCACTCTCCCGGTCGTAATCGAAGATCTCCGCATAGCGCCCCCAGTTCATGGCGGTCTCGAACTGGCGCTGCACTTCATCCTCGGAAAAATGCTCGTCGAGAACGTCACGAAAGAATTCTTCGTTGATCGAGTGATCCGATTTCCGCCTCAGAATGCTGTCGATTTGTTTCAGGATGGTGACGTGTTCGAGCGCCGCCTTCCGGAACAAAACTTTTCGGGCTTGAATATCGGCATCAGCGAACTCCGCTCCCTGCTTCGAAAGCTGCACATCGCCTTCCTTCAACCAGGCGAAACCCAACAGCTGGCAAGCTTCCAGGATGGGTAGAAGGTCTTCAACGTCCATAACTAAATCTTCGGCGAGCCGAAAAAGATCTTCGCGTCCGCCGCGATCATGCAGCAATTCGACCAGCCCCGCGACTCCGCCCACGCGCGCGTGCGGCAGAATCTGGTACCGGCTCGACTTCACCGGAGCTTGCCCTTTTTTCAAGCCTCCCGGCGGCACTACGATTTCTCCCGTGCTCTCCGGGTCGGGCAAGGTATGTTCCACATCCGGTTCGGTCATGATTTTGTAGATGTAATCCACCAGTTCGACAAAACGCGCCGACTTGCGATCGCGCGGATGCGAAAGCCGCACGTTGAAATCGGAGCGGATACGCGCCGGGTTTCTGCCCAACACCACGATGCGGTCTGCCAGGATCACCGCTTCTTCAATGTTGTGCGTGACGATGAAGATGGCATTGGCCGGCATTTTTTTGTTGAGCCACAGTTCCAGCAGTTCGCCGCGCAGGTTTTCCGCCGTGAGCACGTCGAGCGCAGAGAACGGCTCGTCCATGAAAAGAACTTCTGGCTCGACCACGAGCGCGCGCGCAAAGCCCACGCGCTGCTTCATGCCACCAGAGAGTTCCTTCGGATAAGCTGTCTCGAAGCCGTCGAGTCCCACTGTATCCAGCATGCGCAGCGCGCGCTTGCGACGCTCAACCGCCGCAACGCCCCGCGCTTCGAGCGGCGCCTCAACGTTCTCCAATACCGTGAGCCAGGGAAACAGCGCAAAGCTCTGGAAGACGATTGCCACGTTCGGCGATTCAGAACCCAGCGGCTTGCCGTGCCAAAAGATCGCGCCCGAGGTAGGCAGCGAAAGACCGCTCAGAATGCGCAACAGAGTAGATTTGCCACAGCCCGAGGCACCCAGCAAAGCGATGATCTTTCCCGGTTCGATGGTGAAGTCGGTGAGTCCCACGACCTGAATGCGCGTCCCGTCCGGCTGGGGATACGACTTCTCAATCGCCCGCGCTTCGATAATGGGTTCGCTCGCCAAAAAAAGTCTCCGTAAGTTCTATACACGATTCGCCGCAACGCGCAAAGCCTCGGTTCTTCTTTTACACTCTATTCACAATCGGAGAGGCAGGTCTCAGGCCGCGAAGTCTTCATCCGTCAGTATGGAACAAGGTTGTGGCAGCCGGTCTGTCACTTCGGCGAGATGGGCAAGCTTGGCAGTCAATTCAGCGGTAAGTTGCCCGGGCGCCAGCCGCCACCGCCAGTTTCCGCGGTCCAGGCTGGGAGTATTCATGCGGGCCTCGCTGCCCAGGCCGAGCACATCCTGCAGGGGGATCAGAGCAAACTCGGCTGCCGAGGTCTGCGCCGCCCGGATGAACGACCAGTTAATTCCATCTTCACAGCAGCCGAGATAAGCTTCGGCATTGCGGCGCTCGTCCTCGGTGCATCCAGAGTTGAACCAACCAACGGTCGTGTCATTGTCGTGCGTTCCCGTATAGATAACCTTGCCGGCGGCGCGATGTGGCAAATACATGTGCGCGCCCTCATCGCCGAAACCGAACTGCATCACCGCCATCCCAGGAATTTGTAAACGCTCACGCAAAGCGTTCACCTCCGGCGTGATGTAGCCGAGATCTTCCGCAAAAAATGGCAAGCCGCCAAGCGCCTCGCGCAGCTTGTGAAACAGGTCGTCTCGCGGACCATCGACCCAGCGCCCGTTAATCGCTGTAGGATCGGCCGCAGGAATCTCCCAGAACTGGTCGAACCCGCGGAAATGATCGAGCCGGATGTAGTCGCAGTTGCGCGTCGCCCAGCGCAGCCGCTGCACCCACCACTCATAGCCCTCCGCCTTCATCACATCCCATCGGTAGAGAGGATTACCCCAGCGCTGCCCGGTCTTGCTGAAGAAATCGGGCGGCACGCCGGAGACGACATCAGGTTCGAGATTGTCATTCAACTGGAACAGCTCGCGATGCATCCACACGTCGGCGCTATCGTAGTTCACGAAGATGGCGACGTCTCCCACAATGCGAACCGAGCGCTCGGAGCAATACTGCCGCAATGCCTGCCACTGTTCGTAAAAGGCAAACTGCAAGGCGCTGCGGATCTTCAAGTCGACCGCCAGATCTTGGCGCGCCTGCTCCAGCGCTCCCGGATCACGATGCGCCAATTCTGCCGGCCATTCATTCCAGCTCGCCAGTTTCTGTTGGGCGCGGAGGGCATCGAACAAAATGAAATCGTCCAACCACCATGCATTCTCGGAACAGAATTGCTCGAACCGTTGCCGCGCCCGGTTCGAAGCCGAAGCAACAAAGCTGCGCCCCGCCTCAAACAGCAGCGGCATCTTCGCCGCGAAAACCTGATCGTATTCAACCGCACTGGAGTCAGAAGCGACGGTTGAAGAACTTCGTGTAGGTCCGGAAACTTTGGCTGTATCGATCCAGCCATGGCTGGCCAGCCGCTCCAGGCTAATCAGCAGCGGATTGCCGGCAAACGCCGAGATGGAAGAATAAGGCGAATTGCCGTAGCCCAACGGCCCCAACGGCAGAACTTGCCAGAGTCCCTGGCGAGCCGAGGCTAAAGAGTCAACGAACTGATACGCAGCCGGACCAAAGTCACCGATGCCGCCGCGCGAAGGCAGCGACGTGGGATGCAACAAAATACCTGCGGAGCGCGGAAAGGGCATGCAACGTGATTATCCTCAATTTCTGACTCACCAAAACACGCTTGTCATCCCGAGCGAAGCGAGGGATCTTGGTTCTAGCCTGAGCCACCAGCGCCGTCGCCGCAGCAAAGCCCAGGATCCCTCGCTTTGCTCGGGATGACAGCTCTTACTGGGACGACAACTGTCACTGGGCACAATAGTTGAAAAATAGTTTAGACTCCGGATTCGGTCTGCGGATGCGTCAACGCCTTCATTTCTTCCTGATTAACCTTGATCTTGCCGGACTTCTCCATCTGATCGCGCACGTTGTTCACAAACAGCCCGAAGAGTTGCTGCTTCTGGTTCTGTAGCAACTGCTCGCGAATCTCGTCGCGCTTGGCGGCGAAGTCGGCATCCGTAGGAGACTGCACTTCGAGCAGCGAAAGCACCACCCCGTTCCCGCCGCTGTCGATCGGCCCGCTGATATCTCCCGGCTTCATGGTGAAGGCAACGGAAGCCTGTCCGCTCATTGCACCGAGGTCGGGAACCTGGCCATCAGGCAGCACAAAGTCGCTGGTCTTCATGGCCGCGCCCAGTTCTTTTGCCGCTTTCTTCAGATCATGTTCGCTCTTGGCGCGGTCGGAAAGTTCCTGCGTCTTCTGCGTCAACAAAACGCCCGCCCGCTCATTCTTGAATTCCGTTTCCACGCGAGCGTGGATCTCGTCGAACGTTGGCGTTGACGGAGGCTTTACTGTTAACAGTTGAAACACGGCAAAGCCTTGCGAGGTCGAAGCCATCTCCGGCGCCGACTTTTCCGCCGCAGTGAACACTGCGTCCATCAACTGCTGCGCTGGCCCGAGTCCCGGCAAGATGTCTCTGCGACCGAAAAAGTCTGAAGTCACTACCGAGGCGCCCTTCGCCGCGGCCGCCGCATCCAGTCCCTGCGTCTTGGCCTGCGCCAGCAAGTCGTCGGCCTGCTTCTGCGCGAGGTCCTGCGCCTTCTGCTGCTTCACTTGGGGCTCGATCTCGGCTTTCACTTCATCGAGCGTCTTCATGTGCGCGTCCTGCTTGTCGTCGACGCGAATAATATGGAAGCCGTAGCTGCTTTTGACCAGGTCGCTCATCTGCCCCTTGGGCAGTGAAAACGCAGCCTTCTCAAACTCCGGAACCGTTCGCCCCTTGCCGATCCATCCCAGTGATCCGCCTTGTTTGGCGCTTCCAGGGTCTTCCGAATTCTTCTTGGCCAGGTCTTCAAAGTTTGCCCCGGCCTTGAGTTGCTTGAGCAAATCCTCCGCGCGCTTTTGCGCCTCGGCCACGCCTTTCTCGTCGACTTTGCCGTCGGCCCCGGCCAGCGGCGTCTTGATCAGGATGTGGCTCACCTTCACCTGCTCAGCGACGCGATACTGATCACGATGCGCGTTGTAGTAGGCCTGCAAATCGTCCTGCTTAACCTGCACGCCGCTCTGAATTTTCGCCGTGTCGAGCACGGCATACTTGATCTTGCGCTTCTCGGGGATCGAGTTCGCGTAGGTCTTCTGGTGGCTGTCGTAATAGGCCTTGAGTTCCTCGTTCGTGGGATGAAGCCCCTTCTTAATGTCATCCTCTTTCAGGACGGCATAATCGAACTTCACCTTCATGTTCTCTTTGGTAAACTCCTGCCGGATGGCCGCATCGCTCACCGACGCGGTGTTGGTAATCATCGCCTGCAACTTGCCGATCAGGATCTCCTTGCGCACGTTCTCTTCGAACAACGCAACAGTAAGGTTGTGCTGCTGCAGCAACCCTTCGTATTCGGCCTGGCCGATGAAGGTTCCCCCTGGGAAAAAAACCGTGGCATAGTGGCCGTGCTGCAATTCATCCTTCACTTCCTCCGGCGTGGCCTTCAATCCCATGTGCTGGGCTTCGATCAGCAGCGCTTCCCGGCCAATCAATTGATCGGACGCCCGCTGAATATCCTGCTGGATCAGAAAAGGCATCAGCATCTGTGCGTTCTTGCCATATTGCTGCGCCTGCTGTTCCGCCATATCCCGCGCCGTCGCGCGAACCTGCTCCACGGAAATCTTTTCCCCGCTTACATTGGCTACAATGCCAGCGCCGGGCGCGCCCGTAAAGTCATTGCCCAATCCGCCAGGGATTAGGGTAATCGCCATAGCCGCGCAAATGATCAGCAGCAGTCCGCTGAGCACAATTTTCTTGAACGGTCCTTCAGTTTGCAGAAATCGAATCATTCTCTTATCACTCCGGAAGTATGCAGCAGAATCTTTAATTATAAACTAGCAGTGTCATCCTGAGCGGAGGTTGCGCTTCGCGACAGCGAAGCACAGCCGCAGTCGAAGGATCCCTCGCCTTACTTCCACTAGGGCGAACCTCGCAGGGAGTTCTCACCGTTCCCTCGTGCGCTGACCGGCCTGACGACGACCCATCCTCAAAGTTTTCCACAGCTTTTTTCTTTCCATTGTGACATCTGACCTTTCCTTCCACAGGGGCACTCTGTTCAACTCGAAAATGCAAAGCTTGGATGTTAAGCCGTGCGATCCTAGGATAAGCGCAGGGCCCCCGCAACCTTCCCATGCGAGCAAGGTACAGTGGGACATCTAATCAGGGCGACCAGGTTAGCTACCCCGAATAGCTCGGGGCTGCCGCCCGGTGTTGGTGGTGATCACTACCATTGAATTTTTGGGGTAAAGATCAGAAAGAAAACGACTTAGCAATTGTTGAATCCGGCAATGGCAGTTTCAAACCCTCAATCGCAGCAACTGATGAGGTAACGAGTGGGAGGCAAGATCTTAAATCGCTAAATCACCAAATCGCGCAATCGCCCAATACTTTAGATGTGCTGGGACACCGACAAAATATTCCCGTCGGGATCCTTGAACCACGCCACCTTGTCTCCGGTAGGCGCGGTCCAGATCCCGAGCGCATCTTGCTCGAAGAATCCGAACCTCTCGAACTGCACGCCTTTCGCCTGCAGCGCCGCCACAACCTTCTCGATATCCGTGACCTGCCATCCCAAAATCGTAAAGGGAGCGGGCATAAATTGCGGAGCCTTCGCCACGCGCACCATAATTCCATTCGCGTCGAGCACCAGCGCGAACCCGTCATCCTTCAAGAAGCGCAGTCCCAGCACGCCCTCATAAAAAGCTCTGGCCTTTTCCGTATCCTTTGTCGGAACAAAAGCCACGATATCGATCGAACCGAGCATGCACATCTCCTCGTTAAAGAATCCTCAAGGGTTTTAAATTACCAAATTACCAAATTACCAAATTGGGCCCTATTCTTCCGGCGGCACATCAAAATTCACTAAATCACTCTGGAAGCCTCTGGTTTTCCACGCGCCATAAGCAATTCCCACCACCATCCAAACCGCGCCGAGTATTTTAGCCTTCGGGCTCAAGCTGATCCAAAGCAGAAAACAGATGATGAACCCTAAAACAGGCGGAATCAATTGTCCCGCAGTACGATCAGCGCCTCGAATGTAGTAGTGCGTGAGCGCCGCGAGATTCACGCCCATGAACGCGATCAGCGCGCCGAAGTTGAGCAGGTTGGCTCCGTCGTCGTAGCTGATAAGAAACGCTCCCAGCAGCGCAATCCCGCCGACGAACATCACGTTATTAGCAGGGATGTGTGTTCTCGGATGAATGGCGCCGAAGAATTTTTTCGGAATCGCGCCGCTGCGTCCCATCCCATAAAGCAGGCGCGCCGCGCCCAACTGCGATCCCATGCCGGAACCGACGGTCGCAATCAGCAGCGTGATGCTGATGGCCTTCGT
>JBEKJF010000270.1:0-6891 GCA_050011375.1 Candidatus Sulfotelmatobacter sp.
GCCAGAACCTCCGCCTTGGTCATGGGCAGGTCGACGGAACCGAACTGCAGCAGCGGATGCCCGCACGCCAGTAAGCGCTGCGGATCGATGTAGGTGACCGTGCAGGTGCCCGCGATATCCATGTCGCCGCGAACCATGATTGCGCTGATCGCTGAGCCAGCGACAAGAGGTTCGGGCTGTTTGTCGTCGCTCGCCGACCCTGCGCCCATTACTGGGATCACGCCTGCCGAGGCAAATTGCCCGGCGAAAAGACGAACTGCTTCTTCGGAGAATCCGTTGAACACGAGCGGAGTCTCAATGGGCTTCAGGTAATTTGCAAAATCCTGAGTCGAACTCGCAATCCCGGACGCCACACCAGGCGCCGCAGTCTTGCCCGCAACGGCGTTTACCGCGGGCTTGACCGCGCTAGTTTCCTCGGCTGCGGAACGGTCGAGCGCGCTGATTTCGAGCATGTCCGCGATGGGCGTGACTCCAGCGATGGGCTCTTTGGAAAATTCCCCGATGCGGAACGCCAGCGCTCCGGCGAGTTTGCCGTCAAAGTAAACCGGACTGCCGCTCATGCCCGCGACTACGCCCGTGTACTCAACTTTCTGCCCGTGCAGCCGTACCAGAATAATGTCGCCCTTAGGCCCATTCATGTTGTGCAACACGCCCAGCACTTCCACATCCATGGACTCAGGCTTTACGCCCTCAAACACGGTGTAAGCGACGCCGCGCATGCCGGTATGAATCTGGCTGATGGGGATGGTTTGAGGCGGTGAAGCGGCCTGGGTAGAAGGCGCGGTTTGCGCACACGTAAGGGAAGCGAAGGCAAAACAGGCTGCTGCGATTAACAACGCGGTTACAGATTTTTTCATGAAGATCTTCATGAACATCTTATGAACTACGCCCGGAAGGACTAAAAGCCCCTCGTTTACTGAATTAGACTCCGCCAGATTGCAAGTCGTTGCCAAGAGGGGAAATACCTGGGGCCGGGCAAAACATCCCAATCGCGAATCCTTGCGTCTATACTAGCACAAGGGATTTTCGCTCTATAGAGTCTTAATACGTCTTCGCAGGGGTTTCTATGTTTAGCAAATGGGTGGTCACGAACCGCTTCTCGGGCTCCAGGAATCTTATTAACGTAATGCTGGCGTTGGCATTTTCGCTGCTGCTGACTTCGGGCGCAAACTTAGTGTTCGCCCAGGATCAATCGCAAGCTCCGCCGCCGCAAGACAAGACCCAGGATAGCGGAAAGCCTAAGCAGGATGTTCCTCCTGAAGCGGGTGGGCCTACCGGTAACGTCGGGCCCTACGCCATCCCGAAGAAGAATCCCGAGGAAACTCCAGCGCCGCCTCCGCCCGCTGCACCCGCCAAGGTCGAAGGCATGCCTGACTATTCCATCAAGGTGAACGTGCCTCTGGTGAATGTCGACGTGATGGTCAGTCTGAAGAATAACGGCCAGTTCGTATCCGGACTGACGAAAGAGAATTTCCGGTTGTATGAAGATGGGGCGCCGCAGCAGATAAGCAATTTCGGTGTGACCAAAGCTCCCATCACGGCCGTACTGCTGGTGGAGTTTGGAGCAACTCGCTACAGTTTCATGCTCGACGCTCTGCGGGCTTCCTACGCCTTTGCCAACACGCTCACTAAAGACGACTGGATCGCGGTCAGCTATTACGACATGAACCCGCACATTCTGGTAGATTTTACGCAGGACAAGCACGCTGTCTACGGAGCGCTGAACGAGTTGCGCATTCCCGGATTTTCCGAGACTGATCTGTTCGATACCCTTTATGACACGCTGGATCGCCTGGATCGGGTGCAAGGGAAGAAGTACATCATACTGATCACAACTGGATTCAATAGCTTCAGCAGAACCTCGCTCGATCAGGTCATGAAGAAGATCAAGGATACGAAAGACGTGACCATATTTCCTATCAGCGTGGGACAGATCGCTCGAATCATGGGCAACGCGGGCAACCGCGGCATGGGCATTCACGCCAGTGAACTGGATTATCTGCAGGCCGACAACGAAATGCGCACCTTCGCCGCCATGACCGGCGGCCGCGCTTACTTTCCGCGCTTTCAGGCGGAGTACGGCGAGGACTTTCAGGATATCGGCAGCGACATTCGCAATCAGTATTCGCTGGCCTATCATCCCACCAACAGCAAGCTCGATGGCACCTACCGCAAGCTGAAAGTGCAAGTGGTGGCGCCGGACGGCGGCCCGCTCAAGGCGAAAGACCAGAAGGGTAAAGAACAGAAGATTGAAGTCGTTTCCCGTGACGGGTATACGGCCAAGCATACGGTGGACTGAGAATTTCACCGGAAAAACGTGTGAACGCGCGGTCCTCTCTGATTCGGAGGCCACGACGGTACCCCTGCCAAACAGAACGCCGGGCATGCCCTTCAATCCGAGCCGCCAAGGCTTCACGCAATGATAGGTAGGACCTCGGCGCTGAGGTATGACAGATTATAAAAGGTACTACTTATTGACTGATGTGATACCCGCTCATATAATGAAATACTATGGCAATCGAGTACGCAACGGTGAAGGCGAAGGGGCAGGTGGTAATTCCCGTCGATGTCCGGCGCAAGTTCCGAATTGACGAAGGAACGCGGGTTGCGTTTCTGGAAGAAGAAGGGCGCTTGTTCATTCAACCCGTGACCGATCAATTTATCGATTCCATGAAGGGCATGCTCGCGGGGCGCGGCCTTCCAGATCGAGTGGAGCGGGGTAAAGATCGAGACTTGCGATGAAGATGCATGTGCTTGACGCCAATGCTCTTTATCGCTTTCTCACAGGCGGACCGGGTTCCGACACTATTGGCAGTCTCTTTAAAGAAGCGCGCGACGCGGAACAACCCCTCCGGATGTCGATTATTAATTGGGGCGAGGTTTACTACACTCTGGCTAAGGCTACGGGGTTCGCGGAGACAAAGCGGATAATGGCGCAGGTTAAGCTGTTGCCTCTGACAGTTTTCGATGCTGACGAAGCCGTGACGGCCCGTGCCGCCCAGTTGAAAGCCGGGCATGGTCTGCCTTATGCAGACTGTTTCGCTGCCGCTATGGCCGCGAATGGCGAAATCTTGGTGACGTCGGACTTCAAGGATTTCAAGAAGGTTCCCCGACTGCACATACTTCCGCTGCCGCAGCACAAAGCGAAGAATTGAGTTAAGCACTCAATCAAATTGAGCATGTCTCTTGGAGCGCCCGCTCAGAGCCCATGGAACAATGCGTCCAACAAAAACACAATCCCAGCCCCAACGAAAACCAGCAAAGCCATTCGCACTCCCGGTTCCTGGTTTACCTCGGGAACCAGATCCGAAGCCGCAACGTAGATCGTGACTCCCGCGGCCAACGGTAAGCCTGCATCGACGTGTTGGCGAAAGACCGCCATGGTCAGAACTCCCGCCAGCGTTGCGCCGCCCAGAATCACGGACGCGCCCCACGCCGTACCCCGGCTACGCCCACTGGCGAGCATCACCGAGCTCACCGTGAAGCCTTCAGGAATTTTGTGCAGGAAGATAGCGACAAAAATAATCCAGCCCAGAGCGTTCGAGACAAGAAACCCAGACGCAATCGCGATGCCGTCAAAGAATGTATGGATGATCAGCCCCAGCAGCACCGAGTATCCCTTGTGCGCGTGCATGAACTCGTCTTTGTGTGTCTCTTCGCCGAAGTGAAAGTGCGGCGAAACCGTGTGCTCGAAAAAATGTGTGGTGAGGTAACCGAGCAGGATCAGAAAAGCCGCGCTCCTGCCCCGCAACTCCAGGCTTTCCGGCACCATCTCGACCAGAGCCGTAGCGAGCATGAATCCCGCGCCCAGCGCCACAAAGTAGCGGAGATAGCGCCGCTCCCAATTGCGCTGCACAATGATCGCCCCGCCAAACACATTAGCCGCGGCAGCGGTGAGGCCCAGCAGGATGCTGATGGCAATGGGATGCATGTGAGTTAAGAGTCGCGAGTCCCGAGTCGCGAGTCCCGAGTTCCCGAGTAAGGTATCGATTACTGAGGATTGCAGTCAACTCGCCGGTGTTGGAATTTGCGCTCCGAGTGAGTTGATGAGACCGCTGAGGATGCGGCTTACTTCGGCACTTCGCTTCAGGAGTTCCGCGGCCTGCGGCTCGGACAGATAATTCCTTTGGCGCGCGATCAGTAGCTGGGTTTCAAGTTCAGCAAGCGATCCTCGCGAGCGGCGAAGAAAATGGCGAAACTCGCGATCAGTGTAGTGAGCTTGTCCTTCTGCGATATTGCTGGGAACCGAAACGGCGGCCCGGCGCATTTGATCGGTCAAACTGTATGCTTCGCGTTTGGGAAACGACTCCGTTGCGTCGTACACTGCAGATGCCAACCCCATCGCTTTCTGCCATGCGATCAGGTCTTTGTAATGGCGAGCCACCGATTCAGCTTACAAGCGCCGCGAAACGATTGACACTTATAACCCTGAATTTTGATTCCGCTTTCCCCAAACAGGACGGGTCGCGTACGAAGGTCGGTGCGAATACTCGGGGCTCGCGACTCGGGACTAACCGCTATGCCTGATATGCATTACATCGCCATCCTGAACGATGTAATCTTTCCCCTCAAGCCGCAACGTTCCCTTAGCGCGGGCATTGGCTTCCGATCCCGCTTCCAGCAACTGATCCCATCGAATGGTTTCTGCGCGGATGAAATGTTTTTCCAGATCGGAGTGAATCGCGCCTGCTGCTTCTTGCGCGCGCGAACGCGCCGGAACCTGCCAGGCTCGGCATTCATCTTCGCCGGCGGTAAAGAATGAAATCAGCCCGAGCAATTTGTAAGTCGTACGAATCAGCCGCACCAGCCCGCTCTCCATAAGCCCGTAGCTCGATAAAAATTCGGCCGCGTCGGCGTCGCTCATCTCCGCTAACTCGGCCTCAACCTTGCCGCAGATGGCCGTGGCCGCGGCGTTCGGCCGCGAGGCGATTTCTGTCAGGCCGTACTTGCTCACCGCTTCTTCCAACTCTTTGCCCAACTCGGTCGATTCCCCGATATTCAGCACGTAGAAAATCGGCTTTTCGCTGAGGAACATGAATCCCTTGATTCGCTTCTTGTCTTCGGCAGTCATTTCCATCTCGCGCAGCGGCTTGTCCGTTTCCACGTGAGCCTTCGCTCGCTTCAGCAGCTCGAATTCTTTTTCGAGCTCCGGCGTCTTCATCTTCTTGAGATCTTTTTCCAGCCGCTCCAGCCGTTTTTCGATTTGCCCGAGATCGCTGACCAGCAGATCGAACTCCACGTTCTTGATGTCGCGTAGCGGATCGATTTCTCCCGTGTGCGGCACCGAAGGATCCTCAAACACCCGCACCACATGCGCCAGCGCATCCACGTTTCGCAGATGCGCGGCGTAGGCGCTGTCTTTCAACGCCTCCTGCCCAATGGCGCCCACGTCGACGTACTCAACCGAAGTGTGCGTAAGCTTCTTCGGGTTATAAAGCGCGGCCAGTCGGTCAAGCCGGTCGTCCGGAACTTTGGCCACGCCAATGTGCGCCTCGCGCGGATTGGCCCGAGCCTGATCCGAAAGATGCGCCTTGGTAAGAATCCGAAACAGCGATGTCTTGCCCACCTGAGGCAGGCCAATAATTCCAGTTTTCATAAGAAAGCTTCTAGCTTCTAGCTCCCGGCTAACGCGCTGCCCGTATCGAGTTCAGGGTGGATGTGCACTGCGCCTTCGGCGACCGTAGGGCAACGTTTTAGGATAAATGATGAAGTGATTATTGCCCAACCGGGATGCGGGAAGGTTTGGCTAGAAGCTAGGAGCTAGGAGCTAAAAGCTGCGTGCAGTCAAATACACCACCACCAGCCCCAACAGCAGCACCGCGCCTTCCACCCGCGTCGACCAAACATGCAGCGCATCGAACTGAATGCGCTCAGGATTGTCGATCGCCGCCGAGCCTACATCTCCCAGCGACGCCCGCAAAACATCCATGCGCGGGATGATGCCGAACTGCGAGATCAGTGTAAGCGCGAGCATCGCGCACAGCAAGACGTGGCGCGCCGCAAACACATGCGCAGTGCCATCGGTAAGCCAGCTGTAGAGCAGGGAGCTGCCGAGGAATATAATTCCGGAAAAAATAGCGATCCAGTGCAACTTGCCTAGAGCACGACCGACTACGTTGCCGGCAAGATGAGTGTTCGGCAGAACAGAGAATGCCGTAGGCGCCAGCACGAATGCAAAAAAAATCAACCCGCCGATCCAGCAGACGAGCGAAAGCAGCATGAGAAAACGAAGGAAAGACATGCCGAGGATTATAGTCTGCAATCGCTTCGCGACTGCCACTGACCACCGACCACTGACCACCGACCACTGCTTTCACTTCCCCTGCCGTAGATTATCCAGCACGCCGCGCATCAGCGATCCCCCGTAAGCGCCGGCAATTCCCGGCAGGGCCGCCAGAAATGATCCATACACCTGCGCCCGCGTAGGCTTCACGGTAAAGGCCAGGTAGGCCACAAGTTCAGCGATAGGAATGAATATTCCTACAACCACAACCCACCGCCAAGGCCATCGCGGCCGCAACACTCCCAGCAGCATGCACGCCATCAACACCAGCAGAGCCGTAAAGAGTAGATCGTTGATGACCACGTCCGCCCAACCCGTGCCGATTCCCGCAAGCGCAGCGAGAAAGTAGAACGGCACGTCATTGCGGCCCGTCGGCAATACCGTTTCATTTGTCATGATGTCCTGCGCGGAATGTCTTGCGCCAACGTGGAACGTGTGCGGTGACGTGGAAGAGCGGCGCTTCAGCGCCGCGTTAAGCGCCAAAAGAAGCAACCGGGCTTCAGAGACCGCGTGAGAACGCTTTCAGGCGCGATTTCTTAGCCGATTGTTGCTATGTTGACTGGCCCGGACTGGCGACTGGCCAGCAGCCGGGTCAGGTTGAACGAGAT
>JBEKJF010000271.1:0-6862 GCA_050011375.1 Candidatus Sulfotelmatobacter sp.
AAGCGTTGTATCCACGTTTCAGTTCCCCTCGCTTTATTGGTATAGCGTGGGAGCGTTCTATGCAGGAATGGTCGCGCTGGCCGTGGGAGCGCTACTTGAACGGTGGCCGCTAAAACATCGCATAGCGGTATGCCTCGGGTGGTTCATCGTGGCTGCTGGCATTTCAGCCAAAGCTGTATTCGTGAAAGCTCCAATCGACATTTTCCCATCGGCCAACTTTGGGAACTACCCAGACGACACGGATGTGTACGGTATCAAGTGGGAGCGGGGCTTATCGGAAATGAGGATTCTCATATCGAATCACACAGCCAACGATTACGACGATGTGGATATTTATTTCACGCCAGACGTTCCTACGCGCAAGGTTACACAGGTTAGCCACGTCCCGGACGTTTCCCTAGTTCTCGTGGAGCCGAGCAACTTTGTCCAGCCCGGCCAGGTTTCAGAACTCTGGGCGTCGTCCATGGGATTTAGGTTGCGATGTCCTAAACTTCCCAAGAATACAACTATGGAAGTATTGGCTGCCTTGGTGAACCCCGACGCGAAGCCGCTTGGCCCGATTGTGCCCGGACAGAAGAAAAATGTCAGTATCAGTTTATCGGGAGATGAAAAGCAGTTCGCGGGGCCTAAGATAGTGGCCAGAGGTCTTTGGGTAAAAGGGCAATATTTAGTAATGAATAGGCCCGTATCATTGGAGTATAAAATGGTCGCACAAAAAATACCGGAGCAGCCCTAAGCGGCCTTCGTGAGTTCCTTGTATTCGAGGTTGTCAGCACCCTTCGAGGAGATCGGCGAATTCTTGTTTGGAAAGTTTCAATTTGCTTATATACAAGCCCATCGTGCCGCGAGGAATGGTTTTATTGCCGTGGGGTTCGTGGAACGTAACAATCGGCGGATCGCGCTCGATATTTACGAAATCTCGGGCTGATCCATGTTTCTTGTGTTTTGAGGGTCCGTAACCAAGTTTATGCGCTACGCACAACAACTGTTCCCAACTCAGATGCGCTGGGAGTTGAACCATGATTACGCTATGCAGACCACTTTGTGGTTTTGGAGGCCCGCGTTGAATTTGACGAATGGTTGGTTCGACCCCATTTCGTCGAGGCTGACCCGGTGGTTGCGCGCGCAGGCGCGCAAGATATGTGCAGTCTCTTCAAGCTTGCCGATTTCCTGCAGAGCTTCGAGATGGGAGATTAACGCATCTTGCAAGTGTTTTAATGCGTCTTCAAAGGTATCGCCAAAAACGGCAATGGGCAGGTCCGTGGCTTCTCCGTTCCATACGTCTTCCTCTCGCCAGAGACGAGCCAAGACGGGTATTTCTAGCACGCTGGAAGCACTGCTGTCGCTTTTGTTTTCGCCGAAAATTTTATCTAGTACTGACACGAGATGGAAGCCCTCCGTCTTCGTTGGATGCCTACAGTGTAAGAAAGGGGAGAACTTAATTGCGAAGGAATTCTGTCTTAAGGTGCTTCGCCTGTCAACAAGATTAACAGAAAACGCCCAAAATCGTTCGATTACGGGAGGGCGTGCCCTGTATGCACTTTTATGCTGCTTTAACAAGTTCTTTATATTCAAGGTTTTCCGAGGCAAGCAATCTCTGGAGAGTGTCCCGAAACAGGAACTGATTTTTACGATTGTTGAAACGCCACGTCATTTCTTGCAGGTAGGCCGGAAGATGCTTCACGGAAACTTTATGCCACGTACCCACGACACCCCGCTTGAACAGCGAGAACGCGGATTCAATCGCGTTAGTCGTGACGCACAGGCCGCCCTCGTAGCGGGCGTATTCTTCCGACTTGTGGCTGACCGTCTTGTGCTTGCCGCGATACTTCGTAGTCTCGAAATTGTAGAGCTTCGATTCGTCCGTCATGATGACATCTACCGACTTGTCAACGTTCCGAGCGATAATTTCGTTGATCTTGTCTTGGTTCAGGTTCGCGGCAGAGATGAAGTGGAGATGCCCACCGCGCTCGCGGATGCCAACGACGGGCTGGTGCTTCTTCCACTTGTCTGCATTCTTCGTGTGGCCGCCGATGTACATCTCATCAATTTCTACGGTGCCAGAGAGTTTGTGTTCTGTTTCTTCCATTGCCTTGCGGATTCTGTGGCAGAGATACCATGCGGTTCTGTACGAGCCTTTGTCGGGCCCCCAGAGCATTCTCTTAATCTGGTTGGCGGAAATCCCCTTGCGCGATTCGGTCATCAGATACGTAACAAGAAACCATTTCGTGAGCGGCAAATGTGTATCGTGGAAGATCGTTCCCACGGTCACGGAGAACTGATAGTCGCATGAATAGCACACGTACACTTTGCGTTCGTGGACAGGCGCGACGTTCTCGCTCTTGCACTTCAGGCAGCGCACGCCATCGGGCCAGCGGAGATGCGTCAAGGCTTCGCGGCAATGATCGTCTGTGCTGTATTTCTCAACTACGTCCATCAAATTCACAGGAGCGGAAGTCATAGGTTCACCATGAGCAAAGTGAAGTTCAAGAAACACCCGGCGAAGATGACCAGCGGGGAATTAGCTGAAGGCGTGTTCCATCCCAAGGTGCTCAAAGCTGTGCGGGAACACCTTGAGAAGGACAATTCAGCCAAAAAGCCCGTAAAGTCATCAAAGTAGGTCACATAAAGAAAGTAGCAGAAAAGGCAGATTGAGTCAAGTGCATAATCTCGCTCAAGCCGCACCTCGACTTGAGGGTTCAGTTACCCAAATCTTGTCAATAGCCAAAAATCGCCCAATTCAGCCTAACGTGCTCACAACAATGGAAATATAATTCCGCAAAACCTGACACATTCACCCATCTCAAAATGCTATACTGAAATTATAGAGTAAAAGTTTAAGAAAACGAGGCGCGGCCCACAGGCCGCGCCTTTTCTTTTGGACGAAATGAGGTATAGGCATGGCGAAGTGCAAAGGATTCAACACGTTCAAAGAGCGCGGCGAGTGGGTCGAACTGCTCTTTATGGCATGGGCCGTCAGCAAAGGGCTCAAAGTCCTAAAGCCTTGGGGAGACTCCGCGCCCTATGACGTCGGCATCGAATATTTAGGCCGTCTCATTCGAGTTCAGGTAAAGTCAACCAGCTATAGGCTGGGCAACGGCTATCTTTGCGGATTCAAACCGAACCAAAGAAGAAAACGATACGCGCGTCGAAAAGTAGATTTCTTCGCAGCCTACATCGTCCCCGAAGGCCTGTGGTACGTAATCCCCGCATCTGTAGTCCTGAAAACGAAAAGCTCAGACCTCATGCTATGCCCCGTCCAGCCCATGCAAAGGGACTGCTACAAGTACGAGTCCTACCGCGACGCCTGGAAACAACTAAGAGGCGCAAAGCACGTGTCATCCTGAGGCAGCGGAGTCCCCGGCGACAGCCGGGGACTCCCAACGAAGAGCCTGCCCTGAGCTTGTCGAAGGGACCTATGCAACCTGCCGCCAGCACCGCGAGTTCCGCCCACTAACAATGTTTCCCCTTCTGAAACCGCGCCCCATTTCTGCAAGCACACACCTTCCGTGCGATCGACTTTCCGTCTCAACTGAGTCCGCTCTAATTAGAATCAGGTTGTAATTAAGGCCCACTTATGAGGATTCTGATTGCAGAAGATGATGCGGCCCTGGCCGGCTTTGTGCGCCAGGGTCTGCAAGGGGAACATTATGCCGTCGACGTCGTCGAAGATGGCGAGCAGGCGCGGTCCATGGGCAGCGAGTTTGACTATGACCTCGTCATACTCGATCTGAACTTGCCCAAGCTCGATGGCGTGAGTGTGCTGCGCCATCTGCGGCTGAAGCGGCCAAGCCTTCCGGTGCTCGTGCTCACCCAGCGCAGCCGCGTCGAAGACCGCGTGCAATGCCTCGACACCGGCGCTGACGATTACTTGCCGAAACCGTTTTCCTTCAGCGAACTCTCCGCCCGCATCCGCGCCCTGCTGCGCCGCAGCCACCTGCCTTCCGAGTCCGTGCTCGTGGTCGAAGACCTCAAGCTTGATCGCGTCGAACACCGCGCCGAACGCGCCGGCCGCCGCATCGAACTCACCTCAAAAGAATTTTCCCTGCTCGAATACCTGATGCGAAACGCCGGCCGCCAAATCTCCCGCGCCATGATAATAGAACACGTCTGGAACCTCACCTTCGACACAACTACGAATGTGGTGGATGTTTATATCAACTATTTGCGGCGGAAGGTGGATGATGGGCACGCGCGGAAGCTGATTCATACGGTGCGGGGGGTGGGCTATGAGTTGAGCGGGGAAGCGGGAGTGCCGGCGTGAACGGAACATTCCCTGAGGCGCAGTGTGAGAGGGCGGGATTCCGCAATCCGCTGGAGCGGCTGCTGCATGCCTTGAACCAGCCGCTGACCGGGCTGCAGTGTGCGATGGAAGTGGCGCTGGCCAGTCCGCGGACCGGCGAGCAGTATGTGCAGGGATTGCGCGAGTGGTTGGAACTCACCGAGCGCATGCGGGCTTTGGTGGAGACGATGCGGGAAGTGGTGGATGCGGCGCAGGCAGAGGAAGCGGGGAAAAAAGATTCAGATCAAGACGCGGAGGCGATTGACTTGAGCGCGCTGCTGCGCGAGGTGTCGGAAGATTTGAAACCTGTGGCGGAAGCCATGGGCGTTCGGATCACGCTGGATTGCTCGGCGGCTTCGTCGCTGATGTTAGCCGCGGGGCGGCCACGCATGGGCGGCGTGGCCTTCCGCTGCGTGGAATCGATGTTGAGCCTGGCCGACGCGGGGAGTGAGTTGCGGATCGATGCCGGCGATAAGCCGCAGGAAAATATGCCGCAAGACAAAATGAAGAAGCAATGGATTCGTCTGCGCTGGTATGCAAAGGCGCCGCGTGCGGAATTCTCGCGGGCGGAACTGGGGTTGCTGGTGGCGCAAGCGGGCTGGGAGCGGGCCGGCGCGAAGTGGGAGCGGGAGCGCAGCGAGAATCTGGAGACGGTGACGGTGCGGCTGCCTCGGGTTCTCGCGGGCCGCGGTGGCGGTGCGAGCAGAAAAGCAGGTTCCTCACCGGGCCTCCGGCCCGGTTCGGAATGACAAGATTTTTGGCTTGGTTTGCAATGACAAGATTTTTGGCTTGGTTTGCAATGGCAAGATTTTGGCTTGGTTTGCAATGGCAAGATTTTGGCTTGGTTCGCAATGACAGGATTTTTATCGGACGTGCGGTTCTTGATCCCAAGAGATTAAGCCGGCTAAAAGAATTGCGTTTTTTATGGAATCGCGTGGGGGAGAATTGAGATGAGTGTTATGCCGGTTTTTCCGATTGCGGTTCGTGCCGCAGGTGGGGCGTTGATTGCGAGCCCGAGCGGCGCTTTGCGCGAGCAGGTTCGGCACAGCCTGAACGGCCGGTGGCGGCCGGTACAACTCGCTCTTGGCGGCGCCGAGGCTCTGGCGAAACTAGAAGAAGGAGATTGGCAAGTGCTCTTTCTCGACCGCTGCCTGCCGGACCTGGACAGCAACGAACTGGTGCCAATCATTCAACGGCGCTTTCCTCAAATCCAGGTGGTCATGCTCGACTCCGGCGCGGCAATCCCGTCCCACGAAGAAGGAAGCGGCGTGCAGCCGGAACCGCTCCTGCTTGAGCCTGCTCAGCCGGAGCAAAACGAAGATCAAAATCAAATTCATAATCAATTTCAGGATGAAATTGAAGTTGAAGGCAAAGATAAAAATAAATACGAAGAGAAAAATAAAAATACAAAAAAAGGTCAAGAACGAGAGCGGGAATACGAGCCTTTGCCCGGCATGATTGGGCGCAGCGAAGCCATGCAGCGCATTTACCGGCTGGCGCAACTGGTGGCTCCGCGATCGACTACGGTGCTGGTGGCTGGTCCAACGGGCAGCGGGAAAGAATTGGTGGCGCGGGCGCTGCACCGGTTGAGTCCGCGTGCGGGGAAGGCTTTTATCGCCGTGAACTGCGCCGCGATTCCCGAGGCTCTGCTGGAGTCGGAGTTGTTCGGGTATGCCCGCGGCGCATTTACGGGAGCGGTGCAGGCGCAGGTGGGGCGGATTCCGGCGGCGCACGGGGGAACGCTGTTTCTCGACGAGGTGAGCGAGTTGCCGTTCGGCATGCAGGCCAAGCTGTTGCGTTTTCTGGAACAGAAAGAAGTGCAGCGACTGGGCACGGCCGAAGCGACCCGGGTGGACGTGAGGGTGATCGCGGCGAGCAACGTGGATCTGGCGGGGCGCGCGGGCCGGGGCGAGTTTCGCGAAGATCTTTTTTACCGTCTCTCGGCCTTTCCCCTGGAACTTCCGTCGCTAAGTGAGCGCCCGAGCGACATCATTCCTCTGGCGGAACATTTTCTGGCCTGCATGGCCGCTGCGATGGGCGCGCCATGCCCGAGGCTGAGCGGTGAGGCGGTAGGGATTCTGGAAGCTCATCCGTGGAAGGGCAATGTGCGGGAGTTGCAGCATGTGATGGAGCGGGCTTCGATTCTGGTGGAGAATGGGGACACGGTCTTGAGCGAGCATCTTTATTTTCCGTTTCAAAACGCGCTTTCAGCCCGGCCCCTTGCGCGCGCCGCGCGGGCAAGTTGAGGAGAAAGCTTGTAAAGATCCGTTCCCCTTACACTCTTTGATCTTGCGTTGGGATCGAGAGCCTGCGCCATCGCGAAGGCCCCTGTCGCGCGGGCGGCATCGTGCGGGAAAGGCTCGGTGAGTTAGCGTGTTATCGAGACATATCTGCTGAGCGCACAAGTTTTCCGTTAAGCGAAGGAATCGCTGTATACTCCGGTCTCCTCCCCAAACAACACAACAGCCTGACTCTGGCTGTGGGCCCCGATCGAAATCGATTCTATTAGGAGACGACTTATGACTTGCTGGGCTCTCACGCCTGTCCGCAAGCTGACTACGATTTTTGCTGCGGGCTTGT
>JBEKJF010000272.1:0-6857 GCA_050011375.1 Candidatus Sulfotelmatobacter sp.
TCATGCTGTTCAGTTACGCGGTGCGGGCGCTCTACATTGAATCGAGCAGCATGTTTGTCCGCGGCGGCGTTTACCGCGTGGTCAAAGAAGCCATGGGCGGAGGCTTGGCCAAGTTTTCCGTCTCAGCGTTGCTCTTCGACTACGTGCTCACCGGACCGATTAGTGCGGTTTCCGCTGGGCAATACCTCGCAGGATTTATCAAAGACATGGGTGTGTACCTTCACCACCCGGTGCAGTTCTCCGACAATTATTTTGCCGCCGGCGTGGCCATCGTCGTGGTGATTTACTTCTGGTGGAAAAACACGCAGGGCATGCACGAATCCAGCCAGAAGGCCTTGCAGATCATGGTTATTACGACTGTGATGGTGGTGATTCTGCTGGTCTGGTGCACGATCACGGTTTTGCGCGCGCCGGTCGTACAGTTGCCACCGAATCCGCTTCACCCGGGCGTGGTGCCGCTGAACAAAGAATCGCTTGGCTGGCTTGATACAACGTGGATCCGGCATTTGCCTCTCGGCATTCTCACCACGATTATCCTCTTCGTCGGCTTCGGACACTCCGTGCTCGCGATGAGTGGCGAAGAAACGTTGGCCCAGGTCAACCGTGAGATTGAACATCCCAAGCTGAAGAATCTGGAAAAGACCGGGCTCGTGATTTTCATCTACAGCCTGCTGTTCACGTCGCTGGTTTCTTTCTTCGCGGTAATGATTATCCCCGACAAGGTTCGTCCGGATTACTTCGCGAACCTGATCGGTGGCATCGCTGTTTATCTCTCGGGGCCGGAAAGCTTAAAGCTGCTGTTCCACGGATTCGTCGTGCTGGTGGGCGTGCTCATTCTTGCCGGGGCGCAAAACACTTCGATCGTGGGTGCGAACGGCGTGCTGAATCGTGTGGCCGAGGATGGAGTGCTCACCAGTTGGTTTCAGAAGCCGCACAACCGCTTCGGAACCAGTTATCGCATCATCAACTTGATCGTCGCCCTACAGTTGCTCACCATCCTTATCAGCCGCGGCAACGTTTACTTGTTGGCGGCGCTCTACGCGTTCGGCGTGATCTGGAGCTTCGCGATGAAATCCATCGCGGTGCTCGTGCTGCGCTTTACCGAGCCGGGCAACCGCGCATGGAAGGTCCCGGGCAATATTCACACCGGCAAGACCGAGATCCCGGTGGGATTGATTCTCATCTCCGCCGTGCTGCTGATTACCGCGATCGTAAATCTGTTCACAAAATACGAAGCGACGATTGCCGGAATAATTTTCAGCGGTGTTTTCTATACCATCTTTACTTTTTCCGAGCGCCACGTGGCCAGAGAGCGCCACGGCAAGCCGGAGCAACTCGACCAGTTCCGCGTCTACGGCAATCAGGAACTGGGCAGCGGGGCCATGGGCGTTCGTCCAGGAAATATTCTGGTGGCCGTGCGCGATCCTCGAAATCTCTATTACCTTCGCCAAATTCTGGCCCAGACCAACACGGCCAAGCAGGATGTGATCGTGATGAGCGCGCGCCTCTACCATCGCGAACCCAGTTTCGGCGGCAGTTCGGTCATGGAAGCCAGCCAGGTCTTCGACCACTACGAACAGGAACTTTTCACCGCCGCCGTCGCGGTCGCCGAAAAAGAGGGTAAGCCGATTTCGCTGCTCGTGGTTCCGGCAACCGACGTGTTCGATGCCATCATGGTGACCGCGCAACGGCTCGATTCAGCCCGCGTAGTCTGCGGCTTATCGAATAAACTCACGTCCGACGAGCAGGCCAAACTCACCGGCGACGCCTGGGAGCGTATGCCTGAGCCTCGTCCGCGACTGTGCCTGGAAGTCTGCGCTCCCGACGGCACGGTTCGCGAGTACCTCATCGGCCCGCACACTCCCCGTCTGCGTCCGCAGGATGTTGAACTCATGCACAAGCTCTGGCTCAACATCACCACCGATCCCAAGTTCGCCGGAGCCCACCACTATCACATCGTCGCCCTGGCGCTGGAAGAACTCCAGCGCGAATTGAGCACCGAACAACGCGCCCAACTTTTGCAAAAGCTGCAAGAGGAGATGGACCGCTCAAGGGACCAGCCGAAAAACTAATCTGCCACGGATGCACACGGATTTTCGCTGATAAAACAGGAGGATGTTCGCTCTATCCGTGGCAATCCGTAAAATCCGTGGCTAAGAGGTATTTTTCATTCACTGCTTCAACAACTCCTGCAACGACGCCCGCAACTCCCGATACCGAAACGGATACCCGCTAGAGACCAGTTTGCCCGGCTCCACCTTCTGGCCGGCAAGCAGCAGTTCCTCACCCATCTCGCCGAAGACTGTTTTCACCGCCAACGCCGGCAAAGGAAAAATTGCCGGACGCGACAATACGCCAGCCAGCGTCTTGGCAAACTCCGCGTTGCGAACCGGTTTCGGCGCAACCATGTTCACCGCTCCCTGCAGCAGATCATTCTTTAGGATGTGATGAATCCCGCCCACCATGTCCTGTACATCGATCCAGCTCATCCACTGCCGGCCGTCGCCCGTTCGCCCACCCAAGCCCAGCTTGAACGGCAACAGCATCGCTCCGAGCGCGCCGCCCTTCGGACTGAGCACAATTCCCGTCCGCAGATGCACGGTGCGAATGTCGGCCTGCACCGCGGGCGTGGTCGCTTCCTCCCACTCCTGGCAAACCTCAGCGAGAAATCCCGCGCCCGGCGCACTTTCCTCGTGCAGCATTTCGTCGCCGCGGTTACCGTAGTAGCCAATCGCCGATCCGCAAACGAACACCTTGGGCTTCTCCTCGGCGCGCGCCAAAGCCGACGCTAAATTCAAAGTCCCGGCCACACGGCTCTCTCGAATCTTCTGCTTCTTCGCGTCAGTCCATCGCCCAAAAATACTTTCGCCCGCAAGATGAATCACGGCATCAAATCCCGACACCGCCTCAGGCGCAATGCCTACCGCCGGGTCCCACGCGATCTGCCCGTTACCGTTAGAACCGCCCGCGGGCGTGCCACGTACCATCCGCACCACGGACCATCCACTGCTTTTCAGGGAAGGAAGAAGCGCAGCGCCAATCGGGCCCGAGACTCCGCTGACAAGGATTCTTAAATTCATGCTCTGCCGAGAGTCACTCTACCAGTTTGCAGAGTGCCTCAACAAATTGAAGAAATATCCGAACAGTTTGAAGAAAACGAAAGACGCGAACAAAATGCGCGAGACCTTTTTAGCTCTGCGAAGGCCTCAAGGCCCGCCGGCGCTAGTTTTTGAAGTAGGGTCTGTTTCCCAGTACTGTCGCAACTCCCTCGACCACGCACTCAATGTCAGACTTGGGACAGATTCCGCGAATGCCCACCTTCCGTGCTTCCTCGGCAAGCTGGGCAGAATGATGCAGCGTAACCATGAGGATAGGGGTGCCCGGAGAGCGCAATGCGATTTGCTTGGCCGTATCGAGCCCATTCATCCCGGGCATCTGGAAGTCCAGCACGATGACATCAAACTCATTCTTGTCGAACTTCGCTACCGCTTCTTTCCCGTTGGCAGCTTCGCCACAAACCTTCCAGTGATCTTTGGATTCAAGTAGCGTCCGCAAGCTGCGACGCATTAGGGCATTATCATCCACTACCAGGATGCGAGCCCCCTGCTCGTGATGAGCGACAAATGTCACACGCTTCTGATGCCGCCTGCGGGCGAGGCGTTTGGTTTTAAACTATTAATTTTTGGGTTATTGCCGATGTGAGCAGCAATCTTCCGCCGCAGTAAGGTGTTTTCGGTATCAGGCTGGGTGTTCCGATGTAGGAAATGCGCTTACGCCACCTGATTCTGGTTCTTTGCAGCCTTTGTCATGCGACTTTCTGCCCGCAGGGTTTGCAAGCCAAGAGTTTCTGTTCAATTCAATGGTCGGTACGCTAGCGCACAATGTCCGAAGGGAAGCGGCTGTTGCCCCGCGGGATATAATCCTGCATGGCGAGCTTGCGCCAACAGATCGCGACTACCGCTCTCACGTTCACAAAATTCCGCGAGCTGATGAAGCGGATTCAGGAAAATCGTCCGCACGACGATCTCACTATCGTCAAGAAAGCCTACGATTACTCCCTGAAGAACCATGAAGGACAGACCCGCGCCTCGGGTGAACCTTATCTGGTACACCCCCTCGAAGTCGCACTGGTGCTCGCCGAAATGAAAATGGACCCGGTCGCCATCGCCGCTGGGCTGCTGCACGACTCTGTCGAAGACACCTCGGTCACTATCGTCGACATCCGCAAAGAATTTGGCGAGCAGGTCGCGCACATCGTCGAGGGCGTCACCAAGATCAGCAAAATAGATTTCGCCACGCGCGAGGAAGCGCAGGCAGAAAACCTGCGCAAGATGATGCTCGCCATGGTCGATGACATCCGCGTGGTGCTCATCAAACTCGCCGACCGCCTGCACAACATGCGCACGCTCGAGCACCTGCAGCCCGACCGCCAGACCAAGATCGCGCAGGAGACGCTCGAGATCTACGCCCCCATCGCACACCGCCTGGGCATGGGGAAGATTCGCGGCGAACTCGAAGACCTGGGCTTCCGCTTCCTCGACCCCGCAGGCTACGATCAGGTGGAAAAAGCTGTCAACGCGCGCCGCAAACAGGGCGAAGCATTTCTCGCGAAGATGCAGTCGATCATCAACGACAAGCTGAAAGAAGCGGGCATTCAGGCCAGCGTGGAGAGCCGCATCAAGCGCCTGTTTTCGATTCACAAAAAGCTGCAGCGCCAGCGCATTTCTGTCGACCAGGTCTACGATTTATTTGCCATGCGCATCATCACGCGCTCGTTGCAGGATTGCTACGCAGTGCTTGGAATCATTCACAACATCTGGCGGCCGGTGCCGGGGCGCATCAAGGATTTCATCGCCATGCCCCGCCCGAATTTTTATCAGTCGCTGCACACCTCAGTGATCACAGAAGATGGAACGCCATTTGAAATTCAGATTCGCACCGAAGAGATGCACAAAATGGCGGAGGAAGGAATCGCGGCGCACTGGAAATATAAAGACGGCCCGGTCTCCGCGCAGGATGAGCAGCGACTGGCGTGGTTGCGGCAGGTGGTCGAGTGGCAGCGTGACGTCAGCGATCCCAATGAATTTCTAACAGCGCTGAAAGTCGATCTCTATCCCGAAGAGGTTTACACCTTCACGCCCAAGGGCAAAGTTGTGGTGCTGCCGCGGGAGGCCACGCCAATCGATTTCGCTTACACGATTCACACCGAAGTCGGCCACACATGCGTCGGCGCCAAGGTCAACGGGCGCATGGTGCCGCTGCGCCACAAGCTGCATTCCGGCGACATCGTCGAGATCCTTACGCAGGCTGGGCACAAGCCGAGCCGCGACTGGCTTGGACTGGTCAAGTCTTCGCGCTCGCGCAACAAGATCAAGCACTGGCTCAACGTACATCAGCGCGAGCGGGCGATTGAAATCGGACGCAAGGTAATCGAGAAAGAGGCGCGCAAGTATCGCATCGCCCTGAAAGAAATTAAGGACGAAGAGCTGCAGAAGGTCGCGTCGGGTTACGGACTGGGCAAGGTTGACGATCTTATGTCCGGCATTGGCTATGGAAAATATTCGGCGCGGCAGGTGCTGGCGCGGCTGCTGCCGGCGGGCGCGACGCCGTCGATGGCCGGCGATATAGAAGCTGAGGGTCTCTCGAACACGCCGGGCGCAATCGCCAGCGTGGTGCGGCGCGTGTTTGGAGATCACAACGCGATCATGGTCAAAGGCCAGGGAGATATGCTGGTCTACCGCGCGCGCTGTTGCAATCCGATTCGCGGAGAGAGCATAGTCGGCTACATCACGCGCGGCAAAGGAGTGGCTGTGCATGCGGTGAACTGTCCGAATGTCACGAACCTGATGTATGAACCGGAGCGGCGCATCGACGTGGAGTGGGCTCGCGACGAGAGCACGCCTACGGCTTACGCGGTGAAGCTGACGGTGTATTGCGATGACCGCTTCGGTATGCTTAAAAGTATAACGACAGTTATCGGGGACGCAAAGAGTAACATACGCAATATCGGCGCACACACCTCGAACAGCCAGGCCAGCGTGGAGATTGTCCTCGACATCTCGGACCTGAAACATCTTGAACAGATTATGGCTGGGTTGCGGAAGATCCCGGGCGTGCATGAAGTGCAGAGACTGCAGAAGATCTAGAAGAAGGGCAGTTGCCAGCCTCGGTTACGAGTCGCCAGCAGAGTGAGGGTCAATTTTCTTCATTGCGACCCACCACTAGTTGTGGCCCTCCAACGGAGGGATTGTGGCGGCGACCTGTTCCAGAAATACTCTGCTACATTTTTGCACCGGAATGGTCGATCTAACCGTCGATCTGTGTGCCGATGAGGAGCAGAGTGGTTCATGAGGATTGATGAGTTAGGTTATGTTACGAGTTCACGCCGCAACCTTCCTGTCACCCTGTATTCGTTGACTGGTAGCTCCCGCGTCCGTAATATTAGGCTTCCGAAAGCTCCGCACTTCACCGTGATTGGCTAGGCCGTGATCGACGATAAAATGATCGGACAGAACATCTCGCACTACCGCATCGTCGAAAAAATAGGCGGCGGTGGCATGGGTGTGGTCTACAAAGCCGAGGACACGGAACTCGGCCGCTTTGTCGCCCTGAAATTTCTGCCCGATAGCCTGTCGCAGGATCCGCAAGCGCTGGAACGCTTTCGCCGTGAAGCCCGTGCCGCCTCGGCTCTCAATCATCCCAACATTTGCACCATCTACGAAATCGGCAAGCACGGTGACCAGTCCTTCATCGCCATGGAGTATCTCGATGGCGTAACCCTGAAACACCTCATCGGAGGCAAGCCGGTCGATAACGAGACCATGCTCTCGCTGGCCATCGAGATTGCGGACGGACTC
>JBEKJF010000273.1:0-6855 GCA_050011375.1 Candidatus Sulfotelmatobacter sp.
GCCTTCACCGTCCAGAATCAGATTGTCCTCAGGTTCATTTCCATCCGCATAGCCCTTGAAACTGTAGAGTACTGTTTCCTTGCCCGTCGGCCCCAGTTTGAAGACTGTGCCCGCGTTGCTGCTTCCTCCAGCGGAGGTGGTGCCATAAAAGTTGCCCCTCTTATCCATGACGAGCCCGGCCCAGGGCCAATCTCCGTCATGCAAGCCGGGCTTGCCGGAGCCCACAAAGGGATGTACCAGCGTCTGCGTTCCCGATGGCGTCAGTTTAAACACGACACCGCAAGAGTCAGGAAGGGAGTAGCAGGTGTCCCTGCCTTCAAAGGTTGTGCCGTAGAGGTTGCCCTCAGAGTCCAGCACCACGCCGCCGTAAGGAGTCTTGCCATCGGTCGTGCCATTGAAACTGTAGAGCACAGTTCCCGTTTGAGCGGAAGCAATTACGCTGCCGAATAGCATAGCCGCAAGGGCGACTACGAAGAGTTGAATTTGATTGCGGGAGAAGATTGTGCGCTGGCTGGTCGCTGATTTCATGTTGTGCTCCATATATCTGTTTTCGGGAGACGGCTTGGGTCAATCCTGAATCATTGCTGACGGACAAGGGCCGAAACACCTCGCCGGATCACCGCTTCAAAGGAGGGAGGAAAGCGGAGCCAACAGCTTATGCCGCCGTGGAGATGGGGTCAAGTGAATTTTCGGTGAAATGTGAAGCAAACCAACCAGTTGACACTGGCTTGCCAGATGCCTAGCGTAGTAGGAATGGACGTGCCTCTCAATTCCGATCTGCAGACAAAGCTCAGTCGTCTCGCGGCCCAGCAGGGACGCGACAGCGCCGCCCTTGTCATCGAAGCTATCGAGCGCATGGTGAACTACGACGAGTGGTTTCTGCGCGAGGTAGACAAGGGCCTCGGCGCTGCCGACCGCGGCGAACTCATAGATCACACGGACGTACGGAAAATGATCGACGAGCGGTATCCGGGCTGATGCGTATTCGCTGGACGGACGCTGCCGTTCGCGATTTCACTAACATCTGCGATTACATCGACCAGCACCGAAGCGGCTCTGCCGCTCGCCGCGTCGCCGTGTCCATCCATTGAAGCATCGACTTGCTCGCGGAATTTCCAGAATATGGGAGAACTGGGCGAAACCCGAACACGCGGGAGCTCGTGTTCAGCGGCTTGCCATACCTTGCCGTTTATCGCATCCTCGGAGACACGGTTGAAATTGCCCGGATTTTTCACGGCGCTGGCGCCGCCACCAAAGCTGTAAAGCACGGTTTCTGTGCCCGCCTGGGTTACCTCAAAGACCGTCCCGCACCCGCCGTCGGGGACGCTGCAGTCCGTTCCTGTGCCGCCATAAAACGTGGTGCCATACAGGTTGCCTTCACGGTCCAGAATCAGATTGTCCTCAGGTTCATTTCCATCCGTGTAGCCCTTGAAACTGTAGAGTATTGTTTCCTTGCCCGTCGGCCCCACTTTGAAGACTGTGCCGTTGTTGCTGCTTGCGCCTGCGGTGCTTCCGCCGGCGGTGGTGGTGCCATAAAGGTTGCCCTTCTTATCCATGACGAGCCCGGCCCAGGGCCAATCTCCGTCATGAAAGCCGGGCTTGCCGGAACCCGCAAAGGAATGCACCAGCGTCTGCGTTCCAGAGGGCGTCAGCTTAAACACAACGCCGCAAGAGTCAGGAAGGGAGTAGCAGGTGTTCCCGCCTTCAAAGGTTGTGCCGTAAAGATTGCCCGCAGAGTCCAGCACCACGCCGCCGTAAGGAGTCTTTCCATCGGTCGTGCCATTGAAACTGTAGAGCACAGTTCCCGTTTGTGCTGAAGCAATTGCGCTGGCGAGCAGAATAGCCCCAAGGACGGCTGCGAAGGGTTGATTTCGATTGCAGGAGAAGATTGTGAGCTGGCTTGTCGCTGATTTCATGTTGCCCTCCACAAATCTATTTTTGGGAAACGGCTTGGGTCAATCCTGGTCATTCGTCACGGACAAAGGGCCGAAACTCTTCGCCGGATCACCGCTTCGAGGTTCAGTCTAAGGGGACATTTCTATCGAGTCCGACAGGGGACATTACCAAAGAGTTTCAACAGGGATATCTGCTTTGTGGCGGGCGCTCGCTAGCTGCTTCCCGCGCCTTGCCCGAAGCTTTTCCCCATCACTGTATCGAGCGCTTTTTCTAACTGGCCCTGGATGTCGATATCCTTATAGATAGCGAAGTTGGCGCGGTTTTCTTTTTCGTCGAAGCCGCTGGCGCGGCCCGCAACAATAATGATTGGAATGTTCGCGGTCGCTGGGTTCTGCTTCAGGGCAGTGATCAGTTCGCTGCCTGACATTTTCGGCATTTGCATGTCAGTGACAATGAGGTCAGGACGTACGCGCTCGAGAATCTGCAACGCTTCCACGCCATTGGTGGCCGACTCCACCGCGAATCCACGTTCTTCCAGAAATCGGCAGACGGTATAGCGGATGAGCATGGAGTCGTCGACGACCAGCGCTACAGCAGACATGAGAATGCACGTGCGCAATGCACGCCTCCAGCCTGCAGACTAACAGGGCATTTCCGCCGGGAACAAGCGTGATAGAGCAAGCGTGGTTACTTTAGTGGATAGGGGCCGGGACTTGCGCTTTACAACTCTTCGGCTTCGCTCTCGGTGCGTTCCTCGATACTCATGTCTTTGAGTTCGCTGGACTCGAAGACTTCACGGCACTCGAGACATTCCACGAATTCAGCGTCTTCGTCGCGGCTCACGATTTGCACGCGCGGATGTTTGCAAGGTTGTTGGGCGGCTTTTTGAGGCTGCGGAAACGGCTTCGAGGTCATAAATACGGAAACGATACCCTCGTCGAATACGCGGAGGAACGGATTCGCGGGAATTTCCCGGTAATTCTAGCCCTGCTTTGCCACTTGTCAAGTGCTTCGACGTTGCAGTTGGGTAAATTTCTTCGCTTGCTTCAATCGGCCCGGCCATAACGCTGGGGATTGGCGAAATCCGACCAAAAGAATCGCCAAAGCTAAACCATTCAATCGCTGATAGTTACCATTCAATGCCGCCTTCCGCAACTAGCTGCAAGCACTTGCGTAATCTGGGGTCATGGACATAGAATGAATTACGACAGAAAAGGTCGGATTTCTCGCCACATCTTCTGGGAACCGATACTTAACTAGCTAAGATGCTCAAGTTAACCAAAAAAGCGGATTACGCACTGATGGCCATGAAACATCTGGCCGACCACGCTCACGAGGGAACTCGCAGTGCGAGTGCGAAAGATGTTGCGGATTCTTTCGGCATCCCTCCCGAGGCGCTGGCCAAGATTTTGCAGCGACTGGCCAAGGCAGGTCTGTTGCAATCGCAGCATGGGACCAACGGTGGTTATAGGTTGGCGCGAGCGGCGCATACGATTTCTGCCTTCGAAGTAATTCAGGCCATCGACGGGCCGCTGTTCATTACGTCTTGTGTGACCGTTCGCGGAGAGTGCGGGCAGAGCAACAGGTGCAACATTCGCGAACCGTTGCGAAAGGTGAATGACAGCATCGAAGCCGTGCTGAGGCGCATCAAGATCTCACACATGCGAGAAGAGCCGGAAACGGCTGCAAGCGCGGCTGCAAAGCCGGCTGAACTGGTAACGATTGTTTAGAAACTTAACGAGGTAGGAGACGCAATTATGAGCACGGATGTAAAGATCCCCCAGCAACTTCCGGTCACGCATCATGCCGTACCTCAGGGCGTGAAGCTGCCGATTTATATGGATAATCACGCCACCACGCCCATGGATCCGCGGGTGTTGGAGGAGATGCTGCCCTATTTCATGGAGAAGTTCGGCAATGCCGCCAGCCGTAATCACTCTTTCGGGTGGGCCGGTGAAGAGGGCGTGGAAACCGCTCGCGAGCGCATCGCCAAGCTGATCGGCGCGACCACCAAAGAAATTATTTTCACCTCAGGCGCTACCGAGAGCGACAACCTCGCCATCAAGGGCGTGGCCGAGATGTACCGTGAAAAGGGCAACCACATTATCACCGCGGTCACTGAGCACAAGGCTGTGCTCGATACCTGCAAGCGTCTTGAGAAGTATGGCTACCGCGTCACCTATCTGCCTGTGCAGAAAGATGGATTGGTCAACCTTGAAGACCTGAAGCGCGCCATGGATGACAAGACGATCCTGGTCACGATCATGGCCGCGAACAACGAGATTGGCGTGGTTCAGCCGCTCGCTGAAATCGGCAAGATGTGCCGCGAGCGCGGCATCATTTTTCATACCGATGCTACGCAGGCGGTGGGAAAGATTCCGATCGATGTGAACAAACAATTCATCGATCTGATGTCGATCTCGGGACATAAAATGTATGGGCCTAAGGGCGTTGGCGCGTTGTATGTTCGGCGAAAGAATCCTCGCGTACAGATTTCCGCGATCATTGATGGCGGCGGCCACGAGCGCGGCATGCGTTCTGGCACGCTCAACGTCGCCGGCATCGTTGGCTTAGGCAAGGCCTGCGCCATCGCATCGGAAGAAATGTCCCGCGAGGCAGTTCAGTTGGCTAGCCTGCGCGACCGCTTGCGCGACCGCATTATGAGCCGCCTCGATGAGACTTACATCAACGGCACGATGGAGCATCGGCTACCCGGCAACTTGAACATCAGCTTTGCCTATGTGGAAGGCGAATCGCTGCTGATGGGCATCAACGACATCGCAGTGTCGAGCGGTTCGGCATGCACCTCCGCGACGCTTGAGCCATCTTATGTATTGAAGGCTCTTGGCACCGGAGACGACTTGGCGCACAGTTCGATTCGCTTCGGCATTGGCCGCTTCAACACCGCGGCTGAAGTTGATTACGTGGCCGATCGCGTCATCGAAACGGTCGAGCGGCTGCGCGAGCTTTCTCCGCTCTACGAAATGGCGAAGGAAGGCATCAATCTGGCGGATGTGAAATGGGCTGGAGAAGCGCACTAGAAGCAAGTCAAAGTTTCAGGGTTTCGCGTGGGACCGTGGAGCTGAGAGTCTTTTGAAACATTGAAACCTTCGAAACCTTGAAACTTTGAATTTGGAAACCTGGAGAAAAAAATGTCATATAGCGATAAAGTAATCGATCATTACAACAATCCGCGTAACGTCGGCTCCATGGATAAGAGCAGTGCCGACGTGGGCACTGGCTTGGTCGGCGCACCCGAGTGCGGCGACGTCATGAAGCTGCAGATCAAGGTCAACCGCGACACCAACGTTATTGAAGAAGCCAAGTTCAAGACGTTCGGCTGCGGCTCAGCGATCGCGTCGTCTTCGCTTGCCACCGAATGGGTCAAGGGCAAAACGGTGGATGAAGCCCTCACCATCAAGAACATGGATATCGTGAAGGAGCTGTCGCTTCCTCCAGTGAAGATCCATTGTTCGGTGCTGGCCGAGGACGCGATTCGCGCCGCGATCGGCGACTGGAAAAAGAAGCAGGAAGCCGCGAAGCCGGTAGAGTCCACCGTAGCGCAGTAAGCTTCGAGTCGCGAGCTTCGAGTCCCGAGCATGCTGGATGAAGCTGCTCTAAATTCGCTCGCTCTCAGCTCAAGGCTCGTAGCCCACAGCTTAATTATGACAACTGCAATAGAACAATCCGGGCCAACCCCGCAAACCGCGCCGGCCAAGGGCATCCAGGTCACCGACAAAGCTCTGGTCAAGGTGCGCAGCGCCATGGCCAAGGAAGGCATTTCACCCGAGCAGGGCGGATTGCGTCTGGGCGTGCAGGGCGGCGGCTGTTCCGGCCTAAGCTACAACATTCGCTTCGATACGCAGCCGCGCGAACGCGACCGCATCTTTCAGTACGGCGATGTTCGCGTTTTCGTCGACCCGAAGTCGTTCATTTATCTGCACGGCATGATTCTGGATTACCAGGAAACGCTGATGCAGCAGGGATTCGTCTTCGTGAATCCCCAAGCCACGAAGTCGTGCGGCTGTGGGACTTCGTTCTCGGCCTGAGCGAAGGAAGTCAACCGCCAAGGACGCCGAGTGCGCCGAGAATGAACCGGGGTTTGTTCCTTGGTTCTCCGCGTTCTCTACGAACTCGGCGGTAAAGTTTTTTAGGATCAGAATGTAATGACACAACCTCTCACCATGATCGGAGCGAAGCCCGCACCTCAGGAGACGCAATCCTGCTGGTCGTGCGGAACCATGCGCGCTGTGCACTTCTGCGAAGCCTGCGGCAAGGTTCAGCCCCCAGCGCCGGTGGATTATTTTTTGTTCTTCGGCCTGCCTCGTAAGTTGGATCTCGACGCCGCTGCCCTGGAGAAAGATTTTTACGAGCTGAGCCGCAAGTTGCATCCAGACCTCAACTCGCAGGCGGGCACTCAGGAGCAGGAATGGAGCCTGCAACAGAGTTCACTGCTCAACGACGCTCATCGCACTTTGAAAGACCCGATTAAGCGCACGCAGTATCTGTTGAAGCTTGAGGGCGTGGAACTCGAAGAGCAGTCGAAGACAGCCACTGATCAGGCGCGTTCCAGCGGGGAAGCCAAAAAGCAGATCGTTCCTCCGGACTTGCTGGAGGAAGTCTTCGAGTTGAACATGCAGCTCGAAGAACTTCGCATGCAGAAGAAGATGGGCGAAGACGATCCCGCGCTGATCGAAGAGATCGGGAGCCAGAAGCTGGAACTCGAAGAGAAGCAGGAATCGCTTCTTCGCGAGCTTCAAGGGTACTGGAAGATTTGGGATGGAATGATCCAGCGTGAGCAGAACGGCCAACCCGTCTCCGAGGAAGAGCGCAAGCAGCACCGCGACAAGATGGTCGACGTGCTGAACCGGCGTAACTACATCCGGAATCTGGTACGGGATGTGAGCGAGGTTTTGGAAAACTGAGTCCTTGAGTGATCGGGCCATTGCGCGATTGAAG
>JBEKJF010000274.1:0-6854 GCA_050011375.1 Candidatus Sulfotelmatobacter sp.
TCGACGCGAGCGCCAGCTGTTTTTAGCCGGGGGGAGTGCGGGTTGCGACATCCAGCCACCTCTCGAACGGGGTTTCGGGAGGACGCTCAACCGTTGAGCATCCATAGGGTGAACTTTATACAGGGTCCGTTGAGGCTAACAGATGCCGAAGGGTCGTGGGCTGGGATGAGCGAAAGTACATGAACTGGATCAGCCTAATTTCAGGAATTTTGGAGGAGGGTAACTGCTTTTGGCGCCGACCGGAGCGGGTCTCATGCGCTAAAGCCCGCTTTCAAAAAGGTGGAGGGTGACGCAGCGCTGAAGCGCTGCCCCACCCTCCCTTTGCTCGCCCTCGCGCTCTTTCCGGCACGGCTGAAGCCGAGCCCTTCCCGAACGCAGTTTATGCGACCTCCTTATTAGGATCTCTAGTTCAGTATGACCGGCTTGATTCCTACTGGAACCACGCCGCCTGAGATCGTGATTGGAGTGCTCGCGGTGGTCATGTCCTGATACTTAGTCCATTCCGATGACACGACCTGGCTGCCGGTGCTGCAGGAACCGTTCGCGCAGGTTTGCGACGTGTCCCACATAATAAGGTAGGGCTTGCCGGAGATGGAGATTCCGCAGGACCATACTGTGCCGGTGGCGGCACACGGTGTGGTGAGAGACGCTCCTGACAGCCAGTTGTAGGTCTGCTGATAGGAGGTTTGCGCCTCTGCCGGCTCGGCCTGCGAACTGGCCGAGTACCACGCCATTCCAGAGATGTTGAGGGTCCAGTTGATCAGATAGAAGCGCGGCATGAAAGAAGCCGCCAAATCTGTGTCGGTGAGATAGTCGCCACTGAATCCGGAGCTTGAATACTGCGCTTCACCATCCCACAAGGGTTTCAACAGATCCGCTGGTTGCATCATGCCGCGGATGTTTGCGACATACCACTGCATGGCCGATTCCACCGTGCATGGAGTCGGGGCCGGGCAATTGTTGCCGCTTTCGTTTCCGGGCTTCATGTGGAAGTTGATAATATCCACCGCCGTCGCAATCGCGTTTGCGGGATTGGGACATGGCAGTTGGTAGGTTGAAGGGGAGTCATTGCAATACAGTTCGTTCTGTCCATACTTGAGCGCCGCGCCTTTGGCGTGTGCCGAGGCCATCACGATCTGCGCGGTAGGATCAATCGCGGTTGCGGTGCAAGGAACGGAAGTTCCGTTGCCATTCTCGTGAATCACGCCGCGGCCGGTGATGATGCAATTGGCATCTTCGGTAAGCCGCGCCAATTGGGCGATGCTGCCGGCGAAGAAGGCTTTGGTATCGGGCTCGTTCCAGATTTCCCAATACATAATGTGGGCGTGGGTTGCCGTGTAGCCGGGGCTGTTGACGTGGGTTGCGATGGCAGTGATCCACGCCTTCCAGATGGCGTCGGCTCCGCTGCCATCGGAGTTCAGGTCGCTTGGAGGATCGCACTCGCCGTTGCCGTTGCCATTACCCGTGCCTGAGTAATTGCAGGTTGTGTCGTTGGGATTGGAAGTTGCCCAGGGCGGAGTCCGAGCGAGCGTGTACATGCCTAACCTTGCACCTTGGGTATAGGCCAGGGCGAGATCCGTATCGAGGTTGGTGAAATCGAATACCCCCGAAGCCGTATTCAGATATGGCCATTGCAACGGAGGGGAATCCCAGAAACGCTGCATGCCAAAGTTTACGGTCGGCCAGTCGGAGCTTTCCGTGTTGGACTCCGAGAATCCGAAGTACATTGGCGCTGGGAGTGGTCCGCCGGAGGTGCCTGCGGCCACTGTCAGAGTCAAAGACTGCGACGCGGTGAGTTTCGGCGAAGAGGAATCGGTGACCTCGACGCTGATGTTGTAGGTGCCAGTCTTCGTGGTGGTTCCGGAAAGCGATCCCGACGACTGCACTGTGATCCCGGTGGGCAGCGTGCCGGAAGAGAGTGACCAGGCATACGGAGTGGTGCCTCCCGCGGCGGTTAAGGTGTTCGAGTAGGCCGCGCCCGCGGTCGCACTCGACAAGGATGTCGTCGTAACGCTGACTGGCGGCGGAGTTATCGTGACCGAAGCCGTTGCGGATTTGGTTGTGTCAGCCTGGCTCGTGGCGGTCACGGTGGCTGCGGTGTCGGACGTGACTGTGGGCGCCTGATACAGGCCGCTGGTGGAGACCGTTCCCGGAGAAGCGGACCAGGTGACTGCCACGTTGGATGTATTGCTTACCAGGGCAGTGAACGCGGTGGATGCGCCGGAGGCCACGCTGGCAGTTGTGGGAGTGATGGTGATCGCCACGGCAGCATTCACCGTGAGAGTGAGAGATTTCGACGAGGTGAGTTTCGGCGACGAGGAATCTGTGACTTCGATGGTGGCGGTGAATGAGCCGGTCTGCGAAGTAGTTCCGGAGATCGATCCGGCCGACTGCACGGTGATTCCGCTGGGCAGGGAACCGGAAGAGAGCGTCCAAGTGTAGGGAAGCTTGCCTCCTGTGGCAGACAGTGTACTCGAGTAGGCAGTGCCGGCAGTCGCAGTTAACAAAGATGTCGTGGTGATGCTGACTGGAGGCGGAGTTACCGTCACTGCCGCCGTCGCGGATTTCGTAGCATCGGCGACGCTGGTCGCGGTCACAGTGGCTGCGGTATTGGAGGTAACGGTAGGCGCCTGATAAAGGCCGGTACTGGAGATCGTCCCTGGCGAAGCTGACCAGGTTACAGCTACGTTGGATGTGTTGGTGACCAGCGCGGTGAATTGCGTGGACGCGCCAGAGGCCACGGTGGTGGTCGCGGGAGTGATGGTCACCGCCACGGCGGGTGCTTTGGCGACGGTGATCGCGAAGGCCTCTCCTATGGCTAGATCTGAGGAGTCTTTGACATGAATGCCGAAATTGTACGTTCCCGTTTCGGTTGGTTGGCCGGAGATGGTTCCGGTTTTTGTGCCAAGAGACAAGCCCGCCGGCAGTTTTCCCCAGGAAATGGAGAACGTATAGGGAGCGGTTCCGCCGCTGGCGGTTAGGGTGGCGCTGAAAGTCACTCCCACCTCGCCGCCGGGAAGAGTTCCGGAAATTTTCAAGCTTTTGTTGGATGGTTTTGCCTGGGGCTCGATCGCGCTGGAAATAGCAGCGAAGCTATTCAACGAGAAAGCGATGAGCAAGGCGAAGAAAAAACGTGAGATGGTTGAAGAGAATGGTCGGAAATGCTCGGATCGATTGGAAGCCTGGCGATCCCGAGCCGGGGAAAAGGCGGCGGACAACATTTTAAATACCTCTCGAAGGGGGACTCGAAAGGACGCTCAATTTTGTGAGAGTCCATGAGTGGACTCTATCGAGCGTGGCTACGGATCACAGATGTCGAACGACATATGAACTGCAACAACGGTTTATGAGAAGCGGCTTAAGCTTCTAGCAGCGTTGACCGGCGGAGCAACGCGGTCCATGATCGGAGCGAGGCTGGTTTGTTTTCGGTTGCGGGAAATGGAAGTTGATTCGCGAGGCGTGAAGCCGCCGCCGCTTAAGGCATAGAGCACGACTTCGACGCGGCTGGAAACTCCGAGCTTGTCGAAGATTCGGAAGAGATAGTTTTTCACGGTATGTTCGGTGAGCGTGAGGCGCTGGGCGATCTCGCGATTCGTGAGACCCTCGGCGAGGCAACTGACGACCTCGAGTTCGCGCGCGGAGAGCAGCGCATTTCCATTGGCATTGTTGAGGCGGATGGGAGTCGGCTCGGCGAGGGCTTCCAGCAGGTAGTGAAGTTCACGGCTGCCGGCCCACACCTGATCCTGATGAACGCAGAGAATGCACTTGGCGAGCAGCCTGAGAGATTCGGTGCGGGAAAAAATACCGCGGGCTCCGGCACGAAACGCCTCGATGACAGGCGCACGTTCGGAAGAATCCAGCAGCAGAATCACGCGTGTCGCGGGCGAAGCGGAAAGAATTTCGCGGCACAGAGTGAATCCCGCCCCGCCGTTATCTCCCTGCCGGGCGCTAATCAGCGCGATGTGCGGATGTTCCCTCTTCACGCGAGCGAGAATGTCGGCGGCTCTTGATTCCGACCCGGAGACACTGAACTGTCCTTCCCGCGCCAGCGCCTCCACCAGCAATTGCGTATTCATAGAGGTGTTGTCTGCGGCCAGGACACGTATCTTTTCTGCTTCTCGTTGCGGAAAGCCGGTCAATTGAGCCATAGCGGAAAGCCCTCATGCGAATCCCAGTCGGGAGCCATGCGTCTCCCAACATTTTGCCGGGAGAAATTTTTCTTAGGGGGACAAAGACTAAGGTGCAAAACGGATCAGAAGGCCGGGAAGTTTCCGTCCCGATCAATTGTTGGTGACAGCGTATTCGGCGGCGCTCGGGCGGTAAATGGCCCATAGGTGCCAGTGACGGGATCAATAACCTTACGCGGCACTGTGGTGACCTCAGGGTAAACGCGCGTCCATTAGGGCGGTATTACTTAAGTATGCAAGATTCTGCACGGAGAAGATTGTCTCATTGACACGTTTTGTCGCCTGTAATACGTTAAGATTCATTCGGCGTGCAGATACGTGCGCCAAAGATTTTCCCCCAAAAAAATCCTCGTAAAGCTGCCGCAAAGTAAGCGGCTGTGACCGAACCGCTTGTTAAGAACAGGTTGGAAATCCATGCGCAGAACTGACGATTCTCCTATGCAGACAAATTCAGGACTTAGTTCCGGTCAACGCCTCTCGATCTTTCTAACTGTGGCGCTGCTGATGGCCCTGTCGGCCACATTATTGATTTCGCGACCTGCGACCGTGGCTCATGGACAGTCGGGTGGATGTGGCTCGAACCCGTGTCCCGTAGATCCGGGCCCGCGGCCCTTGCCTGCCGCCGCCGGCACTTTTTATCCGGCGCTGACCACCAATCAGAACGCGATCACCACACGTCTCACGCAGATTTTCACCGAGGTGAACTTCGTGGCGGGCGGACCGTTGGTAAAGACCGTCGGCCTGGGCCCGCGCTTCAATTCCAATTCCTGTAATAGTTGCCACGCTTATCCTGCGGTGGGCGGTTCCAGTTCGCCGACCAATCCGCTGTTCGGCATTTACCAGCTCATGGGCGCCACCAACACCATGCCGTATTTCATCACCACCAACGGGCCCACGATGGTCGCACGCTTTCCTTATCTATCGGACGGCGTAACTCCGGATGGCAGCGTTCACCAGATGTTCACGATTTCCAACCGCACCGACGCTCCGGGTTGCACTCAGGAAGTTCAACCGAATTTCACGCAAGCCCAATCGACCAACGACATTATCTTCCGCCAGGTAACGCCCACGTATGGTGTAGGGCTGATGGAACTGATTTCTGAAACATCCATCCTCGCCAACATGAATGCGAACCTTCCGCTGAAGGCCTCGCTGGGAATTACTGGACACCCGAATCAGTCCGACGACGGCACCATCGCGCGCTTCGGCTGGAAGGCGCAGCACAAGTCGATGATTACCTTCTCGGGCGAAGCCTACACCGTGGAAGAGGGCGTGAGCGATGAAGCGTTTCCGAGTGAGAACGACGAAACCTATCCGTCCTGCCTGCCGCCGTTCCCAGTGCCGCCCGGAACCAACAAGACCAAGGGCGTTCCCGATGATCGCAACGATACCGGTGAAGCTCCCAAGTTGCCGGTGAACTTCCCCGGCGATCTGGAGCGCTTCTCTCTGTTCATGCGCTTCCTGCAGCCGCCGACGCCTGTGGCGCCGACCACCTCCACCACCAACGGTCTCGCGGTGTTCAATAGCATCGGCTGCAATATGTGCCATAACGTTTCCTTCACCACGCCGAACGCTTCGATCGCCGCCCTCAGCAACCAGACCGCGACTCTTTATTCCGACTTGCTGGTGCATGACATGGGTCCAGGCCTGGCGGATAACGTTGCGCAGGGCGCGGCCAGCGGAGATCAGTTCCGCACCGCACCGCTGTGGGGCATTGGCCAGCGCCAATTCTTCCTGCATGACGCGCGCACCAACAACATCGTGACCGCCATTGAAGATCACTACAGCGTGGGCAACGGCATCTATCCTGCCTCCGAGGCGAACGCGGTCATCACCAACTTCAACAATCTGCCCACGACGGTTGGAACTGATGGGAATACGCAGGCACAGGATTTAATCAACTTCCTGCGCTCGCTGTAAGACTTCGGCATGACGAATATTAAGGGGACTGCTATGTCATTGTGGACGAAAACGAATCGAGTGCAGGCTCAACTCAGCAAGCATAAGTGGTTGAAGAGCATTCTTCCTCTGGCCCTGTTGCTGCTGCTAGCGGCGGGCGCGACGACCTTCTTGCCGAAATCTGTGAAAGGCGGGACGTGTACGCCATCGCCCTGCCCCACGGCGACGGACCCCGGTCCCCGGCCGCTGCCGGCCACTGCTGGCGGCTTCCTCGGAACGCTCAGCGCCAACGAAGTGCAGATTGAGCCCAGCATCACCGCGGAATTCGACCGCGTCCATGACGTGGTCGTAACGTCTCCCACGGATGGCGGACTGGGCCCGGTTTTCAATTCCAATTCCTGCGCCAGTTGCCACGCCTATCCGGCGGTCGGCGGATCGAGCCCGCCAAGCAACCCTCTGTTCAACGTCTACCAATACAACGGCGCCAGCAACTCCATGCCGTTCTTTGAAACTTCTACCGGTCCGATCCTCGAAGCACGCTTCATCAACCAGCCGGGAACGACCATCCCTGATGGCAACGTACATCAGTTGTTCACCATACAGGGCCGCAAGGACGCTCCGGGTTGCACGCTTGCTCAACCCAACTTTAACCAGGCTTCGACCGATGGCAATCTTGTCCTTCGCCAGGTGCCTCCAACCTACGGCGATGGGCTCATCGAAGTGGTGCGCAACATCGCCATCATCGACAACGTGAATTCGAACCTCACC
>JBEKJF010000275.1:0-6781 GCA_050011375.1 Candidatus Sulfotelmatobacter sp.
CGTTGGCGGCGTGGGACTGCGCCGGGGCCGTCGCGATCCTTACACACTTTCCGCAGGCGACGCTCTGGATTTCTGGCGAGTGGAAACCTTTGTGCCGGATCACGAACTCGGTCTGGTTGCTGAAATGAAAGTGCCGGGCCGCGCGTGGCTGAAGTTCGAGGTGGAAGCAAATAGCCGAGGCTCCCTCATTCGGCAGACCGCTATTTTCGATCCTGCCGGGTTAGCGGGGCTTCTCTATTGGTACATGCTTTATCCCGTGCATCGCTGGATTTTCCGCGGCATGCTCAACCAGCTTGCGGTTGTCGCGGCACGCAGTACACCTACCTCCTCCCTTCGGCCACGACGTCCATTTCCAAGTAGCAGCTTATAGAATTAACGCCCAGGCCGTGAAAAAATCACCCGCAAAAAGGGCGGTTCTCGACCCGATTCGAGCCTCGAATACATGTCCCAGTTTTTTGGCCTCAGAAACGGGCCTCCGGGAGCTTGGCGTCTCCTCAGGCCAAATGCTTCAATCCGTCTTGCGATGGTTCTATCGCGCTCGGGAAACTCGGAATTCAAAGACCAGCACCGCCAAAATGTGCAAATCTCCAAATTGGGAACAACCCGCCTTTCCGAAAATCCCGCCCATGTTAATGCCGAGTGAATTGTCTAACTGGTTACTATTCAGGGCTTTAAGGAGCAGTGGTGCGAGAAAACCAGATCGTCCCCACCACATTTTCCGCTAGCAAGTTCTAGCTCGCCCAGCGTTCCACAAGCTTTTCCACAGCACGCCGGCCCAGCACAACTCGAATCGGCTAAGACACTTACCCGCCAAAACTACAGGCTTTCCTGTATCAATCTACAGGAATTCCCGTAGCCCCAAAATCACTCCTCCGGTTCCATCCCGCCATCGGCCATCATCTCAAACCGAGTGCAGTTTTTGCGGAATGCCAGCATCAGCTTGCCGGTCGGTCCATTACGTTGTTTCGCAATGATGATCTCCGCCTTACCCTGCAAGTCAGGGTCATCCTGCCGGTAAACTTCCTCGCGGAAAATAAACATTACGAGATCCGCATCCTGCTCGATCGATCCTGACTCGCGCAAATCCGAAAGCTGCGGACGATGATCGCCACCACGACTCTCCGGCGCGCGGCTTAACTGCGACAGCGAAATCACCGGCACAGCGAGTTCCTTCGCCAGCGCCTTCAACCCGCGCGAAATCGCCGATACTTCCTGCGTGCGGTTTTCGTAACGCTTGCTGCCGCCAGACATCAGTTGCAGGTAGTCAACAATAATCAAATCAAGCTTGCCTTGCGCTTGCTTCAGTCGCCGAGCCTTCGCCCGCATCTCGCTCAACGAAATGCCCGGCGTGTCATCGATAAAAATCGGAGCGTGCGCCAACTGCTCCATCGCGCGCACCAGCTTCTTGGTGTCGTCCTGCCACAGCGAACCGGTGCGCATCTTGTGCGCATCCACTTCCGCCGTCGAACACAGCAAGCGCAACAGCAAAGCCTCCCGCGACATTTCCAGGGAGAACACGCCCACCACACTTCCATCCTTAATCGCCGCATTCTCCGCAATGTTCATGGCAAATGCAGTCTTGCCCATCGAAGGCCGCGCCGCAATGATCACCAAATCCGCGCGCTGCAATCCGCTCGTCATCTCATCCAGATTTTCGTAGTGCGTGGCCAGCCCCGTGATTCGCTGTCCGCGTTGCAGCAGTGCATCGACCGAGCCGAACGACTCGCGCACAATCTCCTGAACGCCCATGAAACCGCGCCCAATGCGCTTGTCCGAGAGTTGAAAAATCGCGGCCTCGGCGTCGCTCAACACTTCCTCGGCGGAATCCGATTGATCGGCCGCCCGCGCAATCGCCGTATTCGCCGCGTGAATCAACCCGCGCAGCAGCGCCTTGTCGCGCACAATCTTGACATAGTGCTCAATGCTCGGCCGGTCCGGAACTCCATCCAGCAGGCTCGATACATAGCCCACATCGCCAATCGCCTGCAGATCTTTATGCCGATCCAGTTCGTCGATCAGCGTGATCATGTCGATCGGACGCGAAGATTCCGCTAGATCGACCATGCGCCCATAAATCCGCCGGTGCGAATCCAGCGAAAAATCTTCGATGCGAAGATGTTCCGCAGCCTGGTTATAAGCAAAGTTGTCGAGCAGAATCGCGCCCAGAATCGAGCGCTCGGCTTCTACGTTCGCCGGAAGCGTGCTGATGTTGTAATCGGTAGTCGCCATTCACACACACCAGGATCGTCGCCGTGCATCCCTCTAAAGATGAAGAAAGACGAGGCGAATATAAAGCGAATTAAACTTTATGTCAGGTGATAGGCCGCTGTAAAGCGTAACCCGCCCACGTGAACTCAGTTGTGAACTCTCGGCCGCCACGTTGGTGAATACAGGTTAACGCACAATGAAGAAAGACAAGTACGAAAGCGGGTACGCGATGAAGATAAAGCTGTGCAGAACCCAACTTTTCTGTGGAAGAACCCACAAAACCAGTCCTAAATTTTTCTCTCGGCGCCTCTGCCGCTATTCCGGACTTTTTCGGGTGCCCCATTTCTCGCGTCCTTTGCGAGAAGTGGGGATTTCTAGGGCACTAGAGGTTAGGATTTCTTGCCCTGCCGCTTCCCCCTTCGCTATCCAGCCTCAGCCTGCCGCATGCTCCGGATCACCGTATGCGCCAAACTCTCCGCGACCGCGACATCGCCTTCATCAAAATTAAAAGGCTCCGGCGCAAACACCATCAGCAATCCCACAGTATCCCGCTCAAAGCGAACAGGTGCAGCCAGAATCGAGCGCACGCCGAGCCGACGGCAACTTTCCAAATCCACGCGCGGATCCACTTCCGCATCGTCGCACCGCAAAGCTCTTCCCTCGCGAAAGCACTCACCCGAAAGCCCCGAGTTCACATCCAGCCGCGTACCCAGCGCCGGCGCGCTCTCTCCCACGCTCGCCCGGCACATCACTCCATCTTTGTGAACCAGCGCGATCGCGGCGCTGGTCCCTCGAGTCAGCACCCGCGCACGCTCTCCAATCAGCCGCAACGTCGCCGTCAAATCGTTTCCCAGCGAACTGAATTCATACTGCACCGTAGCCGAACTCTGCCGTTCGCTCCCGTTTTCTCCGGCAGTTTCCCGAGCATCGCTCTCCGCTTCCAGACTGATCGTCATATGATCGCCTCCGCCAGATTTCTCTACCGCGCCCCAACCCGACGCGCGACCCAGCGCCACTTTCGGAGCGATATGACTCGGCGCTCCCGCATTCACCGTCAACCATTCGTTCAACCGCTGCCGCGCCGCTTCCGGCAAATCCGAGAAACGCACGCCCGCGCGCCCAAGCGCGTCGGCCCACGCGATATAGCCCGTGGTTTCCACGTGTCCGCTCGGTGAGAGATCAATCTCCATGCGCACGCGGCGGCCCTTCTCAATGCTCGGCCTCTCGCTCGCATCGCCCATCTGCATCGACAATCCTTCCTCGCTCAAATCCAGAATCATTCCGCCGCTAACGCCGTCAAAGCTGGCAAATGCCGGGGCATGCACCGTCTGCCGCAAACAGCGCCGCCGTTCCGGAACCAATTCCTGATTCGCCGCCATGACCGTAAACACAGAACTCCCACAAGGATGATGGGATTGTTCGCGGCGATAAAAAAGTGCTAGCGCAGATTCCCCCGCCGGCAGCGAACAAAAGGCCAGCCATGTCACCATGGCCGGCCTTGATTCTTGTGCACGACTGCCACAAGCTCGCTAAGTCTTACTTGACAGTAATGCCCAAATAGCTATTCACATCGGAGATGGTCATGCTGAGGGTGGTCGCGATTTGCGACACCTCCTGGCCCTGGTTGTAGAGTTGATTCACCTGTTGCGACTCCGACAGTTTCACCGTATCGGCGGAGGCGTTCGTGGTTGGCTGGGGTTGAGCGCTCGCCGGCTTCGCGGAAGCGTTCGCAGCCGCAGGCGCCAGAGCCGGTAATGTGCTGGAGATCGAAATACTCATAAGCAACTCCTTTCCCTCTTACCGAGGAGAGATCGGCATCCCCAGCCAAAACATGAGTTAAATCGCATTAATTCCCTTCAAGCGGATCCGGCGGTATGTCGATTTCTGAGTAGCCGCCCGACACCGCAGCATTGACTGCTTCCACGACGAGTTGAACATGGGGCCGCAAGCTTGGCCACTGCTGCTGGCCGAGAACCACAACAGCAATGTTGCGGCCCGCGAGATTCTGCTGATAACGCATATTCTTATCAGTCGTCAGCAATACGTCGAAACCGTCCGCCTCGGCGACTGCGAGCAATTCGCCATTCTTCAGCTTGTCCCATCCTTGCTGTGCAGCCGTTGCGGACCTCGTGTCCCTTAAGATGGGATCGAATAGGTACGGGCGTGGCTTGATCGAATAAGATACGCATCACCGCGAGCCTAGGGTGCAAAGGCGGGAGCTTTGTCGAGACTGCGGGCGGCAAATTCAAGCACGGCCTTGACCTGTTCTCGATCCAGGCCGTCGTACCACTCCATGATGTTGTCGAGATTCGCCCCTGCCTCGAGATTTTCGAAAATGGCGGAGACCGGCATCCGCGTGCCCTTCAACACCCATGCTCCGCTTACCTTGCCGGGAACGCTCTCCACTGCCGAACACTGCGACCAATCGAGGGCTGCCATTGGAAGGAACTCCTGTTAGAGCATAGCGTCATACGAATCTGCGAAGCAAGGCCGATCTGGCTGGTGACGCAGTGAATGACAACGTCAGAAAAACTTTTCACTGCTTTTCGAACGTGAATGAACAGGGGCGCCCCTCGATCCGCGTGCCGGTGCCTTTGGTGCCTTTGAAATGCGCGTCGATGTTGTAGCTGTACTCGGTGCCGCGCGGGGTGTCGCGCCCCGGGACGTATTCCTTTGACCCTGTGCGCCCCGTCGCATAAAGCTTGCCCGTTCCGTCGGCATCGATCTTACCTTCAATCAGCAGGGAACTGGGCTGGCCTTCGGTGCCATGCAGCCCGCGGAAGTTTCCGTCTTTCACATCACTCATGAAGCGATAAGAAAAACCCAGCGCATCGCGAAAATTTTCGCACGAAACGGTGGTCTGCCACTTGCCGTCGAAGGACTCCGCGGCAAGAGTGACTCCAGGCAAAATCATCAACGCGAGGATCGCTGTCACTCGCGATGCCGTAACCCGCGTCTTCCTCGTTAGGTTCATGATGCCTGCTCCACTCCCGCGACTGGCTGGCACACCAGTGTCCGGCACACACAGTATCGAACTTCGGCTTAGGACTCAAGTCAAAACGGGCTTTGGGCTTCGGCTTTCGGGCTTCCGGCTTCGGGCTTTCGTTCCAGTGTTCTTGAGCCCGACGCCTGATTTCATCTGTTGTGGCCGCTGTTTTGGCGGACTGCGGCGGCTATGGCTGGGAGTGCTTTTCTTATTTGCGCGTTTACCTTTTCTCGGACCTCGCCGATTGTGGCCTTGGCCGGAGGGTGCTTGGCAGGTGGTTGGGCGGTTGGCTGGGGTGGGAGGATGGCGCGGCCTGCGGGGGTTACGGCGGCGGCGGACCGGCTTGCGTTCTGGCGGGCGACTGCTTCGATGGCCTCCTCTTCTGCCTGTTGGCGTTCGGCTTCGATGCGGTCCTCGCGGAGTTCGGCTTGGCGCTCGGCCTCGTGCTGAAGTTTGCCTAAGGCCTGAAGGCGGTCGGCTTCGGCCTCGCTCCAGCGGCTCATTTCGGCCTTGTTCCTGGCTTCCTGGGGTGTGCGTGGAGTGAAGTTGGGGCGCGGATCGTCCGGATCTGCGGCCTCGTCGTTGGCTTCTTCCTGGTTGTCGGGGAAGTCTTCATCTTCCCAGACGTGAGAGCCGAGCGCGGTTTGGTTCACGGCTTTCGGGTCGAGAACGATGTCGTGCCTGTAGGGCTCGAAGCTGGTGCGGGCGAGGTTGGAGCTGGCGGTTTGCAGGGCGTAGAGCACGAGTCCGGCCTGCTTGCCGTCGATCTGGCCGGCGATGATGAGGCGCATGACTTGCATGAGCGTGACCTGGATGGAGTTGGCGTCCTCGAGGACGGGGAGGGTGATGGTGAGGTTGCGGTTGCGGCGGGCTTGGTCTGTGCCCAGTGTGATGCGCTGTTCCTGGTGGAGTTTGTGGAAGTAGCAGAAGCGGTTGCGGCGCAGGGCGGGCGATCCGCACTGGGTGCCGTTGACTTTGAGATGCTGACAGCGATTTGGGAAATTTGGCATGGTAGTCTCCTTGAAAGTTTCAACGTTTCAGAGTTTCAAGGTTTCGAAGGCGAAACCTTGCGACGCTGCAGCCCTGAAGCCTCGCCCTTTGACGTAACTCGGAACTCGAAAACCTTTTTGCAGACCTGACCCTGATCCAACTACCCCCCTCCCCCACGGTGTATTGGAATCATGGAGTTAGCGGGAAATTGCGATTTAATCTATTGCTTGCAACGAGTTAGGGGTAAAATCTTGAGCCATCACGACTTAGCGGAGGGCTATAGCTTTTTCGAGCTATAGAGCTATTGTGGAGTATTGCGGGGAGTGGCGCAAGGTTAAGTGAACATAGGGGCTGTGGAAAACTTTTAGGAGGGGAGGCTTTGCTACAATCGCGCCATGCCCGATGAAGGAGTGCTTGACGTTACGGTCGGCGACGACGCCCTGAGTGTGTCGCTGCGCGACGGCCGGGTTATCTCTGTGCCGCTCGCGTGGTATCCGCGTCTGCTCGATGCCACGCCCGCCCAGCGTAATAACTGGAAAATTGCGGGCGGCGGCTACGGCATTCACTGGCCCGAGATTGATGAGGACCTGAGTACCG
>JBEKJF010000276.1:0-6715 GCA_050011375.1 Candidatus Sulfotelmatobacter sp.
CCGTAGTCATCGGAATCCCAATGAGCCAGCGCCTGGCGATGGAGTTGCGAAGTGCGCTCCAGCAGCGGCAAGCCGACTGCGGCCACGATCAGCACACAGATAAATGTCATCTGAAAACTGGCAGTGAAAAGCTGGCGCGGATCGAATACGAGCAATCCGAGGGCGGCCGCGCCGAGTGCGTTGATCATGGCGCGGTCGCGGTAAAGCAGGCGCGTGCCCAGGTAGATCGCGCACATCAGCGTAGCTCGCCAGACCGGCGCGCCTACTTCGGTGAGAAAGGCATAGGCGACGCAGCAGAGTATCGTCAGCAACGTGGCGGGAATGTCGGGGAGGCGAAAGCGGCGGAGCGTCCAGAAAGTGACGAACGCCAGAATGGTGACGTTCATCCCGGAAACGACCAGGATGTGATAAGTTCCGGAGCGCTGGAAATCGACTCGCGTATCGCGATCGATGAAGGCTTCTTCGCCAATGACCATGGCGTCGATTAACGCGGCTTGCGGCGGAGGCCACAGCGTGTGCACTTTGGCGATGATGCTCGAATGGATGCGCGTGCGCCAAAGTTCTATGCGGCCGCCTACAAAGCCTGGGAGCATCTGCACATCCTCGGCTTTCGCGGAACCGAGCGCGCCGATGCCGTTTGCTGCGAGGTAGCCTTGATAGTCAAAAGCGCCGGGATTGCGAAAGTTGCGGGGCAGTTTCAGCCTTAAAGGAAGGCGAAGACGCTCTCCGTAGTGGAACAGGCGCATCGTTGTCGCGTGGTCGGCATAGATCCCGAGGCGCACTCCGGAATGCACTGGAATTTGTGTGCGGTTCTCCGTGACGATCTGTTCGGTCTCAACATCCAGGCTCTGTCTGACTTCGTTTGGAGATGCTTCGCGTAGTCTGCCTTCACGGGTTACGTGTGCGGTCAGCTCGATTGGCTGGTCCGCGAATGGTTGCAAGCTTGTGTCGAGAGGAGCCGCCAGGCCTCGCAACTGGATATGAAGCGCGCCCGCGAGGAAGAACGCACCGAGAGCGAGGCTCACGCTGAGGTACTTGCGCCGGCGAACGAAATAAAGACCCGCGGCAAAAAATGCCACGGCGGCCGCTATCCACCATGACGCGGGACGCCGGGCATAAAACCCGGCGACGATTCCCGACGAATAAGCGAGAGCTGCCCAGAGCATTGGTTGGCGCATCGGCTTGAGCTGGAATTCGCGCGGATGCGGCAGGGACTGGGGCTGCGTGATTGGGTGTGGAGGCGGCATTCGTAGGCCCGGTCTGAGGCGCGGCGAGACCTTCGGGACGTAATCCTCGGCAGCTTGTTTATCAGCGAACGAGCTGCACAACGCTCTCCAGATGGTAGGTCTGAGGAAACAGATCGACCAGGTGAACCTCCGCCACACGATAGCCTGCCGCGTTTAGCGGGACCAGGTCGCGAGCCAGGGTCGCAGGGTCGCACGAGACATACGTCACCCGAGGCGCGCTCAGGCTGGCAAGCGCGCGGGCAACGGAATCTCCTAATCCGCTTCGGGGCGGGTCCACAACCACAAGATCGGCGTGCTCACGCCCCGTGTGCTCGGTGAGGTAGCGCTCAGTCTCTGCCCGCACCGCCTTTCCATTCGCTGGCAGATTGTATTGCAGGTCGCTCACAGCTGTCTGTGACGACTCAACCGAAACGATGTGACGGAACGCGGTCAGGGCTGTGGAAAACAGGCCTACACCGGCGTAGAGATCGAGCGCCAGATCCCCGGAACTGCCTGTCGTGACAATGCTTACGAGTTCGTCGATAAGAAAACGGTTAGTCTGGAAGAACGCTCCGGCGCTGACGCGGAAACGGTGCGTTTTCGTCTCATAACTTAGATCCGAGGCGCCGACCGCAACCAGCGGTTCTTGCACGCCTTTCTGCGGTTCGCGGAAGGCAGCGACGCCTGCGATCTCCGGCATGGAGGCGCACAACTCCTCGGCCCACGCCCGAACGGCGGCGCGGCGAGCTTCAGGCGCGCATAAGAACTCGATGAGCAATTTTGTGTCGTCGGCGTTGGCAAAGAATTCGACCTCGCGCACGCCTTCGACGGCCTTGCCCGCTCGTCCCGATTGCCACAGGGCGGCAATGCCGCGATTGATCAACGGCGAGCTGATCGGGCATTCTTCCACTGCAAGGAGTTCGTGCGATGCGAACTTGAAATATCCCACGGCGAACTCAGGGTGCGTTCGCACCTGCAGGCGCGAACGATTGCGATAATTCCACGGCGGCGAAGGATGCACTTGGATTTCGCATTCGAGTTCAAGTTTGGCGATGCGGCGCAGATTCTCGCGCAGGATTTCCGTCTTGATCTCGAGTTGATGCTCGTAAGTGGCATGCTGATAGTGGCATCCGCCGCAGCGGCTGAAATATGGGCAAGGCGGCTCGACGCGGTGCGGCGAAGGTTTTACGATTTTGTCGGCGTTCGCGCGGGCGAAGCCGGATTTCGATTCCGTGATAATGGCTTCGATGTCTTCCCCTGCAAGGACGCGGGGAACAAACACAGCCTTCCCGCGTCCGCCTTCCTTATCAGAGGGCGATCCGACGGGAAGGCGAGCTAGTCCGTCGCCGCCGTAGACGAGCTTTTCAATGTTTAGGAGCAAGGTTTGATTCTACGGCATAAGAAGAGCCGAGCACGGTCGCCGATTGGCAATTTCCAATTACTGATACCCGACTTTCCGTTTACCTTGAGGCGACAGGGGCGAAATCTGCCCAGTCCAGATCCAGCCTTACCCAATAAGGAGCTTGCGGCGGCGGGGGAAACATAGTTGTTTTGTCCTTCTGGACATCGCGCAGTTTCAGATACACGCACGAGGCAACGGGGCCCATGGAGTAAATCTTGGTGTCTTCAACCGTGCCCTTTGCTCCGACGCTGGTTAACGACTCGAATGTACCTTGCCAGTCCACACCGCTACCATTGGTGCGCGCACATTCCTGCACCACCCCTCTGAAGGTCTTTTCGAAGGAAGCCTTGTAACCGGGGCCCTGCGGAGTTTGAAGGCTGGCTGCCGCAGCCGCTTCCAGGGTGTGAAGCTGCACTTCAAGCGGAGCTGCGTAGGCTGCCCATTTCTTCACCATGTCGAAATCCGCTCTCGAGTGCCAGGTCACCTCATCCCATTGATCGCCGATGCGGGTCATGATTTTGTCGGCGACGATCGGGTCGCGCTTACCGAAATGAGTCGCCAGAAAAGCCATGCGGTTCAGGTTCAGCATGGATACACCGTATAGCTTCTCGGACGCTTCAAAACCTCGCTCGATTCTTTCCCACGACAGGTGAGGATCGTCTGGCGAGCAGGAAATCACGTAGTCCGCACTCGCAACCTCAAAGTAGAGTAAGTCGCCTTGATCTCCTCCGATGCGGTCGGCGACCTCCTGGGTGAAAGTCTCAGTGTCACCTGGCTCGCCGCTCCATTTCGGCAGTAGCCGGCTGGCGCGTACCCGCGCATAGTAGAAATAGCCCGGCTCAAACTTGAATGCCTCTTCGAAAAGAGCCCGCTTTTCGGCCGCGCCCCAGTCCTGATTTTCGGATACTCGCATCATCAGCAGATACCACTCGGGGCACTTGGGAAGATCGCTGGCTTCGTCGAGAATTCGTCTGGCCTCGGCGTTACGTTTGCCGAATAACTTCCAGCCGCTTTCGCTGACGGTGTCGGCAAAACCGTCGCCCCGTGCGTCGTCAGCGTAGCCCAGGTAAGCGGAGGCCAGCGCAACCCGCGCAGTAATCGAGGTCGGGCGCACCGTCACCCAGTGCTCCAGCCGTTGCAGCAGAAGATCCCAATCTTCTTGCGTGGCATGCACCGGATAGTCGACCGGCTCAGATAAGCCAGCGTACAGTTGCTTAATTTTCCAGATGCCGCCGGGAAACTTGGTTTTGCTCGCTCGTGCACGGTCAGCCAGACAATCAAGTTCGTCGATCCGTTCCGCTTTCAGCATCGCCCTGATTGTGCCTCGAAAATCGCGAAGGGCGTGGACGTCAGTGCTGGGGTCGCTGGCCGGGCCAGCAGCATCCTCGTCGGCAGCGCTGCATGTGCCAGGGTGCGAGGCTTGGGCAAATCGAAGTTTACTGTGCCAGTGCTGGCTTACGGCGAAGCTAGCTGTGGCAATCAGCAGGAAAACCACGGCGGCGCCCTGCAGAGCCGTCGATGAAGAATTAGGATCGACGGCAAAGAAGCTCGCGATTGATTTGGCAGACAATTTGCCGATCACGATGGCCTCCCGCTAGTGAGGATTTGTTCTTACCAATCCACAGTACTGTTGAGGTGGGGGAGCGGCAAGGTTACCTCAGTGAGAGGGCGCGATGCGACCAGGTAATGGGCGAGCACGATAGCAGGCGACGGCAATCGAACACGGTTCCACTCATGTCCAACCGCCGTGCCCGAAGCCAGTAGCCGCTCTTGTCAGCGCGGGAAATTCACACAACTAATTGCCGCCGGCGGGGTTTCATCTGGCTAGGGGATTCTGACTCGTTTAGGACCGGGATCTCATTTAAGTTTGAGACGGGCCATGAGGCTGCAACGCCCCTCGTTATTTCAGCATTGTCCGGCATTTCGGCAGCCAAATCATCGAGGATGAAAATGATTAGGACCTGGAAAGCTTGTGTAGCTTGGGGAAAGAGCCTGCATCGGGAGGCCGCCCTTGATTCCCTGCGCAATGTGCTGGCCGTAGTGGGAGGCGCATCGATTTTGGCCGACTTCACAACCATCAAAGTCTGGCTGATTCTGCCAATGCTTATCCTGGCTTTTCTGATTTGGTATCTCGATTACGAGCGCCACTTTCGCGGGCAGACCGTGGACGAAGCGAAGATCCTACCCTACAGTGCTCGTCCGGCAGCCACGCCTGAGGCCCAGGCCCACTGAAAATTAAAGCCGCCGAGTTGGCCGGTCACGTCCACGACTTCCCCAACGAAGAACAAGCCCGGAACTTTGCGGCTCTCCATTGTCTTGGCTGAGAGTTCGTTGGTGTCAACGCCGCCCGCAGTTACTTCGGCTTTCTCGTAACCCTCCGTGCCCGCAGGTGAGATTGCCCAGTGATGGATTTTATTTTCCAAATCGGCCAATGCATGATTCGTCCAGGAAGCGGGCGCGTGTTCGTTTAGCCAACGGTCAGCGAGGCGATGAGGCATTAACTTGTGCAACTCCGAGCGAAGCGCGTTTAGATTTCTCGGCTCAGTCGGATCGCAAAACGCCGCTGTGACTTCGCGTCCGGGGGCGAGATCGATATCGACAAAGATCGGCCGCGGCTTCTCCCGAGGCTCATTCCAGTAGGACGAAATCTGTAGAATCGCCGGACCGCTTAGGCCCCGATGCGTGATGAGCATCTTCTCGTGAAACTGCTGACCGCTGCAGGAAGCAATCACCTCCGCCGAAACTCCCGCCAGTTCGCAGTAGTGCGAACAATCCTCTGCGTTGAGCAGCAGCGGCACGAGCCCAGGCCACGGCCCGGATCTCCAGCCCGAACTGCCGCGCCAGATCGTAGCCGAATGATGTTGCGCCGATTTTCGGAATCGACAAGCCGCCGCTGGCGACTACTAATGCCGGCGCTGTGAACTCAGCATCCGCGGTGCGTACGATGAAGTCAGATGTTCGCTCGACTTCATCAATTTTCGTATTCAGAAAAATGCTCACTCCGGCGTCGCGGCATTCGGCTTCCAGCATCCCGAGAATGTCGCGCGCGGAGCGGTCGCAGAAAAGCTGGCCTAGAGTTTTCTCGTGATAAGCAATGCCGTGCTTCTCGACCAGCGCGATGAAGTCCTGCGGTGTGTAGCGAGCCAAGGCCGACTTGGCAAAATGCGGATTCGAGGAAATAAAATTTTCCGGCTGGCAATAAAGATTGGTGAAATTGCAGCGCCCGCCGCCGGAGATCAATATCTTCTTACCCAACCGGTCGGCGCGTTCGAGTACGGCGACGCGGCGGCCGCGCTTGCCGGCTTCGATGGCGCACATCAGTCCCGCTGCGCCGCCGCCGAGAATGATTGCGTCGAAGGAATGGCTCATCACATGTAAAACAGGCTGAGGCGTGGCAGGCCGTATTTTTCCAGAAGCCGCTTGTGAACGTACTGCTTTTGCAATTGCTCGATCTGAGGTCCCGCCATCTTGCGCCGATAGGGCGCGAGCTCGTGATCGGCCTGAGCGCGCACGCTCACGATTTCTTCATCAGGCGTAGCGGCGAGCAGTGCAGCAAAAAGTTTTTCTTCGAGCACAGTTAGATGGCGCTCCAGGTCTTCGAGCCTCGACGCCGACTTTTTGCTTTCAGTTTCCTGAGCCAAGTTGCGCAACGTGGTCGCGGATTTCCCGGCGACCGCGTGGACCGAAATTCCAGCGCTCTGCGGTAGTTTCGCCGATTCCAGAAGATCAGCATTACGACGCAGGAACGCCGCGATTGCCTCCGGCTCAAACCCTTGTCCCGCGCTCGATTTGGCCGGTGACGGTTGAACCGCCACACCTACGGCGGCTTCTTTCATATCTTCCGCCGCCGCCAGCACTTCTTGCGAACAATAAGCAAGGCTATTCACCTTCTTGGTTTTCGCCGCACGCTGATCGTAGCGGTCAAACGCAGAATCAATTCCGCGCAAAGCTGCCTCCAGGGGTATACCGGCGTCCTTCCAGGTTTCGATCAAAGCCCAATCAAGCGTCGTCAGCAGCAATCCGCCGCCGCGCCGCCGCAGATACTGCTCTTCAATCTCGGTGAAGTAATTGAAGTAGTTGAGCTGAT
>JBEKJF010000277.1:0-6686 GCA_050011375.1 Candidatus Sulfotelmatobacter sp.
CCCTGGTCGCAGCCCTCAAGAAAAAACAATATCCCGCGTTCGTGGCCGCCAACTCCGCCACCGACAAGCTCTTCCGCGTGCAGGTCGGTCCCTTCACCGACATTAAAGATGCAGAAGGCATGCGCTCCCGGCTCATCAATGACGGATACAGCCCGATCCTGAAAAAGTAGTCAGTCAAAAAAGCGAAACGCTCTATGAAGCTTGACCCCTTGTTCAACCGCCGTGTCATCTTCAAGCTGCACGGCATGGACCCGCTCGACTCAACCATCCTCAAGCAGGACGAAACCGGCTACTGGATCCGCGGCGGCACGTTGGCTACGCACCTGAACCAATCCAACTGTTCCGTGCCCGAGAGCGACGTAAGGTATCTAGAATTCTCGCGCATCGAATGGCTGCGAGCCACGCGCCAGCGTGCCTGATTGTAATTTCCAGCAATCCTCATGAGATCTTGTCATTCCGAACCGGGCGCCAAGCCCGGTGAGAGCCTGCCCTGAGCTGAGCCGAAGGGAACCTGCTTCCTGCTTTTGCCGTTGCATATTGACAACCATCGATTTAACCGCTATTCGTAATCCCATGACCACCTCGCCCACTCTCGACCACTCACTCCATGCCATCGCCGATCCCACCCGCCGCCGCATCCTCGCAGCTCTCAAACAACGAGCAGTTTCCACCAGCGCCCTCGTCGCAGGAAAAAACGGCCTCTGCGCCGGCGACATCGAAGAACGCGTGCGTCTCTCCCAACCAACCATCTCGCACCACATGACCATCCTCACCAAAGCAGGATTGGTCGAGGCCGTCAAGCAGGGACAATGGCGCTGGTATCGCCGCAATGAAAAAGCCCTTCGCCAATTGGTGAAGAGCCTGCGCGCACAGCTGTGATGAAATTAATAAAAAATGTAATCTCGAGCGGACAATTAAGACCTGTCGTCTCGACCGACATTAAGAATTGTCATCCCGAGCGAAGCGAGGGATCCTGGTGTTCGCCTGCGGAGGCAACACTGCTGTCGCCGGCAAGAACCAAGATCCCTCGCTGCGCTCGGGAAGACAATGCCGAATGAATTTAAGAAATGGAAAATTCTTAACCCGCCGCAGCCGCAGCAGCATGCGCCTTTTGCAGTAACCGTCTCGCCTGCGAAATCAGTTCCGCCACTTCGAAAGGTTTCACCAGGAAAGGCACATTGTTCTCTTGCAGGAACGCCCGCTCATCCCCTTGCGCCACGCCATGAGAGAACGTAAACAGCACGTGCCCTTCCATGTCAGGGCAATGTTCCTTGAGCCACGCGTAAGCCTCCTTCGCGTTCCAGTCGGCCGGCATCTTGCCGCTCATGATCACGGCATCGAACGGCTCAGAGAGCAACCGCGTCTTCACATCTTCGCTGCGCGTAGCCGTCACCACGTTGGCTCCTGCGCCAATCAGTACGTCGCGCTCGAACTCCAGTACTGCTTCTTCTTCCTCAACCAGCAGCACGCGCCCTTGAATCGCGCCTTCACGCTTTGCCGGAACAACCGGCGCCGCCTCCGCAGCCGCACCTTGCGCCACAGCCATCGGCAACCGCACTTCAATCACTGCTCCGCCCTCAGCAGCATTGTGCGCGGTGATATCGCCGCCGTGTTCCTTCACAATGCCGTAACAGATACTCAGCCCCAGCCCGGTTCCCTTGCCAACATTTTTCGTAGTGTAGAACGGATCGAAAATTCTCTTGGGGTCTTTGATGCCCGGGCCATCGTCAGCAAATTGCGTGCACACCACGCCCTTCTCGCAATAAACCCGAATCTTCAACTTCCCCGGCCGTCCCGCTTCCAGCACGGCGTCCACCGCATTGTTGATGATGTTCAAAAACACTTGCTCTAATTGGTGCGGGTCGGCCACCACCATCGCCGCCTCCGCCCCCAGATCTTTTTCCACGACGATCTTGTTGATCTTCAGATCGTAGTCGCGCAGAGCCAGCGTCTCTTCCAATACTTTTCGAATGTCCACCTCAGACCGCTCCGGCTTTCTCTGCCGCGCGAACGAAAGCAAATTCTGCACCACGCGGTGGGTGCGCTGCGCCTGCTTAAACATCTTGCCCACATAATCTTGCGCGCGCTCGTTCAACCCTTCGCTTTCCAGCAACTGTGCATAGCCCAGAATCGCGGTCAGCGGATTGTTCAACTCGTGGGCCACGCCCGCAATCAGCTGCCCCACGGCAGACATCTTCTCGCTCTGCAACAGTTGCTCCTGCGTGCGCCGCAAATCTTCGTAGGCCTTGCAGGTTTCTTCATATAACCGAACTTTTTCAATTGTGGTGGCCAGTTGCCGGCTGATCGCCACCATCAGATTCTCTTCTCCACTCGAATATTCATATTCCGCCTGGCTGCGCAACCCCATCATGCCGATCGGACTATCCTTGCCCCAGAACAGCACCCAGATCCAAGCACCGTCGCTGTCAGACCGGATAAATTCCGCGACGGCTCCCTTCAGATGCGGCAGATATTCCGCCGTGATCACCTCAGCGCGCGACCGCATCACCAGATCGCCAAATCCTTCCGCGAAACTGATCTCGGCCGGACGAGACTTGTCGCGGCTGCGCGGTCCCCAAGCCGCTCGCCGCCGGTACGTCGGAGCATCCGAATCCGAAAGGTACACCGCTCCACTCTCCGCCCCGAACAACGACACCACCTGCCGCAACGTCAGATTCAGAATTTCATCCAGATCGAATGACTGCGTCGCCACTACCGCCATCGCATTCAGCGCATTCAGTTCGCGATTGCGCCGCCGCATCTCATCTTCCGCACGCCGCTTTTCTGTAACATCCAGAACAAAGCCCTGAAACCGTTCGATCTTTCCCGCCGCATCCCGCGTGGCAAAGCTGCTCTCAGCCGCGAGCAGCAGCGTTCCATTCTTGCGCCGCATCGTCACTTCAAAGTTGCGCACATAATTTTGCTGATCGATCTCCCGGCGAAACGCCTCCCGTTGCCCCGCGTCTACTCGAATATCTTCGTCCAGATTCAGCGGCAGCAATTCTTCGCGCTTCTCATATCCCAGCAGATGCACAAACGCATCGTTGCAGTCGAGCAACCGCCCATTCGGCGTCGCCACATACACGCCTTCCTGCACTTGCTCGAACAGGAGCCGGTATTTTTCCTCCGCCGACCGCCGCTCCGTGATGTCGCGAACAATATGGATCGTTCCCTTCTGCTTGCTTCCCTGCTCCGCATACGAAGAAGTGGAGACGACGGAAAATCCGCCGAAGCAAGGATCGGCCCCTTCGCTGATTTCCTCGCCTCCGCGCGCACAGTAAGGGCATCCCGTCCACTCGCCCAGCCGGTGCGGCAATACTGATTCGCACGTGCTGCCGATCACATCCGCCGATGCCAGTTCCACTTGCTCCAGTAAAGTCTGGTTAGCCTTGATGATGCGAAAATCCGCATCGTGCGCCAGGATGATGTCATGCACCGAGTCAAACGTATTTCGCCATTGCCGTTGCGAACGAAGAGCCTGCTCCAGCAAACGGAAGTTCTCGATCGCGATTCCCAACTGCCGGCCGTAAGTTTCCAGAAACTCAAGTTCCTCGCCCGTCAGCTTTCTTGTGCCAGAACTTCCCAAGACCAGCAACCCAATCGGCGACTTTTTCCCGAGCACCGGAACCATCACTACATGACGCAGCTTTTCCGCTTTCAGCAGTTCCGAATCTTCTGAACCAGCTAGATTTCTCCACGCCGTGACTGGCTTGCCGCGCTCCAGCATCCGCGACACACTCTCACTCAAGTCGGCACAACTCGCCTCTCGCAAAAAGTCCTGCGAGACTCCCACCGCATGCGTCGCCACCAGGCTTCCGCCCTCAATCAAACGGAACCACGCAGCCTTGCTCCGCGTCAGCGTCCGCAATTCCCCAAGCGCATCTTCCATCATGCCGCCCTGCTGTTGAGCCAGCACAATGCTCTCGGTCAACGCTCGCAGCACCTTCAGCCGCCGGCCTCGCGCGCGCGCTTCGCCAAATACAACCAGCAGCATGCCGAGCCCAAGCAAAACATCTGCCGTAACAAAAATCTTGGCAGGGATTTCGCTCGTGAACGGCAGCCAACTCAAATGCTGTACCAGAAGACATGCCGCCAACAGCCACGCCCCCAATTCCCAACGTCCTCGCCGCGCCCGGAGCAAAGCAATCGCTGCAGTCAATAGAATGATTCGATACGAAACTTCAAGAGCGACTCGCAAGGGCAGCGAGTCCGGCCACAACAGCACGCGCGCCACGGCAAATCCCGCGACGATCACGGTGATCGCAGCCACCGGCGCCAGCAAATCCCGCATCCGTATGTAAACAAAAACGGCGCCCGCCAACAGCCCCATCGCAACCACAAACGCCGACTGCTCCACCGCCGGAACGTAGCGCGCCGGAATCCCCATCCCAGCCCCATGCATGCCCACCAGCCGCGAACCCGCCAGCAGAGCCCATCCCGCAGTCCAAATAAATAGATACCGCTCCCGCAGCGCGGAGAGCACCACCAGTGAAGCTCCCAGCACGCACAGAACCGCCCACTCCCCGGCTTTAAGTCCGGCGAGCGCAGGCTGTGCGGTGTTCCAAAAGGACCAGAGAGATTCGTTCATTTTGCGTTGTCATTCCGAACAAGCGCAGAATTTAAATAGTCATTCCGAACCAGCGCAGAATTTAAATGGTCATTCCGAACCGGGCGTCAAGCCCGGTGAGGAACCTGCTTCTGAAGCTGCGGCTCGCTTCCTTATTCCAGACAGAGCAGTGCCCTGCTTCTGAATATCACGCTCTGCCCTGTTGTCGATGCGCTTTCCGGACCCGGATGGTTACCTTCGGAACCTAACATCTGGCGTAGAATCGCCGATAGTATCCTGAGAAGTCATCCGAAGACGGTTTCCCGAAGACACTCATGCCCGACCGAATTCTCGTAGTCGACGACGAAGAGGCAATTCGCGAAATCGTCTGCGCCATTCTGGCCGCCGCTGGCTACAGCTGGAAGCAGGCCAGTTCCGGCATGGAAGCTCTTGCCCTGCTGAACTCCGGCGAAGTATTCGAACTCATGCTCTCCGACTTGATGATGGCCGATCTCGACGGTATCGGCCTGCTCGAACGCACCAAGGAAAAATTTCCCGACATGCCGGTCGTGATGGTCACCGCCGTCCACGACATCTCCGTAGCCCTGGCCGCCATCCGCAACGGCGCACACGACTACCTGCTCAAGCCGTTTGAACGGGAACAGTTGCTCAACACGGTCGGCCGCGCTCTCGAACATCGCCGCCTCAAAGCGGAAAACCGCAACTATCAAACGAATCTGGAGTCTCTTGTCAAAGCCCGTACCGACCAGCTTCAGGCTGCTATGGAGGATCTGGAGCGCTCCTATGACATCACGCTGCAAGCCCTCGGCGACGCGCTCGATCTGAAAGACGCCGAAACCGAGGGCCACTCCCGCCGCGTCACCGCCTTCACCATTGCGATCGCACGCGCCATGGGCGTGCCCCGCGAACAGATTCTCGTTATCGCCCGCGGCGCTTTTCTTCACGACATCGGCAAGATGGCGATCCCTGACAACATTCTTCGCAAGCCCGGAAAGCTCGACGACACCGAACGCGCCATCATGAAGGAGCACTGCTATCACGGCTACCAGATGCTCAAGAAAATTCCGTTCCTCGCCGAAGCCTGCGACATCGTGTACTCGCACCAGGAGCACTTCGATGGCTCCGGCTATCCTCGCGCTCTCAAGGGAACAGAGATTCCATTAGGCGCGCGCATCTTCTCCGTCGCCGACACGCTCGACGCTATCATCTCCGACCGTCCCTATCGTCCCGCGAGAACTCTCACGCAAGCTCGCACCGAAATCCAGGCGTGGTCCGGCCGCCAGTTCGATCCCGAAGTCGTCCAGGTTTTCCTCAAGATGCCCGACGACATCTTCGAAGACCTCCGCCGCGAAATCAACGCCCAGAGCTACCCTTTCAGCTACTCCGCCACCGCCAGAAGCTAGTAGAAAGTTGATCAGTCCACGCCTTGGTAGCGACTCAGTTTTAATTTCCGATGGCATCTCGCTCGGCTAACGGCGTCATCCTGAGCGTAGCCGTTCTTCAGGCGGAGCGAAGGATCTCACGCTACGCAGCCGCGTGCCAAGGGAGATTCGTAATTCAAACTGAGCCACGCCTTCCGCATTTCGTCCGCGCATTTCACCATTTGTCTTCCTGTAGAATCTAATGTTCCTATGAAAACATTTGAGCAGATAGCGGAGTTGGAGCGGCGGTATTTGCTTGGTACTTACAATCGGTATCCCATCGTGTTGACGCGCGGCAAGGGCGTGTTTCTTTACGACCTCGACGACCGGCGCTATCTCGATTTCGTTTCTGGCTTGGGAGTGAATGCGCTGGGACACGCGCATCCTCGAATCGTGAAGACGATTCGCGAGCAGGCGGGGCGCCTGATTCACGTCTCCAATCTTTATTATCACGAGTATCAGGGAGCGCTCGCCGAGAAGTTGTGCACGCTATCGGGTCTCGACCGTGCGTTTTTTCAGAACAGCGGGACTGAAGCGATTGAAGGTTCGATCAAGCTCGCACGGTTGGCGGGACATCGTGCCGGGGGCGAGTCGAAGTCGCGATTGGTGGCGCTCGAGGGCTCGTATCACGGCCGCACATTTGGAGCGCTATCGCTCACCGGGCAAGAGAAGCATCGCAAAGGATTTGAGCCAATGTT
>JBEKJF010000278.1:0-7394 GCA_050011375.1 Candidatus Sulfotelmatobacter sp.
GCCGGGCAGTACACCACTCCGGAAGATTTCCAGTCACTAATTTTAGAAATGGGCCGCGTGCCCGCCGAGCGCAACACCACTTACACGCGCATCAAGCTCAAGTCGCCGCTCGAAGAATTCACCGCAGAAGAAACGCCGGAGCCAGAATTCGCATGAGCGACGCCGCGCGTCCCATCGCTATTCTGGGTGGAACCGGGCCCGCAGGCACAGGTCTTGCCCTGCGCTGGGCGCGTGCCGGGGAAACAATCATCATCGGTTCGCGCGACGCGCAGCGCGCGCAAGAGGCTGCCGACAAGATCAAGCAGAAAGCCGGAAATCAGGCCAGCGTCTCCGGCATGGAAAACTCCGCAGCCTGCGCCGCCGCAGATATTCTAGTGCTCACCGTCCCTTTCGAAGGCCAGGCCGCGCTGATCAAGCAACTCAAGCCCGCTATCCGCGCGGGCAGCATTTTAATTGACGCTACAGTCGCGCTCGCCGCCAGCGTCGGCGGACGCGCCTCGCGCACTCTCGGCGTCTGGCAAGGCTCATCCGCGCAGCAAGCCGCCGAACTCGTGCCCAAAGGTGTCAGCGTGGCCGCGGCGTTCCACAATCTTTCGGCCGAACTTCTAAACGGCGACGACCCGCTCGACTGCGACGTCCTCGTTTGCAGCGACGATGCCAATGCTACGCAACTCACGCGCACTCTCGCCGCCAAGCTTCCCGGAGTTCGCGCCATCGACGGCGGCAAACTGGAAAACGCTCGCATCCTCGAACAGATCACCGCCCTGCTCATCGGCCTGAACATCCGCCACAAAGGCCACGGCGGCATCCGCATCACCGGATTGCCGCCGGAAGCCTACGGTTAGCGTTCGTGAACCCATCGCGGGAGTATCGTAGTGGCGTTCCCCGGGGCGGAGTTTGCTCTGCCCGGTGACCAAGGAGGCCCGCCATGGCCGCGCAAACCGTCCCTCCTCCCGAATTAAATCTCGAAACGGAAAAAACTCCGGAGCAAACTCTGGTTCGCTGCGGCGGAAGGATCACTTCGACGACGTCAGCCGCGCTGCAAACCGCCGTCCGAGGCCTGATCCCAGAAGGCAAGCCCATCGTGCTCGATCTGACCAACGTCAGCTACATGGATAGCTCAGGTCTAGGCGCACTCGTCAGCGTCTATGTATCGGCGAAGAGACAAAAGTGCCAGATCAAGCTCGTGAATATAGGACCGCGATTGCAGCAATTGTTTCGCCTCACGAAGCTGGCCTCCGTCTTTGAAGGACACGACGAATATCTCGGCTTGACTCCGGACTGAAAGTTCGCGAATCGATCGGTGCGAAAAGGCGTTTAACGATTAGTCTTCCACCGCCTGCGCCGTCATCTCCGCCGGCTCCCCTCCGCCCGCGGCCTGCGCGACGATCAAGCGCCGCGCTTCCACGCGAATCTTCGGAAGATGCCGCGCGAACCAGCCCGCTCCCAGCAGACACGCAATGCCGCCAATCGCCACGGTGCGCGGCGCGCCCATATGCTCAGCCAGCGCTCCACCCAGCAGCGCTCCAATCGGAGCCATGCCCATGAACATCATCGAATACACGGCCATCACCCGCCCGCGCAGCGCGTCCGGCACCATCACCTGAATCAGCGTGTTCGAGCAAGCCATCTGCAGCATCATCGTGTAACCCACCGGCAGCAGCAGAACCACTGAAAGCCAGAACGTGTGCGAGAACGCGAACACCGCAAGGCTGGCTCCGAACCCGGCGCAGCACCACGCAACCCACCGTCCCAAGCCTTTCACGCCCTGGCGAAACGCCAGAGTCAGCGCGCCAAACAGCGCGCCCACGCCGGTAGCGCCCATCAGAATGCCCAACCCTCGCGCGCCACCGTGCAGAATCTGGTCGGCAAAAATCGGCATCAGCACCACATACGGCATGCCCACCAGGCTCACCATTCCCAACAACAAAAGCAGCGCCTTGATAGGCTCGGTGCGGTTGACAAAACGGAACCCTTCCATCATGTGCTCGAGCGGCGAGGCCATCGCCGCGCGCACCGGGCTGTGCACCTTCATCAGCAGCAATCCAATAATCACCGCGATGTAGCTAACTGCGTTGCCAAAGAAGCACCAGCCCTCGCCGATTCTCGCGACCAGAATCCCCGCAATCGCCGGACCGATCACGCGCGCGCCGTTAAACATAGAAGAATTCAGCGCGATCGCGTTCATCAAATCTTCCCGGCCCACCATCTCCACCAGAAACGATTGCCGCCCCGGAATGTCGAACGCATTCACCACACCCAGCAGTGCCGCAAGCACGAAGATGATCCAAACCCGGTGGTCAATCTCATGGGTAAGCGTGAGCACAGCGAGAATGCAAGCCAGCACCATCGATGCGATCTGCGTGGAGATGACAATGGAACGGCGGTTAAACCGATCGGCCGCAATGCCGCCCAGCGGCGCGAACAGAAATACAGGAATCTGGCTGGCAAATCCCACCGACCCCAGCAGCAACGCCGAGCCAGTCAGCCGGTAAACCAGCCACGACTGCGCCACGCTCTGCATCCACGTGCCGATCAGTGAAATCAGTTGTCCACTAAAGAAGAGTTGAAAGTTGCGGTGTCGCAGCGCCCGCACTCCAGCCGACCAGCGCGACCCGCCGCTGGAGGCCACTACCGCGCCGCTCGGCGCATTAACTTCTTGGATTGGATTTTTCGCTTCGGACACGTTCACTTCTTTGGATGACGCCACTCGCCCTCGGGATGAATATAACTTGCATGCTCCTTGCGGGTGGAATGTGGACGAAATCGTCGTCAATCCAAAAACTATTCGGTCAGCGGCCACCCACAACTTTAGCCGCCGCTTCATAAGTCCGCTGATATTCCTCATGATAGCGCGCATAGTTAGGATCTTCCGGATCGTAAGCGATCAGCCAGTCCTGCATATAGATTTCGAAGATCTGCGTGTGCAAGCCGAGCGCGAATGGCAGCAAGTCGACCATCGAACCGACCTTGCCCGATCGATCAGGATTCGTTTCTTCCAGCGTCTGCAATTCCAGCGGAACTTTTCCATTCGCTCCGCGGAAGACGTGGCACCAGTCGACCGCGCACGGTTGGCCCGCTCTATCGGATCGCGGGTCATCCATCGATAACGCCTGGCTCCCGATAGCGATTTTATTCTGCACGGCGCGGTCGGCCACGGCGTCGACGAAATCAATATTAGGCGGCTCGCCGAAGGTATTGATTCCCACCATCAAAGTCTTCGGAGAATTCAGCGAACCCTCGTAGTCGAGCATGTCAAAAAGATATTTGCGCCACACTTGCGGAGTGAAGCCCTTCTCGCGTAACGCATACATGCACACGGGAAACGTCTCGCCCCCAATGCCCAGCCCGAAGCGGATGTAGCCGACCGCCGCATTGTTTCCAAAGTGATGAACAATCTCCTTCATGAATTGCTGGTAGTTGTCCATGAAGCCTTTATCCCAAAAAACCGGGACTTGCCCGCCATTCTCACACTCCACAGATTGCACCTGCTTGAAAACATACTCCGGCGTGACCTGCACCTTCGCGCCGTAGCCCACGGCCCACGCAATTAGGTTCACTTCCTTCCCCGCTTTGATCCAAGGCTCCATCTGCTCTTCGACCGCGTCGAAGTCGTAGCGCGACGATGCATCCGGCCCCTTATCGATCCGGTTCCAGACCAGATAGAAGTTGGCCCCGCAGACCACCGGATTGTGCAAAAGATATTCGTTGGCCTTGGCGTTTAACTTCTGCATGCCGGGAAATAAAATCGCAAACAGACCATGCGGAGCTTTCGGCATCGCAACGCTGGAAAGATTGTCGGTACAACTTGGAAATGAAGGAGCGGCCTTGGGTTCGCTCTTGCCCGCTTGCGCCTGGCCGTCGGCCAATGTCATCGCAAGCAGCACGGCGGCGAACGCCAAACTCATTCTCGTCTTTGTCTTCATTGCGCCTCGATCCATCTTCTCATCTTTCGCAAACGACATTCGTCTAGACCAAAAGGTGCAGGCGTACCTTAGATTATTCTCAGCCATTGAATTTGCCCACTGGCTGATTTCCTGCACCCAGCCTGCAAGAATTTTTGACTTCCCAGACCGCCCGGACTGCGCTACAGTGACGATTGCACTTGCGTTATCTCCCGGCGACTCCCTAAGGAAGTGACACGGCCATGACTGCTCCGGTTGGTGTTGAACGCCGCATAGGTCAACGCTTCGCTTTTAACCTTCCTGTTTCCCTGCGTGACGTTGCCACCGCCGTAGAAGGTCTCGGCTTTACTCAGGACCTCAGTTCCCGCGGAGCTTTTTTCTTCACTGACATGGCTCTTGCCGAAGGCGCAGAGATCGAACTCACCTTAAGGATGCCCTCTGAGATCACGCTCGGCGAAAACATGCGCGTCCGGTGCAAAGGCCGCGTTCTCCGCATCGTGAAACCCGCCGATAAGGGCTGGATGCCCACAGCCTCGGTCGAAACCCCAAAAAAATCCGCCGGGAATGAAACACAAACACAGACACAAACTCAGACACAAACAAAGATCGGCGTCGCCGTCTGTTTGAACGGCTACGAATACCTTCCCGAAACCGACGACTCGTCCGCCGACTTCCGCCGAATTTCGGCTCTGCACAATCCCAGCGAGACTGAGCGTCCGGCCACGCCTGCATCCGGCAATCCGCGCGCCGCAGCCCATTAGCCTCACCCGTGTCCGAAAGTCCCAATCTGGGCGTGGCGCCTACTAACTTTAGTTTTTTTTGTACTTCCGGGTGCTGTTCAATCTCCCCACGTTGGCTTAGAATGCTAGCCAACACTGCGGATTGCTTTGGAGAGTCTTCCAGTTGTGCGCCTCACACTGATTTTCATGATCTTCCATATCGCTCTCATCTGTCGGCGCGCGTCTTGGCGCGAGTTGTGTCCACACTTGCGTTCTCATAGTTACCTGAGTCACTTGGCGCGGGGTGCTTTCTCTTTCTAACATGCAAACACCAAGAGAAATCAGCGAGAACCGCGCCATGCATGGCATCGCCGTAGCAGTTCTGACCGAGAACCGCGACCACTTATCCGAACTGCAGAACCGCATCGAGGCGACGCGCCTCGCCCGGGTCGTGTTCGCAAACGTAGGCTTTCCCACCGGACCCACCGATTCCATCCTGCGCCAGATTCAGGATCTGCGCGCCGAAGTAGTCTTAATCGACATCTCTGCCGAGAATCCGCAGCCCGCCATCAGAGCCATCGAAACCCTTCAAGCCAACACTCTGCAACTTGCCATCTTCGCCAACGGCACCATGCAGCAACCCGCCGTCATCGTCGCCAGCATGCGCGCCGGTGCCGGAGAATTTTTAGACGACAGCGCCGGCACTGAGGCTCTTCTCGAGGCTCTTACACGTTTCAGCTCCAACCGCACGCGCACACGCGGCGGCGCTGGCAAGGCGCGCATTTTTACTTTTCTCAGCGCCAAAGGTGGCGCCGGCGCGACTACCGCCGCCGTCAACACCGCTGTCGCACTCCAGCAAGCCCATGGCGGCGTGGTCCTGGTAGACTTCGCTCCCGTTGGCCACGCTCAACTCCACCTCAACCTGCGTCCCGCTTTCGGAGTGCCTGACGCGCTACAGAACCTGCATCGCCTTGACGTTTCTTTGCTCGATGGCCTCATGACCACTGCCAAAGACGGCTTGCATCTTCTCGCTGGCCCGCAATCGCCTTATCCATCCATGCCCACTCCGGCCGAGTTGGCACGCTTGTTCGACTTGCTGGTAAATCATTATCGCTACGTGGTAGTCGACGCTTCCAGCCGCCTCGATTCCACCACGCGCCTGCTCTCCGATCTCTCGAACGCAGTCCTCATGGTCGCTCAAACGGACGTGGTCTCGCTGTGGAGCGCCGGCCGCATCCACGCCTTCCTCGAGGAAGGCACAGGCCGCAACCGCCTGCGCATGGTTCTGAATCGCTATAAAAAAATTCCCGGCTTCACCGATGAAGACGTCGAAAATGCCACGCGCTGCAAAGTCCTGTGGAAGATTCCCAACGCCTTTCACGCTATCTCGCCCGCCATTGATCACGGCACGCCAGTGGTTCTGCAAGAAGGCCAGGAAGTAAGCCGCTCCTATCGCGCGCTGGCAGCGGCGTTGGCCGAGGCCTCAACCACGGACGAAGGCGGACTCGATCTCATCTACGCCCAGGAGAAGGCCGACCTGAAGAAAAAAATCTCGGGACGCCTGCTAACACCCGCCCGCGCCGGCCATTCCAGCTAGTAACCACTACCCAGTACCTAGAAATCCGTGTCCCTTTTTTCTAGGTACTTGGTACTAGGTACTCGCAGCTACTCGCATCTAAAATAGAACGATGCACCAAACCCCGGGCCCACTGCTGGACGACACCGAAGCTTCCCCTACCGAACTCCGTCTCCTCGTCGAACTTGAACCCCGGTCCAGTGTCTTCGTCGAGAACATTCGAGACCTCTTTCAGCGGCCCAGGATCTTCGATCGACAATCACAAATTAACAACCCGCAATCCTTGTCGACATTCTGGCCAGACGTTTTCATCGACCGCCCGCTTCCCTGGCGCAGCTTCGCGCAATCCACCGCATATCACGTTCTGGCTCTCGCCATAATCTGGGCTGGATCGCGCGTGCTCGCCCTGCAACCCCACTCCACGTCTCAGCCCGCATTCACGCACGCCGACGTCGTCCGCTACACACCCTCGCAATATCTGCCGCCGCTCGACACTCGTCGTTCGCATTCCGCTCACGCCCGAAAATCTGATCCCGAATACTCCGCGCAACCGATCATCTCCGTGCCTCGTGAGGCGGATAACCGCTCGCAGACCATCGTCACCGCGCCCCACATCCAGTTGCAGCACGATGTCACTCTGCCCAACGTGGTCGCATGGTCGGGCAAACCGCAAGTTCCAATCGGCCCAGCCCCAGCAGTTCCTGCATCGGAAACATCGCGCCTAGCGCCGCAAATGGAACGCTCCGTAATCGCACCACCGCCCGATCTGCAATCGGCGCGGCAGAAATCCGTGCAGGCTCTCCAGACCGCCGTCATCGCGCCTCCGCCCGCCATGGAAGCCAACTCAACCCGCCGCCTCGGCGACCTCAACATCGCGCGCTCTTCCGTGATTGCACCCGCCCCGCAGCTTTCGCTCGACGAACAGCGCGCCATTCCGGGGAGAAGTTCTTTTACTAAACATTCGCCCGATGTAATCGCACCGCCGCCTTCGCTCGGCGCAACCGGACGCTCCCACAACGGCAACAGCATGATCGCGCTCAATCTCCAACCCGCAGTGGGCGCGCCGCCAAATCCTCCCGCGGGCAATCGCCGCGGCAACTTCGCCGCCACACCCGACGGCCATCGCGGCGCCTCCGGAACGCCCGGAGCAATCGCAGAAGACGGAAAAGAAAACGCAGGCGGATCTGGAAAGAA
>JBEKJF010000279.1:0-6674 GCA_050011375.1 Candidatus Sulfotelmatobacter sp.
CAATGCCATTGCGAGCCTTCCCGGTCAGACGGTACAGTTCACCGCCACTGGCCACTACAGTGCCGCTCCTTACGCGGTCACTCCGCAGCCCGCCACTTGGGGTGCGTGTTTCCAAAACGCGCCCACAACCGATGTGACCGTCACGTCCGCGGGTGTCGCTCAATGTGACGTTGCGGGCGGACCGACCGTCGAATATACAGTCTTCGCCTTCGACCCGACCAACTGTAACCTCCTCACCGCTTGCGGCGGAGGCTGCACTGTAGTCGGTACGGCACAACTTAGCTGCTCGGGCAATGCAGTCGATGCAACACTCGCGCAGCCTCCCGAAAAATAATTCGATCAATTGTGACATTTGACCTTGTTATCCACAGGGTCGATCTGCGATCCTGTTGTGTAGCTCGGCGGCAAGACGCTCACGGGTGCTTAGCCGCATTTAAGTCCTTTGCTTTCTGGATTTTGACCTTTAAGTGCTTTCGGCCCTAGATTTTGCGGGCCAAAACATGTCCAACTCCGTCATTCTAAAGATCGAGGGGGTGGGGGAGGGGGGTACCCTGTTATAAAAAGGTAACGCCGTCGGATTGCCATTGGGACTGGTGTAGGATTTACCCGCGTCCATCCCTACACCATGAAACTCTCTCAGATCGCCTCCGCCCTCAATGCGCGCCTTGAAAACGGCTCGCTCGATACCGAGATTAAAGATTCCGAGATCATCGATACCGAGATCACTGGACTCAATGGCATAGAAGAAGCCGGCCCGTCGGAGATCACATTCGTAGCTAATCAGAAATATGCCAACGCGGCCCGGCATACGAAAGCGGCGGCCGTCATCGTCGCCGAAAATTTTCCCGCGATTCCTGCGGCGACACTGCGGGTTGAAGATGCGTATCTAAGTTTTGCGCGCGCGCTCGAACTCTTCCATCAACCGCTGCGCTACGCGCCCGGAATTCATCACACAGCGGTCATCGACCCAACGTCGAAGCTAGGAAAGAACGCGCACATCGGCCCTTACGCAGTCGTCGACGAGAACGTCGAGATCGGCGACGATGTTGTGTTGTTAGCTCACGTCGTGATTTATCGCGGAGTGAAGATCGGCAACAACTTCTTCGCGCACGCGCACGCCGTGGTTCGCGAGAACTGCCGCATCGGCAACAACGTTCTGCTGCACAACGGAGTCGTGATTGGCTCCGACGGCTTCGGCTTCGCCAAGACGAAAGACGCACGTTGGTACAAGATTCCGCAACCCGCTCCAGTCATCATTGAGGACGACGTAGAAATCCAGGCGAATTCCTGCATCGATCGCGCGAGCGTGGGCGAAACCCGCATCGGTCGCGGAGTGAAAGTCGACAACCTCGTGCAAGTCGGCCACGGATCACAGGTCGGCGAAGACGCCCTGCTCTGCTCGCAAGTCGGACTTGGAGGTTCGACGGAAATCGGCGCTCGAGTGATTCTCACCGGCCAAGTCGGCGTAGTTGGACATTGCAAGGTCGGCGATAACGCCATCGTCACGCCGCAAAGCGGAGTGGCGAATGACATTCCCGCAAACGCGCTGGTCAGCGGCGCTCCTGCAGTCGAGCATAAGTTGTGGCTGAAGTATTCTGCGATTCTGCCAAGATTGCCCGAAATGGCGCGGGCATTGCGAGCGAAGACTCCAAAGCCGTAACCCAAATTTTCGCTTTGCAAAACTGGTGTCGCAACCCGGGGTTGCTTCTGGGGGCGTCCCGTCAACTGAGCTTAAAAAGCCGGCAGGATGTCCTCTTCATTCTTGACAACCCTTCGCAATCGTAGGATGCTTCGAAATAATCCGGCTGGATTTTTCCCGCCGCTATCTGACCTCGGGTGAATCCACCAAATTACGATTCGAAAGGGGCACGTCAACCTCATGAAACCCGCATCGATATCCAATTCAGTCACGCTTGCGTTCGCTTCTGTGGTGCTGCTGGCTGCGGTCGCAATCCCGCAAACTCAGGCGCAGACCTTCAAGGTGGTTTACAACTTTACCGGCGCGAGCGACGGGGGAAATCCCCTCGACGGTCTCATCGCTGATACCTCGGGGAACCTTTACTCCACGACAAGCGGTGGCGGCGCGTCGGGCAATGGAGCGGTGATCGAGTTCAGCAAGGGCGGCGTGGAGAGCGTACTTTATAGCTTCGCGGGAGGAACCGACGGAGCCAATCCTCAAGCGGGCTTGCTGCGCGACAAGTCGGGCAACCTGTACGGCACGACCTACAGCGGCGGCGCCGAAGGCGCGGGAACGGTCTTCAAGATTGCCGCTGGCGGCTCTGAGCAAGTTCTTTATAGCTTCGCAGGCGGAAAGGATGCGGAGTATCCCGAAGCCGGTTTGACGATGGACGCGCAAGGCAATCTCTACGGAACTGCCAGCGCGGGCGGAACTTACAATTACGGCGCGGTTTTCAAACTGACGCCACCGAAGTCAGGCAACACGTGGAAGGAAACCCTGCTGTACAGCTTCGGCAACAGCGACACTGACGGGACAGTCCCGGTGGCGAGCATCACGCTGGGCGCGGCCGGCACCCTCTACGGCACCACTTCCGCGGGAGGCGAATACGGATATGGCACCGTCTTCCAGTTGGTCCGCTCGGGGACGTCGTGGAAAGAGACCATCTTGCACAGTTTCGCGGATGGCGACGATGGAGGAGTTCCGTACGGCGGACTGATCGCGGATAAGGCCGGTAATTATTATGGAGCTGCTACGGAAGGCGGCACGGGCGGCGGCGGCACTATTTTCGAACTGACGCCTTCCAACGGCAGTTGGACATTCACCGTGCTCTACAGCAATCCGGGATGGGGAATTTCCGGGAGCTTTCGCAACCTGCTGCTGGACTCGTCGGGAAATCTCTACGGTACGACCCACTGCGACGGCGCGGACAGCGCCGGCACAGTTTACAAGTTGACACCCGCCAGCGGTTCCTGGACCTACACCTCGCTATATGTCTTTACTGGCGGCACCGACGGCCTCTACGTTTATAGCAATCCTGTGCTGTTAGAGGGCCACATTTACGGAACGACGAAGCTGGGCGGCGCCAACGGCAACGGCGTTATCTGGCAGGTTATACCCTAAACAAAAAAACTTTAGCGTGGAATGCCGGCTTCCTCTCGACTCAGGAACCGGCATTTTTTATTTTCCTGGCGTAGAGCTGCTGCAGGCTACTTTTTCAACTCCGCGGGCCAGTTCTGGACCAGCGTGAAAGGATCGCTGCCCTCTTTCAGATTTCCGCTGTTGATGAGAAACTTCTTCCCGTCGGCGCTCACATCGAACGGCCCATACTCTCGCTGTATGCCAATCGCTTGAAACAAAGTATGGGGAGTGCCAAGCTGCACTGAGCTGCCGGACGCGTTTACATCGACCGCGACCAGATTGTCGGAAGGATCGAGATAGAAAACCTCCTTATTGTCTCCTCGCCATTTCGCCGACGCGCCACCAACACTAGAGACCTGCCACTTCGCACCACCGCCAGGAAAAGCAGCAATGTAAACTTCCCAGCGTCCCGACTCGTTGCTCTGATAAGCCATCCATTTTCCATCGGGCGAAATCGCTGAGAAACGTTCCTCGAAAGTGCTCTTAATGATGGGAAACGGTTTGCCGTCACCAAACAAAGGAAGCGCCCAGAGATGGTAGCTGGTTTCGTTTTGCGGTACCTTGCGCAGGTAAACCAGATAGCGGCCGTCCGGCGAGAAACTGTCGGGAAATTCGATGGTGTCCTTGTCTTGCAGTACGATCCGCTCAGGCGCACTGCCGTCGGCCGCCTTGGCGGCGATGTACGACGCTCCCGGTCCAGAAGCGTAGTAGATGGTCTTCCCGTCGGGCGACCATACGGGGTTTCCCTGGCTGAAAGGACCAAAGGTCAGACGAGTATCTGTTCCGCGCGTTAAGTCAAAGATCCAGATGTCACCAATTCCCTGCGCGCCGGCAAATATCTCCACTGCCACCTTGGTGCCATCCGGCGAAAGCCTCGGACCGAGAAATCGACTGGACTGTGGGATTGAGTTGATCGGCTTGCCGTCCCGGTCCCACCAAACTAAGTTCCAACCGCTCGACATATCTCCCGTTTGATAGACCAAAGTCCCATCGTTCGAGGCCGAGAACATGGCACGCACGCTCGCTCCATTTATTGCCACGTGGTCCGCGATGGGCACAGGTTCACCGCTGAGTTCGAGGCGGCTGGGATTGAAGGGTTGTGCCATCAGAGTCTGACCGCGGAGAAACAGAAGGTGACCTGAGGCGTAGGTGCCCATGGTCTCGCTCTTCATGAGAACCTTGGCTTGCAAAGTTCCCAGCTCTCCCACGTAGAGCACGGAAGGCTCTCCGGCGCGGGAGTTGCGCGACCAGTAGAGGAAGTGCTTTCCGTCCGGCAGAAACGACGGCCAGCGATGGCTGTTCTCTGCTTGAGCCGTATCGAGCCGGGAAGCAGGTTCAGGCGTTCCACCGGCTGAGGACACGCGCAACAACGCTTGCGTAGTTGAGGGCGAAAACACAATGACGCCCTCGTTGCTCCACGCGCCGCCGCGGCCGCTAATGCTGTCGCACAAGATTTGCGGCGGGCCGCCATCGGCGTTGATCTTCTTCAGTTTTCCCGGCGTGAAGAAGCCAATCTCCCGGCCATCTGCAGACCAGAAGGGATACATGGCGTCTTCGGTTCCGGCCAGAGGCTGCACTGTTAGAGACGCAAGCGGGTGAACATATAACAGGACTTTACTTTTATCGTCACGAGCGGTGAACGCAATCCGCGTTCCGTCCGGCGAGAGCACTGCTGGCCCCGATGCCGGAAGCATGGTCACGAACATCGTGCCCGGCGGAGGAAGGATCGACGACTGCACTACCGCCGCGAGCTTGGGTGACTGGAATAAGTAGGCTGCGCCCATGATTAACGCGAGCAGCGCGGCGAGCGCCGCGACCAGCCACGCGACTCGAGAACTGTTCGACGTTTGCTTCAACGCCGCTGCCGAGGTGTTCGCAGCCTGCGGATCAGCCTCCGCCAAAGCTTCCATCTGAATTCTGACGTCGTGCATGCATGCGTAGCGTTGCTCGGGATTTTTCGCCAGGCAGCGCCACACAGTTTCATCGAGCCGTGGCGGAGAATTCGGCAGCACGGTTGAAATGCGCTCCGGTTCCTTATCGAGTATCGCGCCCAGCACGCTGAACTGCGATTTCCCCTCGAACGCTCTGCGCCCGGTGAACATCTCGTAGAGCACGCAGCCGAAACTGAAAACGTCCGAGCGCGCATCGGCTTCCGCGCCCTGCAACACTTCCGGCGCCATGTACTGGAATGTTCCGACCACAGTTCCCTTCTGCGTGAGCGGCGACGCCGAAGCACTGAGCGCAGCCACGCTCATGGTCGGTGTGCTCGGAGTCAATGGGCTTGCTCCGGAGGCGGAACTCAATCCCGGCGCAGGCTTCGCCAAGCCGAAATCCATCAGCTTCGGCCCATGCTTAGTGAGCATGATGTTGGCGGGCTTCAGATCGCGATGCACGATTCCGCGCGCGTGCGCTTTGTCGAGTGCATCGGCGATCTTGATCGCTATCTGTAACGCCTCCTCAATCGGCATCGCGCCGCGCTGCAACCGGTCGGCCAAAGTTTCGCCGTCCAGATGCTCCATGACGAGAAAATCCACGCCGTCCTGCGAACCAATATCGTGCAACGTGCAAATGTGGGGATGATTCAGCGAGGAAATCGAGCGCGCCTCGCGCTCCATGCGCTGCCTTAGATCAGGATTCGAGGAGAGATGCGAAGGCAAAACCTTGATCGCGACATCGCGCCCCAGTCGCGTATCGCGAGCGCGATAAACTTCGCCCATGCCGCCCGCTCCTAGCGGCGCTTGAACTTCATACGGCCCGAGTTTTGTGCCAGAGGCGAGGCCCACGATTGGCTGGGATTATATCCTGAACCGAGAGGACAGACAGAATGAACACATCACGTATTCGCGTTCCCTTCGTGTGCCTTCATGTCCTTCGTGGTTAATTCTCTTTGCCGCAACTCCTCCGGCAATCCGCTCTCAATCACAGCCCGCACCTTTTCCATCAAACGCTCGCGGCTGCCGAAGTTCTCAGGCTCAATCGGCGGATGAAAAATAACCGTCGCCGTTCCCGGTTTGATTGCGAACCTTCCCTTCGGCATCAACTCGTGTGTCCCCACGATCGTCACCGGAACCACCGGAACACCGCACTCCATCGCCAGATAAAACGGTCCCTTCTTGAAAGGCAGGAGCCTGCCATCGAAAGAGCGATGGCCTTCCACGTAGATCGACATATTCAAGCCCTGATGCACAACTTGCTTAGCGACCCGCACCGATTCAATTCCGGCATCACGATTGCCGCGATCGACCGGAATCATCGACCCCATCCGCATCGCGCGCCCCAGAATCGGAAAACTGAACAATTCCTTTTTCACCAGCACCGAAGTGCGCTTCGGAATCAGCGGCGTGATAATCGGAGGATCCAGATTCGACACATGGTTCGACATGAAGAGGTAGGTGCGCGCCGGGTCAAGTTTGTCGAGTCCGACGGATTGCACGCGCACCCCGGCCAGTCGCACGCCACCGCGGCAGCCAATCATGAATATGCGATACAGCAGGTTGACGTTTCCCGCCATGAAGGACCAGGGAAAGCCGAGCAGCGCCGCGACAGGCGCGGTCAGCCCCCAGAAAGTCAGCATCGC
>JBEKJF010000280.1:0-6672 GCA_050011375.1 Candidatus Sulfotelmatobacter sp.
GCGCTTTTGTCCCACCAGCGCAGCGAGCGCGATACACGCCACCGGCGGATAACACGCAAGCTTGATCTCCGGAAATCCCCACTGCGCCGAAGCGGTGGTGTATACGATGTCGCAAACCATCGCCAACTCCGCGCCACCACCCAGGCAATGCCCGTGCACAACGGCATTAGTCACCTTCTTGCTGGCCACCAAAGCCCGAACCACGGCGTGGAACTTGACCAGCATCGCTTCAACTTTGTCAGGAGTATGTGCCGCCACATCGACGCCCGCCGAGAAAGCTCTGCCTTCGCCGGTCAATACGATGACAGAAATATTCGATCGCGATTCCATCTGCGCCAGTGCCTGCGCCAACTCCTCCATCATCGGAATATCGATGACGTTCAATGGCGGATTCCGCAGAACAAGCCGCGCCACGGAACCGCTGACGTCCACGGTCAGCCGAGCGAGTTTAGATTCCACGGCGGTCGTCATTCCGATCTTCCTTGCACTTGCGTCATATCAAGCTCAACCGAGATTACAGATTGATCGCCGACTTACGGACCTCGCCAATACTCGCTAGCGGATCGCGCGCGCCAGTCTTCTCCGCAATCCATTTCTTCTCGTTACCGATAATCTCCAGCAACAACTTCTTGTCCTCGGCAGACGGCATGTAATCTTTCACGTGTTCTGCGTAAGAGCGGTCGTCGAGCGCTTCCCCGGTCTGCGCGTGGAACTTCTGTCCTGCCCATTTCCCGATTTCGCGATTGAATTTGATATGCGGCGCATACAGCTTTGGCTGCCCCGGCTTCAACGCGCCGTTGAAACGCTCAATCAGTCCGGCAACTTCGTCGCGATAAAGATTCCGGTTGTAATCGTTCAGATCATCCAGGTCTGGCGCCTGTTCGTTCTTTGGCTCATCGTAGCGCCCCTTTACACCCCAAACGTACGCCCAGTGCGCCGACGAAGAATGATCCGTGCCGAAGAGATCGTAAGAACTTGAAATCCATTTGTTGAGATATTTCTGAATCAGCCAGCCCGGAATTACTCCCGCTTCCACGATGCGACGCAGGCCGTCATTGCCCGTTCCCATGTGAAACGCCTCTTCACGCAGCATGTAGGACATCGAGCGTCCCAGCGGAGCGAAGGCGGAATACTTCAACATCTGCAACTGGAATTTTCCGTCGCGATCGACAAAGTCTGTATAAGTAAAGAAATCCATCCAGTTATCGACGTCAACGTTGAATGCTCCGAGCAGTCTCTTGTTCTCGAAGGCGCGCCGCTCCAACATTTTCTGCGCTTCAACTTTTCCCGAGTATCCAAAATGATCCACCAGCAGCGCGCACATCTGCCAGCCATGGCGCATTTCTTCGATCATCACGCGCGTAATCGCTCGCCGGTCCCAATCAGTGGGCGCGTTTTCGAGCAGATTACGCTGCTGCTCCACGCTGGCAAACTCGGTGTCGCCCTGATAGACAATCATGTTCATCAGCGCATCGCGCATCTGCTGCGTGGGAATCTGGCGCAGGTTCTCCCACTTACGCCGACCCTTGTATGATCCGAATTCGATTTCTTCCGTATCGATCGCGCCGTACAACGTGTCAAAGTGGAAAGCTTCAATGTCCTTGGTGTTGACGCCAATATCTTTGCGCCAGTCGTTGAACATGCCCTCCCAGTCACTGAACGTTCCGATTTTCGCTACTTTTCCGGGCATAATGCTCTCCTAAGCCATGTTCAGCCAGCTATATTCAGCCAAACTGTTTTCATTTCCGTGTAGTGCTCAATCGCGTGGGCTCCGAGTTCGCGGCCGAAACCCGAACTCTTGTAGCCGCCAAAAGGTAGCGACGCGTCCATCAATCCGTACGTGTTGATCCACACTGTGCCAGCTTTCAGTCGCCGCGAAACAATGTGAGCCTTCTTTAAGTCGCGCGTCCATACGGCCGCCGCCAGGCCGTATGGATTATTGTTGGCCTGCTCGATGACTTCGTCGATGTCGTCGAAGTTCAATACCGAAAGCACGGGACCGAAAATTTCTTCCCGCGCAATCGTCATTTCGTTCTTCACATCCCCGAAAATTGTCGGCTCGATAAAGAAGCCCTTGCTTCCGTCCACCGCGACACGATTGCCGCCAGCAACCAGCTTCGCGCCATCCTTCTTCCCGGCCTCGATATAACCGAGCACCGACCGCATCTGGTCCTGACTCACGATCGCGCCCAGCCGCGTCTTCGGATCAAGCGGGTCCGCCGGACGCATCTTCGACGCGCGACCGACAAGCTTCTCGGTGAACTCATCCTTCACCTTGCTCTCGATAAACAGTCGCGAGCCCGCGTTACAGACTTCTCCTTTGCCGTAGAAGATGCCGGTAATCGCACCTTTGACGGCATTGTCGATGTCCGAATCTGCGAAGACAATGTTCGGCGATTTACCGCCGAGTTCCAGCGTGATGCGCTTCACCGTATCGGCCGCGCTCCGCATAATCTCCTGGCCCACCGAGGTCGATCCTGTAAAAGCGATCTTGTCGATGCCGGGATGCTTGACCATCGCCCTTCCGACCGCCCCAGGGCCGGTGACAATGTTGATAACGCCCGCAGGGACTCCCGCTTCCATCGCCAGTTTTCCGAATCGCAAAGTGGTCAGCGGAGTCAGGCTCGCAGGTTTCCAAACAATCGTATTGCCGCAAGCTAACGCCGGACCCAACTTCCACGAAGCCAGGAGCAGCGGAAAATTCCACGGAACAATCAACCCGACCACTCCGACCGGTTCGCGGAGTGTATATGTAAACGCAGTCTCAAGCGTGTTGACGGTCTCACCATGGATCTTGGTCGCCAAGCCCGCGTAGTAGCGCAAAACGTCAACCACCATCGGCATGTCGACATAGCGTGACTCAAAAATGGGCTTGCCGTTGTCGAGCGTCTCAAGCTCGGCGAATTCGTCGATGTTTTTCTCGAGCAGGTCGGCAAGCTTCCAGATCAGGCGCCCACGTTCACTGGCCGACATTTTTCGCCACGGACCGCTGCGGTCTTCGAGGGCGCGTCGCGCGGCCTCGACCGCGCGATCTACATCCGCAGACGACCCCTCCGCGATTTGCGTCAGCACTTCGCCGGTAGCGGGATTGACGGTATCAAATTTCTTCGCACCATCAACCCACTGCCCGTCAATCAACAACTGCCCGGGTTCAACATTAAATTTAGCTGCAATCATCCATCTTCCTCGCGCCGCGTTAAAGTAGCACCGGCAGCCTGCCCTGGTCGAAGCCGAAGGGCCCCACCGGCCGTCGGGCGGGCGTCCGCGCCCGCCCGACTAGGTACCAGGTACTCGGTACTATTTCGCCTTGAATACCGCTGGCCGCTTCTCCACGTACGCAGCCAACCCTTCCTTCGCATCTTCGCTCTGGAAGAGTATCTGCTGGTTCTCGCGCTCCACCGCCAGCGCCGACTCCATGGGAATCTCCCATCCTGTCTGCACCGCGCGCTTGATGCGTCCCACAGCTTTGGCCGCTTTGTTTGGCGGACAGAACTGTTTCGCATACTCAATCATGTTGTCCATGAAGCCATCGCGCTCGTAGATATCGTTGATGATGCCGAGTTCCTGCGCCTCTTCAAACGAAAATGTATTGCCCGTCACCATCAACTCAATCGCCTTGCTCTTGCCCACCAGCCGCGAGAGCCGCTGCGTGCCGCCTGTGCCAGGGAGTACGCCGAGATTCACTTCTGGTAGACCAATCTTGCCTGCATCCTTGCGCGCAATGCGAATGTCGGCCGCCATCGCAATCTCAAGTCCGCCGCCGACGCAGTGGCCATTGATCGCCGCGATCACCAGCTTAGGCGTATGTTCCAGCCGCAGCAGCATTTCGTTGGCGTGCAGGCAGAAGTAATACTTAAAGGTCGGATCCACGCTCGACAACATCTTGATGTTGGCGCCGGCCGAAAAGAACTTGTCGCCCGCCCCCGTCAGCAAAATCACGTAGACGTCGTTCTCCATGCGCGCGCGCAAAATCGCCGCATCCAGCTGCTGGTTCATTTCGTAGGTATAGGTATTAGCCGGCGGATCGCACATCTCGATCACCGCGACGCCGCCGTCCTTGCGGTAGTTGACTAGCTGCTTGGTGGTTTCGCCGGTCGCCGGCTGCATTGTGGTCGCCATATTCTGTAGCTCCTTATATTTTCCGTATGTCGAAATTTAATTTCGTCGTTCCATTATCTCTCTGTCATTCCGAGCGAAGCGAGGAATCCTGGTTTCGCTGGGAGCCAACACAAATTATCGCGCCTCTCTGCGCGCCCTGCCACCCGCCATCACGCCGCGCAGAAAAATGTCGCTCATTTCCCGCGCCAGTTGTTCCGCATCGGCATCCACCCGAGGGTTGTGCCATGTATAAATCCAATTCATCATCCCGAACAGACTGAGCACCGCGATGCGCGTAGGAAATTGCAGTCCCCGATCGCTCTTCAACTGGTCAAGCAATCCCACGCAAATGCGGTAGTATTCGCGCTTGATCGCCGTAACTTCCGAGGCGAATCCGTTTTTCAGCGCTTCGGCCTCATGCGACAAGACTTTCATGTTTGCCGGATTGGCGAGAAAGTATTCCAGATGATTCAGAATGAAGATGCGGATTTTCTGTTCCGGATCGCACACGCCCTCTAACCGCGCCTTCAGCCGCTGCACAATCGTTGAAAAAGTGTGCTTCTGGATCAGGAAGAGCAGCCGCTCTTTGGACTCGAAATAGTAGTACAGCCCGGCCAGCGACATGCCGCTCGCGCGCGAAAGATCGCGCATCGATGCGCCTTCATACCCTTTCTTGCAGAAGACCTCGGTCGCATGGGTAAGAATCTCCGCCAGTCGCCGGTCGAAGCGCGTGGCAGGCGCCGGTGCGGTGCGGTGGCGTCGCGCCACGGAAACTCGTGCTGCTGTTGACGGACTCCCCATAGGCGCAAAGACAAGCGCTAATTCGAACGTTCGTTCGAACACAGTATACGGCAAGACCGGCCCCGATCTCAAGCCGCGGGTTCGTAAAATCAGTTCCTCACATCCGCCAGCAGCCGCTCGATCTCGCCCTTCACCTCGCCGTTGAGCGGCAGCAGCGGCAGACGCGCCGTCCCGCCGAAGTACCCGTTGAAGTCCATCCCATACTTCACGCCCGGGATCCCCAACTCGCCGACGACGCGTTGCGCCGCGCCTGCAATGCGCTCCTGCTTCAGTCGCGCCAACTCAGCGTCGCCTTCTTTCCACGCCGCGTAAATCTCGTAGCACGAGGTGGGCGCTACGCAGGCAAACGCAAGAATCGCACCTACCGCTCCGGCATCAAGCGACGGATGTAACTTGTTCGCCGCTCCTACCAGCACCTGGAACCCAGCTTCTTTCTGTCGAGTTTTCATTTTGCCGACAACCGTAACCGCAGCCGAAGAGGGCTTCCCCAAAGGCGCACCAGCCAAGCTCCCGACCTGAACTAGTTCCCCGCCGTTCTCCTTCGAGCTGACGGCCGCAGCCACGAGCATGCGCGGCGTCACCGCTTCAAACGTCTCAGTCACGGTGACACTGCGCTGAATGTGCCGCGTACCTTCCACCATCTTGCGAACTTTCTCCACGTCGCCATTCGATTCCTTAATCCCAATCAGGTTCGGATGGTCTGCCAGTTCGATCACTAACTCGGCGGGAATGTCGTACCCAGTAGCCTGAGGAAAGTTGTAAATAATCACCGGCAACGGCGAGCGATCGGCCACGGTGCGGTAAAACGCCAAAATGTTCGCCGGCTGCATCTGCTTCTTGTAGTAATGCGGCGTGCGCACCATGGCAACGTCGTAGCCGAGTTCAGCAGCATATTCAGTCAACCGCAGCGTCTCGATGGCCGACTCGACCCCGGCGCCGGCAATCAACACTTTGTTCGGCGCAGCCGCCTCGCGCGCGATTTTCAGCACATCCCGCCGCTCCTGATCGGAAAGCAAAATCGCCTCGCCGGTCGAGCCAAGCGCGACAATGCCCGCACAAGGCGTGCGCGAATAACGCTCCACGTTGCTCTCAAGCTTCTTGAAATAAACATTGCCGTCGGGATAAAACGGCGTCGTAACGGGAGGGAAAATACCGTGAAGTAGCATAACGAACTCAGCCTATCATTTCTTCGGTGGGGTCAGCAGCGGAATGGCTTCCCGCTTGTTTCGCCGGTAAACGCGGAAGTCTTCATCGACCGTGATGATCTGGTGCCGCGGATACAGTTCGCTCATGCGGATGAGGCAGAGATCAGCCAAGTCGGGATGCCGGTCTGCATATCGCGTAGCCAGAACTTGAATTTGCTCAAGGCTGGCGTTCAAGTCGAAAGCAAGCTGCACCAGTCCGTCATTCACCAAGTCCAGCACCGCTTTCGACGAACCGATGTGAAAGGCGGACTCAGAAAGGACGGACTCACAAGTAAGCAATGGGTCCGTCACACGGCGGGCAATGTCCAGAGCCCAAGCGTGATGCTCATCCGTGCGATTGCGAAAAGCGACAATGAAACCAGTATCGGCGATGCCCTTCATCGCCGTGAGTAGCCTTTGCGTGACGACAAGTCTTTGGGGCCGCTAAACGTGCCCGCATGCCGCATGAAACGCTGCTCGCCAGCCTCTGACTTAGCGCACTCCAACCTCTCGCGGACAAGACGCCCGACCGGAATTCCGGTGCGCTGCGAAGTATCTTTAAGCCAGTCCAAGAGGTCTTCTGGAAGCC
>JBEKJF010000281.1:0-6661 GCA_050011375.1 Candidatus Sulfotelmatobacter sp.
AACTCGCCTATGTTCACCTTTCGCATGCATCGATTGTAGCAAACATGACCATGTTAGTCACGTCATCGCCACTTCAATCCACAGACCCACCCTGTGACATCTGACCTTGCGCCCCAACCCGAAAAAGGCAGATCATGGCCCAAGCGGAAGCAGTAGAATCAACTTCCGCGACCCGAGTTAAGTGCTGTGTTGTCAAGATTTTACCCGTAATCTATTGGAAACAAAGATCAAATTCGCCAGTTGCGCAATCGACATCGCTCCCACCCGCATGTTTACTGGCGATTCGCAATATGAGGGGGGAGGGGGATACCCTTCGAAACCTCCAAAGTATGCAGAAACCTGCACACTCCCGCACCCGTCAAACGCGCAACTCGAAAATATTTCTCCAGCAGATTTCCACAGACAAATGAGCGAGTAGCTCTCCAGCCACTTCCGCTCCAGCTCGTCTCAAGATAAAAATGCTGGTGCTCTTCGAATCTAAGAAAGCTAAGAGCTAAGAGCTAAGAGCTAAGAGCTAGAAGCTTAATACCATGACCCACGCTCAACTAGTCTCGAAAGCCGTCCACTGGCTCCGCCGCTACCGCTGCGGAGTCGTTCTCTCCGAACAAGCCTGCGTCAGCGGAGAAATGCCCGATGCCATCGGCTGGAAGCGCGCCTGCCACTCCGTGCTGGTCGAGTGCAAGGTCACGCGCTCCGATTTTCTAGCCGACCGCGCCAAGCCTTTCCGCCTCAAACCAGAGCAGGGAGTCGGCTGCGAGCGCTTCTACTTAGTGCCCGCTGGATTACTGCGCCGCGAAGAACTCCCACAAGGCTGGGGATTGCTCGAACTCCAGCGCGGCAGAATCGAAGCCACTCGTCCTTCCGCGAAAAATCTCCGCACAGCTGCCGGCTTCCAATGCGAGATGAATCTGCTGCTAGCCAGCCTGCGCCGCGTCGAAGTTCGCGTAGAACCGCAAAGCATCACCGACTTTCTGAAGTGGAAAAACCGCATGGCCGAATACAACCGTGGATCTCTACCTGAAGGACTGGCCAGCGCCGAAGAAGAATCTAACGTATTTCTAGAACCGGACTTAGTGTAGCGCCGCCGTCCCGGCGGCTGTCCCGCGGGCGTCCCGCCCGCGACTTCAGCCAGAAAACGAGAAGCGGAAGGATAGCAGCCCGAAGCCCGAAGCCTACAACTCTCGTCGACCCTCCATGGCTTTCAGCATGGTGATCTCATCCGTATATTCGATGTCGCTCCCCACCGGGATGCCCATGGCGATCCGCGTCACCTTCACCCCCGCGCGCTTCAGTTGCTGCGAAAGGTAAGTGGCCGTCGCTTCGCCTTCGACCGTGGGATTGGTAGCAATAATCACTTCATCTACGTTGCCGGCGTCGACCCGCGTTATGAGATTAGCGATGCGCAACTGCTCCGGTCCCACGCCGTGCAGCGGAGAAATCGAACCGTGCAGCACGTGGTAGACGCCATTAAAGTGCTTGGTCTTATCGATGGCAGCAATGTTGGTAGGTTGTTCGACCACGCAAACCAGTCGCTGGTTGCGGGTCGCGCTGGTGCAATAAACGCATGGATCAACGTCCGTAATGTTGTTGCACACCGAACAGAGCCGCAGGCTGGCCTTCACGTCGCGGACGGCGGCAGCGAGAGCCTCGGCGTCGTCGTCACTCGCGCGCAGAATATAGAACGCCAGCCGCTGCGCGCTCTTCGAGCCCACGCCCGGCAGTTTCTTCAACTCATCAATCAGCCGCGACATCGGCTCCGCAAATTTAGACATAAGAATTAGGAATTGAGTGATTGTGCGATCGGGTCATTGGGCGATTGTTATAACACCAACAGATTTAATTCGCGGTCGAAAAAAACGGATGAATCGCCCAATCACCCGATCACTCAATCGCCAAATTCCCTACATTCCCATCCCGCCCAGCATGCCGCCCACCGTGGATTGCATCGTGGCATCGATCTTGCGTGCGGCTTCGTTCACTGCGGCCAAAACCAGGTCCTGCAGCATCTCCACGTCGCCCCCTTTCACCGCTTCAGGGTCGATGCGCAGGCTGAGCAACTGCTTGCGGCCATCCATTTTCGCGGTCACCGTTCCCCCGCCCGCTGAAGCCTCGACCACCGTCTCCAGCATTTTCTTCTGCAGGGTTTCGTACTGCGACTTGGCTTTCGACATCAGTTCTTGCAGATTGAATCCGCCCATAAAACCTCATGTTTCAAAGTTTCAATGTCCCAGGGTTTCAAAACCACAAGGCCCGGGAGACCTTGAAACTTTGAAACATTGCAACTATGAAACCTGACGTTCACCGCTTCTCTTTGTAATCAATCACGGTCCGAATCTCAGCCCCGAACTTTTCTTGCAGCCGCCGGACTACAGCATCCTGCTCCGCGCGCCCGCGGCCACCAACGCCCGAGTTCGCCCCGCCGGATTTGCCCGACGCGCCGTTGCGTTTCTCTGTTACGGGCACACTCGCTCCCGCAATAATCTTCAGCTTGATTGCGCGGCCCAAAATGCCGCTGGCCGAAGCAATCGCCAGCCGCCTGGCCTCGGAGCCCACCGACATGTCAACCACGGTTTGCGACTCCGACACCTTGATCACCACTTCGTTTCCTTCCACACTCCACTCGCCCGCTTCCAGCATCGAGACCAGTATCCGTTGATTGCCGTCGGTGAGCGCTTGCAGCACAGCGGTTTGCAACCTATCGATGGACGCGCCTGATGCCACAATCGACGGCTGGGCCTGCGAAACTTGCGGATCGGCCTGCGCCTGCGGAGCCAGTAGCGAATTCACTTCCGCTTGACGTTGAACCTCAGGACTCGCGCTGACCCGCGACTCGGCAGCGGGTTCACTTACGTTCGCAGGCGCGGCCGAGCCCATCACCACTCGCGGCTGTGCGCTCCCACCCGTAGTACTGCGCGGTGCGCTGCCGGCAACTTGGTCGGCCGCGGCCTCCTGCCGCGGACCACCCTTACGCGCCGAATCGGCTGCGAACGGAGAAACATGAGTCGTCTCCGCTCGCCGAGTGTCGATCGTGCCGCCCAACGGCGAAGGAACGATCGAAGGCCGCGCCGAAGTTCTTGGCGCGCCCGCTCCACCGGAAGTCTGAGAAAGTTTCGGACTGGCATTCGACGCGCCCGCCACATCGCTGAGCAGTTGCTCGATCGGCAGCAGCCGTTGCGCGTGCGCCATCTTCAGCAGCCCAAGCTCGAGGTGGAAGCGCTGCTCCTGCTTGTATCCCAACTCGCCGTGCGTTCGCAGCATGATTTGCAGATGACGTGTGAGATCTTCTTCGCCAAACAGTGCCGCCACGCGCTCTACCCGCTCGCGCTCTTCACTCGAGATCTGCAGCAGGGAAGAGTCTTTGCCGGCAATCTTGGCTACGGTCGCGTTTCGCAGGAAACGCACCAACTGGCGCGCGAAGTGCGTAGGGCTATGGCCTTCGCTAATAAGATGATCGACTTGCCGCAACACATCTTCGCTCGCGCCGCGAGCGATGGCCTGCATCACTTCTTCGAGAACATGCGCAGGCGCAGCCCCGACCAGGTTGCGCACCGAATCGGCAGTAATCCTTCCGCCCAACGACGAAGACGCAATCGCCTGATCCAGAATAGAAAGCGCATCGCGCATCGAGCCGTCGCCAGCCTCAGCCAGAAGCGCAAGAGCATCGTCATCAGCTTCAATGTTCTCGCGGCCAACCAGATCGCGCAACTGTCCGACAATGTCGTCGAACTTCACCGCACGAAAGCTGAAATGTTGGCAGCGCGAGCGAATCGTCTGCGGAATATCCTCAGGTTGTGTGGTCGCCAGCATGAAAACGATGTGGTCCGGTGGTTCTTCGAGAGTCTTCAGCAGAGCGTTGAACGCGGCGTCAGTAATCTGATGCGCTTCGTCGAGAATATAAATCTTGAAGCGGTCGCGCGCCGGCTTGTAACGCGCAGCCTCGCGCAGTTCGCGAATCTCGTCGATGCCGCGATTTGTGGCGGCGTCAATCTCGATCACATCAACGGCGTTACCGGCGCGAATCTCCGTGCAGGATTCGCAAATGCCGCAAGGCTCGGCGGAAGGCTTATCCGACGACCTGCAATTCAAGGCAGCCGCCAGAATGCGCGCCACCGTCGTCTTTCCAATCCCACGATGCCCGCTGAAGATGTAGCCATGCGCAGTGCGTCCCTGTTCGAGCGCGTTCTGCAGCGTTCGGGTGACGTGCTCTTGCCCGATCACCTCGGAGAATTTCTGCGGACGATATTTGCGCGCCAGGACGGTGTAGCTCATGAGCAGGAATACACGATTATACGTGATGCGAGGGGAATAGATTCGATGGTGTCAAACGGCCGGTGGCGTAGGCCGTATGCGGCCAAGCTGTGCAAGAGGCGTCCTTCGTTAATGAGCCATAGAGTAAAGTATTCTGGATACCGCCGGATTGATTATGGCCGTAGTAAGGTTTTCGATGTCGCGTCCCGGCGCTGACCGAATCCACTATGTCAGCGAGGAAGATGTACGCATTGTCCTGAGTCGTCTCCCTTCGAGCCTGTGGCATCGCCTCCGCACTGTACATTTCAATGATAGGAGTCGCGGTGCGCGTGTTTTCGGCTATGTAAATCGGGGACGTCGGGAGATCGCCCTGTGCGCTCTGCCGCCGCGGGTAGGCTTAACGCAAGCCCTCAGGAAAGGTCAGACGCCAGAACAGTTCGGGGCACGACGAGGCCAGAAATGGCCGGTATTGGCCGTCCGCAGATTCATGCTTTATGACGTGTTCCTTCATGAGCTCGGACATCTGCAACTCATCGATGAAAATACTCATTCGGTACGCCTCAAGTTTGCACACGAAAAATTTGCCCAAGAATTCGCCGTGCGGTGGTACAGCAATCTATGGTCGCAGCCTTTTCCTCATCCCGATCCGGTCCATAACCCGCCTCGCTTGGAAGAGCTCGCGTTAATTCCTGCTGATACAGCTGCCAATCAGACACTGTGAGTGAACAAAGGATGAAATTCTGGTAGTCGACTGCAGCGGCCGGATTGTATTTGGCAAAGAGTCTTCATTGCGCATTCCGTCGGCAACTCTAAGAGCCCAACCGCCACTTCGTGCGTGTGTAGGCGATTCGAAATCCTTTACGCTCGGCATTGCGCTGCGACTCGCTCCCGGGCAAAGCGCCCATCATTGCCAGATCGCATCCATGGTCGAAAGCATAGCGCATACGCTCGTGCAGGAGCGCCGTTTGCAGGCCACGATGCCGCAGTTCCGGAACTGTCGCCGATCCGGCAAACAGCGCGACCCCTTCATGCAAACTCAAGACGCCAGCAGCGCCGGGTTTGCCGTCGACCTCTGCAAGAAAGCACATACTCTGCTCGCGTGCTGAAGAAATGACCCCGAGTTGCAGAAGAAAATCCACAAGTTCCGGATGTTCGTGTGCCCATCCCTTCGCGCTTATGTCAGTCCAGAGTTGGGACTCCTCCGGAGCGATGACGCGCACTGTAATGGCTCCCTGATGGCCAGCTCCGGGTTGCTCCACAGATTGGTAAAGCACGCTGCTGACCTCGATCGGTCTGTAGTTGCGCGCACAAAGCAAGTCCAGCGCCGCAACCCCCACGAACGGACTCACTTCATGAAGCACCGGCGCCCCGCGATCCAGAAAGAAGCGCTCAATCACGTCCAGCGTAGCCGAACTCAATTCTTCGAACAGGCCAAGCCCGAAAGTCTGAGTAATGGGTGAATCCACGCCGTCGAAAACTGCATAGGTTCCTGCGCATTGCATCCACTCGGCGCCGCTGTCGGGAAACAAACGGCGTCGGGCTTCGGCATATTCAGCGCATGCCACTGCTTCAGCGCGCTCCAGACGCTTTGAAAGTGCAAGGTCAGAAAACAGCATGGTGTGGGCTATGCTACAGGGCTTGGCCAGCAACGACAACGCGAACTTACTCCGAAAACGTCAGCAGCTTGCTAAAACATCGGCGCAAGCGATAGGCTGGTTCGTCAACCCGGAGTGCTGCAGCGGACCGGATCTGAGCGCGATAGTGTCGGCCCGTCGCAAAGGAGTTTTCCTAATGCAACTGAAACTGACAACGCGAACGAAAGATGGGATTCTGATCGTGGAGTGCAGTGGCCGCATTGTATTTGGCGAAGAGTCCTCGCTGCTGCGCGAGACGGTGAAGAAGGCGGTTTTGGAAAACAATCGCATCGTGCTGAATCTGGCAGAAGTGAATTACATCGATTCCGGCGGACTGGGGACGCTTGTGGCACTGCGAACAACGGCGCTGAATGCCGGCGGCACAATCAAGCTGACGAACCTGACCAGCCGCGTTACCGATTTGCTGCAGATCACCAAGCTGCTCACGGTTTTCGAAGTGTATAACTCAGAGGCGGAAGCCATCGAATCCTTCCGCAAGGCGGCTTAGCCCCGGCGGTTGCGTGGCGTATTCACCGCGGGCCTAGCCGTGGAGAACAAGCCAAGCCGGGTTTCCTCGAATGCTTCCACGCATCATCTTTCTTCTATGCCTGCTGGTCAGTGCCAGTGGCTTCGTGTCGCCGCCGGTCGCGCTGGCGATGGGGCTGCTGTTTGGCCTGACTCTTCCTCATCCTTACGAGCGCGAAGCGAAAAAGTTCTCCAAGTTTCTGTTGCAGGCCTCGGTGGTAGGGTTGGGCTTCGGAATGAACCTGCATCAGGTC
>JBEKJF010000282.1:0-6648 GCA_050011375.1 Candidatus Sulfotelmatobacter sp.
AGTCTTTCTTTACCCCTGGGCGGTAATTCTGCGCGATTTGGGGCACTTTGGGCTGTGGGAAATGTTCGTCTACATCGGAATTGTCCTGGTCGGCTTCTTCTACGTTTGGAAAAAGGGCGTTCTGGAGTGGGGTCCGGCGGCTGTGCGGTCGCAGGCGGCATCTGGTTCACGAACCAATTTGCGTGATGTTCAATCTGGGGCTCAAGTGGATTTCCAGCGAGGTGGGAGCTAATGGCGTTGGCGCCAGCCATTACCGATCTTGAGCGACTGAAGGGTCATCCGGCGTTGGCGCGACTGCTAGCGTGGAATGCTTCGGCCGTAACGGGGGCGAAGTTCGATCGCGATGAGATGACGATCTACATCGATCGCGCGAATCTTCGCGAGGCTTGCGCCCTGCTGCGCGACGATGCGGAGTGCGCGTTCAACTTTCTTTCCGACGTTACTTGCGTGGACTGGTATCCGGCGGAGCCGCGGTTTGAAGTGGTTTACCACCTGCTCTCGATTCCTAATAAGGAACGGTTACGTCTCAAAGTGCGGCTGGATAGTGCGAGCCCGGCCGTTGAATCGCTCACTTCGTTGTGGCCGGGCGCTAATTATTTTGAGCGCGAAGTGTTTGACCTGTTCGGGATCCGGTTTACGGGACATCCTTATTTGCGGCGGCTTTTAATGCCGGAGGATTGGGAAGGCCATCCGCTGCGGAAGGATTATCCGGTGGAGGGCTACCGCTAGAGATTATGGCTCACCTCGGGCCCACTCCCGTGCTTGAACCCGGCCAGGATCGAACCATGATCCTGAACATGGGGCCGCAGCATCCTTCGACACACGGCGTGCTGCGTGTGCTGTTGGAGATTGACGGCGAGACCATCGTTCGGATCATGCCGGATATCGGATTCCTGCATACGGGGATCGAAAAGACGTGCGAAGCCAAGTTCTATCAGCAGGTGGTGCCGCTAACGGACCGCATCGACTATCTCTGCCCCATGACCAACAATCTGGCGTACGTGCTGGCGGTGGAAAAGCTGCTGGGGCTGGAGATTCCTCCGAAGGCGCAGTGGATGCGGGTGCTGATGAACGAGTTGACGCGAATCAATTCGCATCTGGTGTGGCTGGGCACGCACGCGATGGATATTGGCGCGCTGACGGTGTTCCTGTATTGCTTCCGCGAGCGCGAAGAAGTGTTGAAGATGTTCGAGATGATCAGCGGACAGCGCATGATGACCTCGTACTTTCGCATCGGAGGGCTTGCGCTCGAACCGCCTCTGGGATTCTTTGAGCGGGTTCGTGAATTCGCCGGGCGTTTTCCCGACAAGGTGGATGAATATGAGAATCTGCTAACGGGCAATCCGATCTGGATGATGCGGACTAAAGGCGTGGCGCAGCTCAGCGCGGAAGATGCGATTGCGTTGGGTGCGAGCGGGCCTACTCTGCGCGGCAGTGGCGTGGATATCGATCTGCGGCGCGACATGCCTTACTCGGGGTATGAGAATTTTAAGTTCAAGGTTCCTGTAGCGCAGGAGTGTGATGTGTTCGCGCGGTACATGTGCCGGGTGCGGGAACTGCGCGAATCGAACGAGATCGTGAAGCAGGCGCTCGATGGCATGCCGGAGGGACCTATCAAGGCCGATGCTCCCGGCATTGTGCTGCCCGACCGGGAGAAGATGAAGACGCAGATGGAAGCGCTCATCTATCACTTCAAGATTATTACCGAGGGCTTCGCAGTTCCGGCGGGTGAGGTTTACCAGGCGGTGGAATCTCCGCGCGGAGAGATGGGCTACTACATTGTGAGCGATGGCACAGCGAAACCGTATCGAGTGCATATGCGGGCGGCCTGCCTGGCTAATCTGCAGACTTTGCCGAAGATGTGCGAAGGGAAATTGATAGCGGATGTGGTGGCTGCGATTGGATCGATCGATATTGTGCTCGGAGAAATTGACCGATGAGGTTCTCGGACGAATTCGAGGCGCGGTTTGCGGAGATGGTGCCGCATTATCCGACGAAGCGGTCGGCGCTGGTTCCTACTCTTCTTTATGCGCAGGATGAAGTTGGATTTTTATCAGACGAGGTTATTGCAGAGCTTGCTGGGCGGCTGGATTTGACGGAACTGGAAGTGCGCAATGTGATCAGCTATTACTCGATGCTGACGACCAAGCCGCGTGGCAAGTTTAATGTGCAGGTTTGCACGAACATCAGTTGCCTGGTTCGCGGCGGAGAAGAGATTCTTCAACACTGCGCGAAGAAGCTGGGCGTCGGGCACAAGGGAACGACGCCTGACGGTTTGTTCACTTTAGAAGAGGTCGAATGTATTGGGGCATGCAGTTGGGCTCCGGCGGCGCAGGTGAATTACGATTTTCATGAGAACCTTAGCGTGGACAAGATCGATAAGATTCTCGACGAGTATCGACGTGGTTAGAGGATTTGTAATTTGGTAATCGGGTAATTTTGTAATTTGAAAGCTCTAGGAATCGTAGGTTCTAAATTACAAAATTACCCGATTACAAAATTACAAAATGGCATCTCTGGTTTCCCATCCCGATGAGGTAAAGGTCGTCACCCGGCGCTTTGGCATGGGTGCGACGAACATCGATCGTTACCTCGAACTGGACGGCTATAAGGCCGTGCAGAAGGCGCTTGCGATGGATGCGGACGCCATAATTAATGAGGTGAAGAATTCCGGGCTGCGTGGGCGGGGCGGTGCCGGTTTTTCTACCGGAATGAAGTGGTCGTTCGTGCCCAAGCAATCGGCCAAGCCGAAGTATGTGCTTTGCAATGGCGATGAGAGCGAGCCCGGCACTTGCAAAGACCGGCTGATCTTTGAGCATGATCCGCATGCGGTGATTGAGGGAGTCATGATCGGCGGTCTGGCCGTGGGCGCGCGCAGCGGCTACATCTACATTCGCGGCGAATATCGATATCTGTCGATCATCATGCAGAAGGCGATCCGCGACGCCTATGCCAAGGGCTTTCTCGGGAAGAATATTTTCGGTAGCGGGCGCGATTTTGACATTTACTGGCATGGCGGCGCGGGGGCATACGAGGTCGGCGAAGAGTCAGCGCTGATGGAATCGCTTGAAGGCAAGCGCGGCATTCCGCGCATTCGGCCTCCGTTCCCTGCTGTGGTTGGGCTGTGGGGCGGCCCTACGGTCATTAATAACGCTGAGACTTTAGCGAGTGTGCCGCACATTATGCTGGGCGGCGCGGAGTGGTATGCCAAGATTGGTCCGCCGAAGAATGGCGGCACGCGACTGTTCTGCCTTAGCGGTAACGTGGCGAAGCCCGGCGTATATGAACTGCCCATGGGTTACAGCCTGAAGAAGATGATTTATGAAGTGGGCGGCGGGATTCCGAATGGGCGGTCGTTGAAGGCGGTTGTTCCGGGCGGATCTTCTACTCCTTGCCTGACTGCGGACGAGATCGACATCAACATGGATTTCGATTCGGTTGCGAAGGCTGGATCGATGCTGGGATCGGGTGGCGTAGTGGTGCTGGACGATCAGCAGTGTATCGTGAAGTTCGCTCTGCGGACGATGAAGTTTTATCAGCACGAGAGTTGCGGTTGGTGTATCCCTTGCCGCGAAGGCACGGACTGGCTGAAGAAAACTTTGATTCGTTTTCACTCGGGCGGCGGGGTGAAGAAAGACATCGACAACATGCAGTATCTCTCGGAGAACATGCTGGGGCGGACGTTTTGTCCGCTGGGCGATGCGGCGGCGATGCCGACGATCGCGTTCGTGAAGAAGTTCAGAAAAGAGTTTGAAGATCATTTGGACGGCCGGCCTTGCCCTTATGAAAAAGCGGGCGTGGCCGAAGAAATGGAAGCATTGAGTCATTGAGCGATTGGGTGATTTTGCGATTGAAAGTCAAAATCGTACGTCGATTTTCAATCGCTAAATCACCCGATCACTCAATCGCTCAATATTTATGGCTGACGTAACACTTACTGTTGACGGCAAGAAGGTCACGGCTCCCGCGGGGACGCTGCTGATTGAGGCTTGCAAGACCGTGGGCATCGAAGTGCCTTCGTTTTGCTACTATCCGAATCTTTCTTTGCAGGGCGCTTGCCGCATGTGCCTGGTAAAGATTGAGAAGATGCCCAAGCTGCAAACCGCGTGTACGACCGTGATCAGCGAAGGCATGATCGTGACTTCGGATAGCGATGAGATCAAGCAGGCGCGCAAGTCGATGCTGGAGATGCTGCTGGGCAACCATCCTTTAGATTGCCCGGTGTGCGATGCCGGGGGCGAATGCGAACTGCAGGATATGACGTTCTCCTACGGCGCTGCAGAATCGAAGTTCATGGAGGCGAAGAATCATAAAGATGAGCAGCAGTGGTCGCCGGTGGTGTTTTTTGATCGGCCGCGCTGCATTCTCTGCTACCGCTGCGTGCGCGTCTGCGGCGAGGGCATGGACGTTTGGGCGCTGGGCGTGCAGAACCGCGGGGTGAGTTCGATTATCGCTCCTAATAAAGAAGATCACCTGGAGTGCGAAGAGTGCGGAATGTGCATCGACATCTGCCCGGTGGGCGCGCTCACATCGGGCGCGTATCGCTACAAGACGCGGCCGTGGGAGATGAAGCATGTGGGCACGATCTGCACGCACTGCGGTGACGGCTGCAAGACTACGCTGGGCGTGCGCCGCGCCGACACCGGCATGGAAATCGTGCGCGGCGATAACCGCGACAAGAGTGGAACGAACGGAGACTTCCTTTGCATCAAGGGCCGTTACGCGTTCGACTTTGCGAATCATGAAGAACGGCTGACGCAGCCGCTGATTCGCAGAGAAGGCAAGTTGACTCCAGCCACGTGGGAAGAGGCTTTTCAGCTGATCGGAAAGAAGTTTGCGGAAGTGCGCGACCGCGACGGTGGGACGGCGATTGGCGTAATCGGCTCGACACGCACCACCAACGAAGAAGCGTACCTGCTTTCGAAGTTTGCCCGCGTGGTATTGAAGACGAACAATGTGGACCACCACCGCACCGCGGACTTCCCTGCTTTCGCGGCGTCGCTTCGCGGTAAGGCAGATGCCACGGCCAGCATGGCGGACGTATTCACGGCGCCTGCGATTCTGCTGATTGGGAATGATCCTACGGAGCAGCATCCGCTGCTGGCTTGGCAGATTCGCAACAACGTTCGACTGCACCGAGCGCGGCTTTATGTGATCAATTCGCAGCCAATCAAATTGCGGCGGCAGGCAGCGAGCTTCCTGCAGATTCCCGCTGGAGCGGAAGGTAAAGTTGCGGCGTTTCTCGCCGGCGACGACGCGGCTGCGGATGCGATTATCAATTCATCGTCAGCGAAAGATCATCTAAGTAAAGATCAGTGGACGACATTGCGCGATACTCTGCGCGGCGAACAGAATCTGGTTATCGTTTTCGGCTCTGAGATCCTCGGCAACGATCTTTCGAGAGTCGTAACGTTCGGTTCTGGAATCACGGGCGCGAAGTTTGCCTGTCTCGCCGACTATGCCAACTCGCGCGGAGCGGCCGATATGGGCTTGTATCCCGACTTGCTTCCTGGATATCACCCGATTGCAGGAAACAGTCAGTTCCATGAAGAGTGGGGCGATGTCCCACAGGCTGCGGGCCTCGATTTGTCCGGCATGGTTGAGGCGGCAAGAGCGAGCAAGTTGAAGGCGCTGCACGTTGTTGGCTCGAATCCCATTGGGCGGTTGAAGATCGATCCGTTCACGTTCTCGAACGGCTTCGTTGTGGTGCAGGACATGTTCCTCACCGAGACCGCCGTGGTGGCGGACGTGGTGTTGCCCGCCGCGAATGCGTACGAGAAGTCAGGAACGTTCACGAATACGTGTGGAGATCTGCAGTTGGTAAAGAAGGCGGGCGAGGTTACGGGTACAAAGGCGGACTTCGAGATGATCGTGCGCATCGCGGACGCCATGGGTTTTGACGTACGCAAACTCGTGCCTTTCGGCGGCGGCACGCATGCGGATATGGGTCAATCGCGCGGAGCACAATCGGGCGAGGCCGACCGGCATGCAGTGTGGCTTGAGGCGCATGGACTGGAACCGAAGTTGAGCCCGTTCGATCCCACGGCGATTCTGGATGAAATTCAGCGGCTGGTGCCGGGCTATGACGTTTCCCGCATGAATCTGCTGGCGGGCAACAGCCAGCATACTTCGCTCGCCAAGGCTGGGCTTGGAGTTGAGCACAGGCCTGAATCCATTGCTCCGGCGAACGATACTCTTTTTAGTTCTGGAACGCTGGGACGTTATTCGCGCGCGCTGAAGTCGGTCATGGAGAGTCACGAAGTCAAGCCGGCTGAAGTTGCGGCAGACTGAGAAGATAATTTTGTAATTGGGGGATTTGGTAATGAGTAATTTGGAAACCCTACATCGCGTACTGACTTTTTAGGATTGCCGACAACTCAGGAGAAAAGCGTTTTCCAATTACGAAATTACTGAATATCCCAATTGCTCGATTAAACAAATGCCTTTGCCTCTTTCCATCTTCATACTCGTGTCGGTGATCAAGTCGGTGATCGTTATAGTTGTGCTGCTCACCGCAGTCGCGTACACGGTTTGGCTGGAACGCAAAGTGGTCGGCCACATGCAGAATCGCTGGGGACCCACGCGGGTTGGACCATTCGGACTGCTGCAACCTGCGGCAGACGGCATTAAGTTTCTGTTTAAAGAAGA
>JBEKJF010000283.1:0-6644 GCA_050011375.1 Candidatus Sulfotelmatobacter sp.
AATGCTTTTGCCGGTGTGCCCCTTCCATTCCCCGTTGCGCACGCGGTTGGAGAACGCGGCCATCTTATCCAGCACTGCGTGTACCTCGGGGACAACATCCACACCATCCACCTCGATCCGCGTGCCTCGTGGAGCTCTCAATGCAACGTGCAGCACTGCGCGGCCTTCCGTGATGTTGATCTTCTCGCCACGAAACATTGCGTCGCGACGGTCAGCGACACCTCGCTCCTTGGCGAGCTGTACCAGCAGCCGAACGGTTTCATCGGTAACTCGGTTCTTCGAGTAGTCGAGATAAAGGCCGGCGGCCTCGGCAACCAGTCGGTTGCCGCGGCTGGGATCGCCGGCAAACAACTGTCTCAGTTGGATGTCCCTAACCTTCGCGTAATGAGCTTGCAGCGCACGCCACGCGGGTGCTTCCATCAATCGCAGGTTCATTTGTCTAGCTCTTTCTGGTTTTCTTCTTGCACCGTGGGATTAACCCACGGTCCGTCGCTTGCGATGAGTAGTTGAGCTTCATCGGGCCCCCAGGTGCCGGGCTCATAGGGATGCGCCGTCGTAACGTTGCCCAGGATCGGATCGACCGCACGCCATTGCGCTTCCACTGCGTCTTGACGGGTGAAGAGCTCAGTCAGTCCGCGCATCGCGTCGCCCAGCAGCCGTTCGTACGGCGGCCTGTCGTCCTCAGCCTGCTCGGTGAGTATGAGCTCCACGTCGCTGCCGGTCATCTGCTCGCCCGGCGTCTTCACCCGCATCCCCATTCCGATGGCGATGTCTGGACTGATACGCATGCGCAGATGTGCGGACGTGCCGGGCACGATCTCGCCAAAGGTCTCCATCGGCGGCCGTTTGAATTCAACGAATACTTCGGTCGCGGTCACCGGCAGCATTTTTCCTGCGCGGATATAGATGGGTACGCCAGCCCATCGCCACGTTTCAATGAACAGCTTGAGCGCAATGAAAGTCTCGACTGTGGAAGCCGCGTCTACGCCCGGCACCGACCGATAACCGTTGTACTGGCCGCGCACGATGTCCCCCGGAGCAATCGGCCGTAACGCCTTGAGGAACGTGGCCTTCTGGTCGCGCCATGCGTCGTGAGCCTCCCCGGTCGGCGGATCCATGGCCAGGACGGCCAAGACTTGTAGCAGGTGATTTTGAACCACATCCCGCACCGTGCCGGCTTCGTCGTAGAACTTGCCGCGATCTTCGACTCCGAACTTCTCCGCCATGGTGATCTGAATGCTTCGCACGTAGTTGCGATTCCAGATCGGTTCAAACATTGGATTAGCGAAGCGGGTATACAGAATGTTCTGTACCGGTTCCTTTCCCAGAAAATGATCGATGCGAAAGATTCGTTCTTCGGGGAAATAGCGGTGCAGAATTCGGTTGAGTTCTTGTGCCGACGCCAAGTCACGCCCGAAGGGCTTCTCCACCACGACACGCGCATTCTCAGCGCAGCCCGACTTGGCCAGCCCCTCAGCAACCGTGCCGAACAAGCTGGGTGGGATCGCAAAGTAATGTAGCGGTTGTTTCGCCGAGCCCAATTCTTTACGCAATTGAGCGAAAGTTTTCGGATCGTTGTAGTCGCCGTCGACGTAGCGCAAAAGGCCCGTCAGTTTGTTGAACGCATCCTGGTCGAGGCCACCATGTTTTTCGAGACTGTCCTTGGCGCGCGCTTTAAGTTGATCGAGGTTCCAACCTGCTTTGGCCACGCCGACGATTGGCAGATTGAACCCTTCATCGCGAATCAAACCCTGCAGCGATGGAAAGATCTGTTTGTGCGCGAGATCGCCGGTGGCGCCGAAAAACACAAAGGCGTCAGACTGGAAATCTGCCATCAGGCCGCCTCCTGCTTATCGGCAGCTTTCTCCTTGTGGCCGCCGAATTCGTAGCGCATCGCCGAGAGCAGTTTGGCGGCATATTCTTCATTGCCACGTGAAGCAAAACGGGAACTGAGCGCGGCGCTGATCACCGGCGCCGGAATGCCCTCGTCCACCGCTGCCTGCACTGTCCACCGTCCCTCTCCGGAATCCGACACGCGGCCCGCAAAATTCGAGAGATCAGGATTTTCTCGCAAAGCCGCGGCAGTCAGATCAAGCAGCCAGGAACCAATAACACTGCCGCGCCTCCAGACCTCCGCGACCTCGGGCATGTCCATGTCGTATTGATACAGTTCCGGATGGCGCAGCGGGGTTGTCTCGGCGTCCTCGTCGCGCTTGATCTTGCCAACGTTCGCATTCTTAATGATATTCAATCCCTCGGCAAACGCGGCCATCATCCCGTACTCGATACCGTTGTGGACCATCTTTACGAAGTGACCCGCGCCGTTCGGGCCGCAGCGCAAGTAGCCGTTTTCTGATGTCGAAGGCTCGCCGGTCCGCCCTGGCGTCCGCGCCGCTGAGCCAACTCCTGGGGCCAACGACTTGAAGATCGGATCGAGATGACTCACAATCGCTTCCTCCCCACCGATCATCAGGCAGTACCCCCGCTCCGATCCCCACACACCCCCGCTGGTTCCGCAATCCACGTGGTGGATTCCTTTGCTCTTCAATTCAGCCGCGCGGCGAATATCGTCGTGGTAGTAGGAATTGCCGCCGTCGATTACGATGTCGCCCGGTTCCAGCACAGTTGTAAGTGAAGTCAATACCGAATCGACGACCGCCGCTGGAACCATCATCCAGACGGCGCGCGGTTTGCTCAGTTTTTTCGCAAAATCCGCGATGCTGTCGGACGACTTGGCGCCTTTCGCCACCACATCTTTCACGGCTTGCGGATGCGTGTCAGACACTACGCACTCGTGGCCGGCTTTCATCAGCCGTTGCACCATGTTCGAACCCATTCGTCCCAGGCCTATCATTCCGAGTTGCATTCATTTCCTCCTCAAACGTCGAGAGTTTTGCGGCCATAATTGCAAACTTCCATATTCCCGTTTCTGGACTTCAATTAGTGGAGTTCGCCGTCGGTGTGGTCTTTCGTTTGAACAGCAAGTATCAAACTTTGGACTTCGGAAAACTGATCAGAATTGATCGTCTCAGCAAGTCGTTCTTTCTTTCAGCCTTGGGCAAACCCAGGACGCAACAGTCGAAGCGGCCGGGATCCGCACCGCTGCCGCCCTGAAGTCTTGACCATATATCGTTTGGGAAGGCCAGTTGACTTCAGGCCGAACCGGATAACCACCAAAGAGCCTTCTGGACCGGATCGTGTCGCCTTCGGCAATCGATGGACCGCTCCACGAGCAATCGAGCGATGGTATCGACCGCAACCAAACAACTGTTCAGCACGGCGACGGTGTGGGCTTATTAGTTCTCAAGCCTCATGCCTGAGTTTGTCTGATCAGTTCTGATCAGTATTGCAAACGAGGGTAGGCGACTCTATGAAAGGCGCAGAGCGAGAGGAATCGAAGAATGATGAGGACCATGGGAAAGTCTGTAACGATCCCGGACGCTCGATTGAGCAAACAGATCGCAACCAACGACGATGCTGCGGCCAAACAGGAAGAGGTTGAGGAGCAGATTGAGGGAGACTACGTGGAGATGGAAGCACGTGAGAATGGAACAGGCGGCCCGGCCCCGATGATGAGAACCAACGAAGAGATGGAAACTGCCGATGATGCTGTGGCCTCCGGGGAAGAAGTTGAAGAGCAGGCCGAGGAACATCGCATAGATAAGGTAGCTCTTGAAGATACAATTAGCGCGCCTTCAGCCGAATACATTCGAAGCGAGCGCGTCCATGATTAACGAGACGCTACAGCATCCGCGAAATACATCGGTCCGACCAACGTCGAGTGAAAAGATACAAACAGTCACCGCCACTACATTTACCCGGTCAGTTCTAGAGGCTGAGGGACCAATCGCAGTTGAGTTCATGTCTTACGGGTGTGCACATTGCCGAGAGATCGAGCCAGTCCTGGAGCAGGTGGCAAAAATGGTCGAGCCCCGGGAGAAGATTTTCAGGGTTAACATCGCAGTTGAGCAGGAACTCGCCGCGAGCTATCAGATCCAGGGCACGCCAACCTTGGTCATGTTTCTGAACCACAACGAAGTTGGACGAGTCGAGGGCCCATCCCCCGCAGTATCAAGCGTCCTGACTGCGGTAACGCAGCCCTTCGAGTCTCAATCGGAAACCAAGTGACGATGATGCAAAAGCAGCCTAAGCCAATTCTCCTTTTCAATGACGAATGCGCTGTCTGCCGCCACATTGGGCATTGGGTGCAAAGGTCGGCGCAGGGCAAATCGGACGAGACGAGCATCATCGTACAACCCATTGGTGACGATCCGGAGAAACTTCGGTCTCTCAATCCCGATCTCGATATTTGGGATGCCTATGAGACGATCCATATGCTAATGCCCGACGGATCAATGAGGCTAGGAGGGGAAGCCGTTGCGGAAGTTCTAAGAGATTTGCCCAACACAAAATGGTTCGCGGGCAGTTTTGCCATCAGCACATTTGGGTTCCGACCATTTCAAGTCATGCTCAATGTTGCCTACGCTATCCTGGCAGATGTGCGACCGCTTTTCGGGTGTGAGAGTTGCGGTAAGCCAAGAGTTTGGCTGAGGCCAGTCGAGTGGTTGACCAAATGGGCGAAGACCTTATTTGGCGAGCGTCCTCACCCGAGCGCGCATTTTAGTTCGCTTTCGGCGGCGAGCCGCGGCCGTTAACTACATTGGTAGAGCCTCTTCCTCACTCGATTCGCTCCTTACGTTCCGATAGTTTAGGTCAACATCCTCCGGTCCGACTGAAGTGACGGATCGGTCTGTGTCTGTCCGTTGATCTCTACTGATCCTCGGGGTCACAGCTTCCGTGACTCGCGGAGCGGTATTCCCCGACGAAGATAACTGCCACACGAACATACGGGCACCGGAGCCGGGAGCCTTAGGCAAGGTTTTAGGCGTTATTAACCATCCATTACTGGTCAATAGTGAGCACTGCAACTGTTTGTGCCATCTAGGCAGGCTGCGGAAAAACTCAAAAATGCGTGCAGTGCCGTGGAAGAGCGGCGCTTCAGCGCCGCGTAAGGCCCCCTCAATCAATGGGGGCTTTTAGCCCCAGTGGTCGCATTTTGTGCGCACAAATAGTTTTTCTGCAGCCTGCTAGCTATTAGGGAACAATCACTGCCGATCCCTGTTCTGTTTCTTCTTTCACAGCGAGGAGCGCCTTATTCGCATCATCGAGCGCGAATATTGTAGTGTTCGGACGGATGTGGAGGTCGTGAGCAATCTTGAGAAAGTCGCGCGCATCCTGCCGCGTCATATTGGCTACACTGCGGATCTGACGCTCGCCCCACAGCAGCTTGTCATAATCAAAGGCCGGCATATGATCGAGATGGATGGCGTTAATGGCGACCACGCCACCCTTGCGCAGACTCGCCAGGGCGTTGACTACTACTTTTCCGCTGGGCGCGAATGTGATTGCGCGGTCGAGCGTCACCGGTGGCATTTCATCTTCTTTGCCAACCCAGGTCGCACCCAGCGACGCTGCGCTCTTTCGATGAGATTCACCTCTGGTTACGACATAAACCTCGCATTTCCACGATTGCAAAATGGCGATCGCCAAGCTTGCGGAGCTGCCAAAGCCAAAGAGTCCGACTCTCTCGCCCTTCTCAACCCCCGCTATTCGTAAACTGCGAAAGCCGATGATACCGGCGCACAGTAAAGGAGCGACATGTGCGTCGTCCAGGCCAGGGGGCAACGGGAAAGCGAAGTCCGCGCGCACAAGAACATATTCGGCATAGCCACCATCCACTGTGTAGCCCGTGAACGTAGGTTTGTCGCAGAGATTCTCCATGCCACGACGGCAATACGGGCAATCGCCATCGACGCCACCCATCCAGGAAACCCCGACACGGGTTCCCGCCGGCAACTCCAGGGTCGCGCCTTCGATTACTTCTCCCACGATTTGATGGCCCGGAATCAGGCGCGGACGAAGCGGCGGAAGATCTCCTTCAACGATGTGAAGGTCCGTGCGACACACTCCGCAGGCGACAACCCGCAATAACAGATGGCCCGCTTCCAGCTGTGGACGGGGTACATCTTCGACATGGAGAAACGATTGGGGCGCAGTGTGAGTTGAAGAGAAAATAGCAGCTTTCATTTGTCCTGGCTCTCCGAGGCTTGGGTCTGCCGCGCCAAATCGGAACTTCGCGCAGATGCGAATCTACTTGCACATGGATGCCGGTGTCGAGCAAAACGGAACAGATTGTTGCTGGCGTCAATGCAATCCTGACCTAGCTTCCGTAGAAGGTTGCGAGACTGTCCCGAACCCTTGCGAATGAGAGTGCCCCATCCTTGCGTTTTCTGCAAGGGTGGGCGGCGATGCTGCGTGTGCCATGTGATTTGTTGTGTGGCGCGATCAAACGCCCTCGACGCATGCATTCCAGACTCCCGCCCTTGCAAAGAACGCAAGAGCGGGGCACCCACCGCGTTGCTGATGCCGGCGAAATCAAAAGCCTGGGCCACCCGCCGTATACGCGGGAGTGTTTGGCCTTGGAAGTGGATACGAGCTTTGCCAGCCGGAGAGTGACGCGGGTATTGGAGGCTAGGATCGCCGAACGCGGACGGCCGCAAGCGATTCGCTGCGATAACGGGCCGGAATTCACCAGCCGGCATTTTTTGGCCTGGGCGGTGGAGCGCGGGATCGAGTTGATTCAT
>JBEKJF010000284.1:0-6599 GCA_050011375.1 Candidatus Sulfotelmatobacter sp.
GCGCTCTCTCCAGTGATCGGCGATGGCAATCTGTTCAGCGGCATCCTGACCAGCGGCCTGCAGCACGACCCAGCCTTCGACGCGACCTACGAGAAAGCATTATCCAAGGCATCGGCCCACGTAATCCGCCTTTCGCCGGATCAAGCTCCCGTCAAAGCGACCGACATGACCCAGCAACAAAAAATCGCCGCCGCCCTAACGAAAGCGGGAATCCAAAGTCCCGCAGCATGGGCCGCCGCCGGAGTCACCCCCTCAGCTGTCGCGGTCCACCCAGATCTAGCAAATCGGGATCTGGCAAATCAGGGTCGAGCAAATCAGGATTCAAACATTGCTCATGCCTGCGCCGCGAGCACCACGACCCAATCTCAACCGGAATCCGAGATTTTCAACCCCCATCCTCCAGTAGTACTGATGAAAGGCCAGAACAACCCAACCTTTCTGATCTCCTGGCGAAGCCAGCGCGATCTCGCCCGCTCGCTACAATGGAAGTGCACGCTAATGATCTGGGGCGGCCCGACCTTGGTCCTGCTAAGTCTCTATGCCCTGCTGAACGTGATCCACTGGCTCTAACTCGCACGAAAGGTTTGTGCGCGAATCGCATGCCGGCACAACCGTGGAAGAGCGGCGCTTCCAGCGCCGCGTAAATCGCACACAAAATAGTCGGGCTTAGCCCCCGGAAGATAATCACTCCCAATCGCACCCTCTAGTACAATGCTCGCGTGAGCCAATCCGTTCGCATCGGAATCCTCGGCGACTTCAATCCCGAATTCCCCTCTCACCACGCCACCAACGCAGCCCTACAGCACGCCGCCAACAAACTCAACTTGGAAGTGCGCTCGGAATGGATCCCGACGCCGTCGCTAACCACAAACGCGGAAAAGATATTAGAAGCGTTCGACGGCCTTTGGGCTTCGCCCGGCAGCCCTTACAGAAGCTTCGACGGTATGCTGAAAGGGATCGAGTTCGCTCGCCGCCGTGATTGGCCTTTCCTAGGAACCTGTGGAGGCTTTCAGTACGCCCTGATCGAATTCGCCCGCAACGTTCTCGGCATCGCTGACGCCGACAGTGCCGAAAACAATTCCGGCTCGAAGAACATCGTCATCTATCCCGTAGCCTGTGCCGTTCCCAATCGCAATGGCGACGCGCCCAAGCTATCCGGCAAGGTCCCCGAGATCCGCTTGCGCCCCGGCTCCTACCTGCAATCTTTCTACGGCAAAGACAAAGAAGTCGTGACCGAAGAATTCTTCTGCAACTTCGAAATCAATCCCGACTTCGAATGGACCACCATGGAAGCCGGCTTCCCGGTAGTAGCCCGCGGCGCGTTAGGAGAAATCCGCGCCATAGAATCTCCCACGCACCGCTTCTTCATAGCCACGCTGTTCCAGCCGCAACTATCTTCCACCGAAAAAAATCCGCATCCCGTAGTCTTGGCGTTCGTCCAAGCCGCTTACGACTGGTCCCGCAAAAAGCTGGATGACAGCGTCCTCGAATAGCAACGCGCTTCGCCTTACCCTGCGTGCCCCAGTGTCCTCTGTGTTAAAGGTTCACAAGTAACTATTACCAAAGATTGCCAAGTCCGAAGAAAATCCCTAAAGCCCACGCGCAATCCGCCGATCTTCTTTTCATATGGTGAACTCAGTCAGCAGCACACACGCCAGCCAAAACAACGAAGCCGTTAAATCGGCAGCCCCCAAGCCTCAGCCACAGCAGACGCAGAAGACCAGTCCGCAACCTTCGGACACTGTGACACTGAAGAGCACGAGCGCCAACCAAACCAGCGGTAACAAATAACCTTCTGAAATTTCAACCACTTCGGGTTGAAGCAATAAAAATGGAGAAACGGCAGAGGAACCCGTTTCTCCATTTAGGTTTACACCTTCGTTTCTTGTTTTCTCCGTGACTCCGTGGTGAAAGCCGCGGCCCTAGCCCGCCTTCACAAACCGCAGCGAAGCCGAATTCATGCAATAGCGCAGGCCCGTCGGCTTGGGACCATCGTCGAACACGTGCCCCAGGTGTCCATCGCACTCCTTGCACGAAACCGCCGTCCGCTCCATGCCAATCGAAGTATCGTGGATCTCCCGCACATTTTCCTGCGCCAGCGGAGCCCAGAAGCTTGGCCAGCCCGTCCCGGAATCGAACTTCGTTTCCGAACTGAACAGCGCGTTGTCACAGCAGATGCAGCGAAAAATTCCTTTGTCGTGCAGGTTCCAATATTTGCCGGTGTAGGCCATCTCTGTATCGGCATGCCGCGTAATATCGAACGACGCCGAAGGAAGCTGCTTCCGCCATTCGTCCTCTGTTTTAATTACCTTCGCGATTTTCACTTTCCCCAACTTCTTGCCGTCGTCGGAAAACTGCACAATCATAACTTCTCCCGGCTCCGACTTCACGGCCGCATTCACACGCGGCATTCTCCAGTGCCACAACAGCGAACCGCCTACCACCGCGCCCGCGCCGTACAAAAAAACGCGCCGCGAAACGTTTCCATCTTTACCGCGATCGAAATCAAACATGGTCCCTCCAATCCTATATGTCATCCTGAGCGAGACGCTTTTTGTCTCGCGAAGGATCTGGGCGGGCTGCGCGAAGGGTCGCGTTCTTTGCGACCCGATGAATCGCGCGTTGAGCCCGCATCCTTACTATTTCGCGTACAGTTCTGGAAATTCTTTCTTCAAATTCTCCACTTTCGGCGCGTCGTACGTGGCGATGTAGCCGTTATCCGGATGGAGTGTCGCATAATTCTGATGGTACTGCTCGGCTGGATAAAATTTATCCATCGCCACCACCTGCGTCACGATCGGCCGCGAAAAAACCTTGGACTGATTCAGCTGCGCGATGTAAGCTTCGGCAATTTTCTTCTGCTCTTCGTTCGCATAAAAAATTACCGAGCGGTACTGCGTGCCCTCATCCGGACCCTGCCGGTTCAGCTCCGTTGGATCGAGCGCCACCGAAAAGAACACGCGCAGCAATTCTCCATAAGTAACCTTCGATGGATCGTAAACAATTTCGACCGACTCCGCATGCCCAGTGCGCCCGCTGCTCACCTCTTCATAGCCCGGATTCTTCACCGTGCCTCCCGAGTATCCCGAGGTCGCGCTGCGCACACCCTTCACATGCTGAAACACAGCCTGGATGCCCCAGAAGCATCCTCCGGCCACAACCATCGTCTCTTTTCCCTTGGCCGCAGCCTTAGTCTCATCGACCACTGCGGCGGGAACTGGGCCATCAATCCCGCTGCCGGCCTGGCAGGCTAGCGTCACTGCCAGCATCGTCAACACTATCGCTACCATCCGAACCGAAACTCGTGCCATAACGTCCTCCCGGCTAATCAACTGCATCCTCACTATTAGACTTACGAATCCCAAGGAAGTTTCGGATGTCCTATAGCCTCATTACGAGCGAGCGGACGGGCAGGCTCGCCCGTCCGCTTGTGTGGATCGGGCCGTCCGGAGCGTTGCCTTTGACTTTGCTTTGGTTCTGCCGGCCTTCGACGTTAGCTTCTTCTCACTAAGCCGCTAACTTTGTGTTCGCCACATCTTCAGCGGCCCTGCGCACTCCCAATGACATCATCACACGCGCCAGTCCGCTGATGATCATGCTGATCCCGACCAGCGTGCCGATCGCCCACAGTGAACTCGACGGCCATTGCATATAAATCATCGCGCCGAGAAGCAGAGTGATAATGCCATCGATCAGCACCCAACTCGATCCGTGGACCGAACGCATCTTCACATACAGCACGATGTTGAGCACGCCTTCAATCAGAAACAGCCAAGCCAGCAGCAGCGTAAGCGAAGCTACGCCTGCGACCGGACGCACGAGCAAGTACCCGCCAAAGCACAAATAGGCAATGCCGACCAAAGCCTTCCAGATGACGCTGCCCGCGCCATGCGCGCGAAACGCCAGCATCAGGTGAACGACGCCCGCCAAAACAATCAGCCACGCAACCACAACGTTCACGGCCACGGCGGCGAGGAACGGCGAACCGACCGCCATCATCCCAAACACAATCAGCAAGACTCCCCACAAAATGGAAACCGTCGAACCTCTCTTCACCATCTCAACCGGAGTGTTCTGTGCCATAGAGGCCTCCTTGAACAAGCGGCATAAGCGTACCCCAAAAACCTTAGAAATTGAAGAGCAGGCTCAGTTTGGAGGGAATGCCAATTATGGGCCTGTGGATTTCCATCGCGAAAAAACTTTGCGTCGATTCTGGAAACGATGGAACCGAAATGGAAAAATCTATTAACTCTGAAGTTATTCCCCCCACCCCCCATACCTTGAAAAGGCTTGCTGGGCGCGGGGTTCGCAAAAAGTGTCTGCAAGATCTTGATTGCAGAGGGGTTAGAGGTCAAAATCTTCACAACAAAGGAGTTAGGGCTGTTCTCGGCTCTTTTACCGGGACTGCCTTCGCCTCGTCCATGATGGGCTGGATTGGAATTGTGCGCAAGGTTAGATGTCACAGGGTGGGTGTGGAAAACGAGACTTCATCGCCGGAGGCCGGCGGCGATCCATTCGATCAACTCGCGGGCATTGACAACCGAGGTTTGACGCCATCTCGGGGGAAAGTCGCGCTTGTTGCCGGTGACCAGATAGTCTGCGCGGGCGGCCTCCGCACATTCAAGGAACCGATTGTCGGCCGGGTCGTGAGCGATCACTAGTCTGCGGGATGGGCTCACAATTTGCGCCGAGGCTCGAACCAGCCCTATCGATCTTGCGAGGCGTCTTTGAGAGATGGCGAACTTAGGGCGGGCGAGGACGGCGGCATACTCGGCGAGAATCGGTTCGGAAGCGGCCAGTCGCAATTTTCCAGCAAGCGCGAGGTCCAAAACGTGACGCTCGAAGCCTTCACTTTTCAGGTGTGCCGATACCACTATGTTGGTATCCAGCACAACCCGAATCGTGTTTGATGGAAACCGTTGCAAGACTTCTGTCCAGTGCAGGCGAAACGTTGGAGCTAGAGCGAACGCTCGCGCCTGTAAGCCCGGATTTCGCGGTTAATCTGCCGCAGGGAAAGTTTGTCTTTGCCCTTCTTGCGGGCTTCTGCGCGTATGGCGGCAAGAACTTTCTTTTCCGGCGCGATGGTGTTGAGAAAGTCCTTGATGCCCATGATCACGACCTGGGGCTCGCCCCGGCGGCCCACCACGAAGCGGGTCTGTTCCAGCCGAGCGCGGCGCATGATCTGCCCCAGTTGGGTGCGCGCCGCCAGAGCCGAGATGACTTTCAGAGATGTGTTGAGGGTAGCCATTGAATTGCTCGAACTAATTAATCAATTCAGGTCATTCTAGCATAGACTTTGAACCCGACGAGGGAAGGTGGCAGCGAAAGTCAAAAGCCGCGGGCGAGACGCCCGCCCCACACAAGCCGAAGGCCGGAAGCCGATTCCTCTTGACATTCCTTCCCTTTGCCAATGGCTATGGTGATTTGAAGATCGGCTTGGGCGGGCGCAGCGATCTTGTGAAGCGGCGAGTGCAGCATTTCGAAAACTCGTTGCGGGGTTTGCGAAGACGGGTCTCGACATCACAGGGAGAATAACTGGAAAGCTGAAAGGCTCTGAATAGCCTCAGCGGCGGCAGAGTCGAAACCAAAATCGAAGTCAAAAGCGGCGGACAGTAGTGTCCGCTCCACACAAACCGTGGCTAGAAGCTAGCGGCTAGAAGCTGATTCTTCTTGACATTCGCCTTCCATTCGCCAACAATGTCGGCATGGCGATTACACGCAGGCAGCGCGAAGTTTATGACTTCATCTCCCGCTTTGTGGCGGAGCATGGGTATTCTCCGTCATTTGAAGAGATTGGCAATGGGCTTGACCTGAACTCGCTGGCTACCGTGCACAAGCACATTACGAACCTGGAGAAGAAAGGGCTGCTCACCCGCGATTACAACCGCAGCCGCTCCATTGACCTGGTGCCGCCCAAGGGACGGCTTAAGCAGGCCATGAGCGTCAACACCGGGCTGGTGCTGCCGCTGCTGGGGCGCATTGCCGCTGGCCAGCCCATTGAGGCTGTGCAGAGTAATGAGACCATTTCGCTTGCCGACTTTGTGCGCTCGAAGGAAGTTTTCGTGTTGGAGGTGCGCGGCGATTCTATGCAGGATGAAGCCATTCTCGATGGCGACTATGTGCTGGTCGAGAAACTGAAGACGGCGCACAATGGCGACATCGTGGTCGCGCTCATTGAGCAGTCGGACGCAACGCTGAAGCGGTTCTATCGCGAAGGGGATAACATCCGGCTGCAACCCTCGAATGTGACTATGAAGCCGATCATTGTGCCGGCGGCGTCGGTGGAAGTGCAGGGGCGGGTGATTGGAGTGCTGCGGAAGTATTGAGCTTCTAGCTGCTAGCTTCTCGCTTAAAATCTAAAGCCTTTCACCGCGGAGGACGCGGAGAACTGCCGCGGAGAAAAGCGTTGGCTTCCCGTCAAACCAATGCGCCGCGGACTTCCAAGTCGCTTTGTATTACTTCTGGTGAACTTTTCGTGTCTGGCCTTGGGCCCTTTGGGACACACGCAAGATACACCGGCTCATGCAGCGCCCGCTACGGACAAAGTTATGATGATGCATGCTGGTGGAATGTTTGATGTGAAGGTTACGCCGCAGGCG
>JBEKJF010000285.1:0-6594 GCA_050011375.1 Candidatus Sulfotelmatobacter sp.
AGGTCCGAAGAGAGAATGGCATCGGCCATGGCTTTGGCCGAAAGTGAGGTTGCGGGTTCACCGCGATCAATCGAGGGTTGCAAGGTGCAGCTCCAAGGTCAAACTCGCCGACACTAAAATCTAGTCCCAACCTGCTTTGACTGTAAAGCAAGCCCCCGAAATAGAGTAGACTCGCTGTGCTAAGAGGAGGCGAGGATGAAAGGTAATCCTAAAGTACTAAAAGAATTGAATGACGCTCTGCGCGAAGAGTTAACGGCAATCAACCAGTACTTTTTGCACGCGGAAATGTGTGAAAACTGGGGCTACAAGAAAATCGCCGACTACATCAAGAAGCAATCCATCGACGAAATGAAGCACGCCGAAGTGCTGATTGAGAGAATCCTTTTTCTCGATGGAACCCCTTCGATGGAGCCTCTGAAGCTCACCGTCGGCGGAACTGTACGCCACATGATTGAGAGTGATCTGGCTCTCGAGCTCGGGGCAGTCAAGCAATACAATGCCGCTGTGCAGATCGCAACCCAGGAAAAGGACAATGGCAGCCGAGACCTGCTGGTGAAGCTGCTCAAGGATGAAGAGGACCATGTGGATTGGCTCGAAGCCCAACTTCACCAAATCAAAGAGGTGGGCTATGAACGCTACCTTTCCCTGCAGACGGGCAACTTCGAAGAGAAATAGTAGAGCGATCAAGTTTTTCCCGGATCCGTCCGCTCCCGATTCGTTCTTCTGACTGATGTCGGTGAGCTGTCGTGGCTGGACGAGAATAACCGCGCCGGTTATCTACGGCTGTTGATCTTGGCCAGCAGGCGCAAAATCTCCAGATAAAGCCAGATCAAAGTGACCATCAGGCCAAACGCACCGTACCATTCCATGTACTTGGGAGCGCCGGCGGCAACGCCACTTTCGATAAAGTCGAAATCGAGGAGGAGGTTCAAAGCGGCGACAATCACAACCACCACACTGAATCCGATCCCGAGCAATCCGGAACCATTGATGGCAGCGAAGTGGACACCAAAAAAACCGAGCACGAATTCAATCAGATAGAGAACCGCAATACCACCAGTAGCCGCGACCACGCCCAGCTTGAACTTCTCCGTTACTCGAATCAGTCCCGAGTGGTAGGCGATCAGAAGAACCAACAGAGTTCCAAAGGTCAGGCCAACTGCCTGAATTGCGATTCCGTGATACCGAAGCTCGAACATCGCGGAAATGCCACCGAGAGCCAGCCCTTCCAGCAGCGCGTAAATCGGAGCCGTAACTGGAGACCATTCTTTCTTGAAGATCGTCACCAGCGCAAAAATAAATCCTCCGATTGCGCCAATCCCCACCATCGGCAACACGGTCTCGGAAGCAGGAGCGTGGAAGAACCGGCTCCAACTCCAGGCCGCAGTGGCGACCACGCAAATCAGCAGAATTCCTGTCTTGTTGACGGTGCCCGTCAAGGTCATGGCCTCGCCGGATACCGCCCCGTCAACGCGGAAACTATTTACATTCAACGCAGGGTTTGAAGTCTTAATCAGAGCCACTCTATTAGTCCTCTCGAATCTGCAGCGGTCACGAACGCGAATCGTCGAAAATGCAATCACTCTCTCCGCCAATAATATAAGCAGAGCACTTCTTCGTTCCAGCAAATTGCGAACGAGAAATCAAACATTCGCGCAGGCACACTCGCAGCAACACCGTCGAACTATTTTTGCCGCGCATTCAGCTTGTCGAGCGCGCGCTTCAACTCTTCCAACTTCTGTCCGGCCTCGCCGAGCTTGCCTTCCGCGGTGAGGCGCTGGTAGTCGGCAAGGTCTTTGGCAGCTTCCGCGATGAGGGCATTGAGATCCCCCGCTGGCTGAGGCGATGCGGCAGATGCGGGCGTATTTCGTGGCGACTCGGCCGCGTTGCTCGACGGCGCCGGCGCCGTCAGCGACGAGAGCGTTCCCCCAAAAAGCGAGGACATTGCCGACTCGAAGGTCGGTCCGTAAGCGAGTTTATCCTGCAGCGCGAGCACAACCAGACGCAACTCCGGCATCGGACTACGCTCGGCCTGCAGGTAAATCGGCTCCGCGTACAAAAGCGCGCGCCCGGAAGGAATCACCAGAAGCGTGCCGCGACGCACGTGCGAGCCTTGCTGATTCCACAACGTCAGCTGTCCAGATAGTTGCGCATTCTGATCAATGCGCGCCTCGATCTGCAGCGGTCCATCGACCAGCTTAGTCTTGGGAAAGTTGTAGACCACCGACGTACCGTACGCGCTTCCATCGCTGCGCCCGGCAATCCAACCGATCAGATTATTCCGGTTCGCGGGCGTGAACGGGAGTATCTCAACAAACTCCTCACCGGTTTCGCCCGGCAACTTCATCAGCACAAAGTTCGGCTGCATCGACTGCGTAGTCTGCGTGCCTCCTTCGCCCATACCAACTTCAGTGGCAACGGTCCACAAATCTTCACGGTTATAAAACGCCTCCGGATCCATCATGTGATACAGCCCATAAACTTCCGCTTGCAGTTTCAACAGTAACTCAGGATAGCGTACGTGCTTGCGAAGTCCCGCAGGCATCAGCGCAGCATCCTTGAAAAGACTGGGAAAAATTCCCCGGTAGGCCGCAATGATCGGATCTTCCGGATCGAATACGTAAAACGTGGTCGTGCCATCGTAAGCGTCGATCACAACCTTGACGCTGTTCCGCATGTAGTTGATGGAATTGTCATTGAGGCGATAATGCGTTGAGTATGGATAACTGTCTGAAACCGTGAATGCATCCATGATCCAGGAAAGCCGGCCATCGTCGCCGAGCACGATGTACGCATCCGGATCGAATGTGAGAAACGGCGCCAATGCCGCGACGCGCTCGCGAATGTTGCGCCGCATCAGCAGCCGGCTATCCTTATTCACGTCGTCGCTGAAAGGCAGCTTCGCAAGATCATCCTGATCGAGGGCGATGATCAATCGCCGCAAGAAACCGCCAATCACAATTCCGCCGTCACCTTCATACGACGTGAGGTTGTTGCTCTCGCCCTGCGGGTAATTGAATTCCTTCTGCCGCGTCTTCACGTACACATCAGTGTTAGTCAACTCGCCGAAATAAACCTCCGGCCGCGTCACATTCAGTCCCTGCACCGTACTCTGGACGGGCATGTTGCTCAACATCAGCTTCGGCAATCCCTCCGCAGTAAATCCATTCACCGGGTTCATCGTGATGCCGTAGCCGTGAGTGTAGATTAGCTTTTCGTTGATCCAGTTGCGGCTGCTCTCCGGCAGTTTGTCTACGTTCAGCTCGCGGGCGGCGAGCATGACCTCGCGATTTGTGCCGTCGATGTTGTATCGATCTATATCGATATCTGGGAAGTCATAGTACGTTCGGATTTCCTGAATCTGGCGCAACGTGTCCTGCAGCGCGTGCCAATCCCACAGCCGGATATTCTGCAGCGTGGCCTGATTATTGGCCGGGTCCGCGGCTTCGATGGTTGTCTCCGCGGGAAATTCGCGCTGCATCATACGGTTTAGGCCGTAGGCCTGTCGCGTCATTTCGGTGTTGTACACAATATAAGGTCTCTCGCGAACCAGTTCATTGGGTTTGACGACGAAGCTGCTCACGTACCACGCGATGCCTTGAACCGCGATATAACAGACCGCGGCGGGAAGTATCGCGGCAATCAGCCAGCGTCCCTGCGGAACTCGCAATGAGTTGACGATTGCGATCGCCGCCCCAAGCAGCAGTGCGACGCATACCACGAGCAACCCGGTAAGCGTGACGTGCGCATCCGTGTAGGTGACGCCGCCGAAGATCGTGTGATCTTCAAGCAACAACTCGAAGCGGCCGATGTAGACGCGCGCAGCAACGATCACCAACAGAAATGCAAATGTGATCGACAAGCCGCGCCACGGCAACACGACCTGCCGGCTGAGGCGGCCGGTGATCGCGCGCGCTCCGCCAGTGATAAGGATAAAGAGAACGGCGAGAATGCAGGTGATCACCGATAGCGTAAGCAGCCAGCCGAGAAGAAGTTGCCACGCGGGCAGCGCAAACAGAAAAAAGTTCAGCGGCTTGCCGAAAATCGGGTCTGCTATGTTGCTCGCAGCTGGAGGCATGTGCCAAAAGAGCGCGAGCGTCGCCCACTCTCCACTGATCGCGGCGCCCGTTGCCAACGCGACGACGACTGAGAAGATGAGTGCAATGGTGCGCAGAACGGGCTCAACCGGAAGCCGTACCGGTTTCCCGCCGATAAGAATTGTATGGCCATCCGGCAGATCGGGAAGGTGGGCGCGCTTCAGGGCCATGAATGATCCGTACAGAATGACCAGCGTGGCTGCCGCAAAAACCAGAAAAACTTCCCACCGAAGATTCAGGGTCTTGAAGAAGACATCGCCGTAGCCGAGCGATCGGAACCAGAGCACGTCCACGTAATACGACAACGAGGCACGACCACCGAAAAAAATAATGGCAAGCACCACAAGTATGAAAATTAAGCGCGGGCGGCGACGGCCAGGCCGCCCTGAACGTGGCGGCGGCCAGTCGATGGACTGGGACATTTCTTAACTCCATTCTCAACAGCTTTATTTTGTTATTCGGATGATACGCCTACGGTCCCGCAGAGCCGATATCTCGCCGCTGTTCTGGAACAATTTTCAACCAGTGAGTATGGCTTGCAGGAATACCATGCCTTGCAACTCTCGACACGAGGTCTACGCGCGATCCATGCCTGTGCGATCCGTGCCTGTGCGATCCATGCGCACAACTCTCCGTTGGAACTGTTCGCCCGCGAGTTGAACCGTGTTCGCGAAGGTGAACCCTGCCTTCTTGAAGGCATGCAATGATCTGAGGTTATTCTCCTCAGGATCGGTGATCACAGCGTTCACGCGAGGCTCTGCAAAGACGATTTGCCTCAGGAACTCCAGAATTGCAACCGGCCCCAATCCCAAGCCCGTCATCGCCACTTCGCCAATTGCCAGGTCAATGCCAGCCGACGCGGGTTCGGCCCCCAGTTGTTGCGCATGCTCTGGATAATCCGACCAGAGATGCCACTGAATCCAGCCTATTGGGCGTTTCGTGTGCTCGATCATGAAAACGCGTGTTGGTTCAATGCCATCCACTCTTGGTCCGTATTTCAAGTTAACACTCGCAAGATCGAGGGTCTCATGCCACCACGCAGCCACGTGGGGAGCGGACATCCATTGTTGAAGGAGAGGAAAGTCAGATCGGCTGAGCGGTCGAAATGAAATGAAAGAGCTCATCGATAATGATTTGGACCTACATCTTTCCACGAGATGCGTTGTGCCGCAATTGCAAAATTCCGTGGAAGGCAGGCGAAACTACGATTTAACGTTTTGAGCGCTGGTCCGTGAATGCTAAACGATTTCTCGGGAGACTGATCGGAAATGTTTAACCGTCGACTTGTGCAACCATATCAAGACTACAGATCGATCCAAATAACGGCGCTGCGCTACGACTGCGCGAACGGGCGCTCCAACCGAACGGCGCAAAAAACCGTTGATTCTCTGCGAAGCCGCGTGCAGTGAAATCGGCGGCCTTCTATTCCAAACAACAAGGTCCAACTCACGCGGTTGACGGGCTTTCGTCCCGTGTGACCGACGTCACATTCTCATGTGACGCAGAATGCTGCCTGTTTCCTACCTCGCCTTTAAAGTTGAGTCGGCTAGGGACTGTAAAGTCCTGTGGGCGGGGCGATGGATCGTTCCGTACAGGCTAGCCGGCAAGGGGCGAGATTTAAGCCCGATACCGGCCCGGGGGTCAGGATGGAAAACGAAACCGATGTGCAGCCAACCGTGGCATCGGCTTGGCAAGCGAAGCAGGCCTACGCGATGGCAGTAATCAGCCTTGTGGTTGGGCTGGCGATTGGATACTTGTTTCGCGGGTCGCAATCCCCTGCCCCGCGGCCTGTGGCAACTGTGGCCGCCGCCACAAAATCGCCTCACGCCGCTAGCGGTACGGGCGATCAGATGCCCAGCCTTGAACAAATGAAAAAGATGGCCGACGACAAGGCGGCGCCCTTGCTCGAAAAACTCAAGAGCGACCCGAACAACAGCGGCCTGCTCACCAAGGTCGGGGATGTGTACGGAGCTACGCACCAGTTCAAGGCAGCCGCTGGCTATTATGACAAGGCATTGAACGTTGATCCGAAGAATGTCCCTGTTCGCGTTCAATTCGCTTCGTGCCTCTACTACGGAGGCGATGTAGATGGCGCGATCAGTCAACTGCAACAGGCGTTGCACTACGATCCGAAGGACGCGAACTCCCTGTTCAACCTCGGAATAATGAGGTTGCAGGGGAAAAAGGACAGCAAGGGAGCGCTCGCCGCCTGGCAACTGCTGTTGAAATCGAATCCGCAGTTGAGCGAAGACCGTAAAGCCAGGGTGCAGAAACTGATAACGGACGTCCAGACGCAGAGCAAGAGCTAACGTCTGCTCGGGATTGTGGGGGCGAAGCCGGCTCATGTTGGCTTTCGCCGACAGGCAAGAAAATATCTGAAGGAGCAATGACAATGACGGACACAAATCGCGCAAGTTCTTCCTCGATTGAACAATGGACTAGCGTGCAGGCCTACGTGTTGGCAGTTATCTGCTTGCTGGTTGGAATTGCGGGCGGC
>JBEKJF010000286.1:0-6560 GCA_050011375.1 Candidatus Sulfotelmatobacter sp.
GAGGTGATCAGCCAGAATCCGTGATAGGCGCCGTATGTCGGGATCGAAACGTTGGTCGCGACGTAATCTCCCGTCAGAAAAGGATGTCCTGCCGCCGTCATCGTCACAGCGTTGCCAGCAACTGAAACTGATGTGACCTGCACACCATCAATATTTACTGCCGATGTGAACCGGAGCCCTTTCAGTTTTTGACTCGAGAAATCACTCGCCGAAACGCGATCTCCAATAAGCCAGCACACCGATCGAGTGTGGCACTGCACCAGAGCACCGTATCCCTCTACCGTCGAACGAAGATTCTGCTGGAAGATCGTGGCATAGACCTGGTACGCATTCGTGTTCGCTCCAGTAGGCGGTATCACGATGAAAGCGTTCGGGCTTCCCGCGTCGTTCAACGCCTCTTGGATTCCCCCATACGCGCTCTGAATCGTGTTCGATGAGGCCGAATGCGCCACCGTGGTAGTAACCACAATCGTCCCGCTCACTGCCCCCGATGTACACGTCCCTCCCGTCACCAGTGCGGCTTCGGCATTCGTCGTCGGAATGTAAACGTAGAAAGGCTGGGCAGAATTATTTGACGTATTAATTCCCAGTGGGCACGGGGTCAACGTCATGGTTTGACCCGAATTCGGAATCGCCAGATTTGCTGATACCGTCTGCGACCAGTTATCCGAAGGCGTTACATAGCGAACCCCGTTGAACGTATTCGCGTTAAAGCTCGTGCCCACCGGTTGCGCAATATTCTGGTTCGATGGTGGACTGATCAATACTCCGCCCGTCCCGCCCGCCGGAGTCGACGGTACATATTGCCCGCTCGCCGAAGAGTAGGCCAGTACCTGTCCGTTCGTCGGCGCACCCGTGCCGACCGGCACACTCTGAATCTCTGTCGCATTGGCGCTCGAGCCGCACGACCCCCACGTTCCGTTTCCCAGCAGGCAGTTCAACCCCGAAGCTGCTCCGCTTCCTAACTCACTAGTCGGCACTAACCCGCTAATCAAGTCAGCCTTCAGCGCAATATTGGAATCGACGTATTGTTTGTCAGCCGCTTGCAGCGGCGCCGTCGGGGTCCCACTCAAAGTAAGCGCCCCAGTCATCGCCCCGCCGGCCGTCGGTAAGTAATTCCCCGCGCCCACATTGGCGATCGAAGTATCCACGTAGGATTTATTCGCGACGTCTCCCGTGTTCACCGGATTCGGAACATTCGGCGGCGTCGTGAAACTCTTGACCCCCGTAACCGTCTCCGCATTGGCGAGATGCACCACCGCGTTGTCATTCGCCTTCGCCGCCAGTGCCGTGTTTACGTATTGCATCGATACCGGCTGCGCCGCCGTTCCCGATCCCGGCGTAGTCCGCACCTGCGCCAGCGTCGCCGGAGAACTAGTCGGCACCACCCAATATTCCGTTCGCACCTCGCTCGGCTGTAACTGGTAGACCACGGTGTAATAAGTGTTCGCCGGAGTTGCGTTCGCGTTCGGCGTCAGCGTCACATCCAACGCCCCGTTCGTTCCCAGGGTCACATCCAACGATCCCGGAGCGACCGCCATCCCATCCGCCGCCACAAACGCTGGCCAGGTAATAATCAGCACACCCTGAGCAGGACTTCCACTCGCCATGTAGACGGTATCAATCACGCTCGTCAACTCCGGCCCGCTTTGGAGGGCCGGCGAAGCCGCGCGCGCAGATGGATCCGCTGCGCTCGGCTTCGCCGTTGGGGAAGTTGCCGGCTTTCCCGCGGAAGCTTCTTCACCAGCCCAAACTCGGATGCTCGCTGCCATCACCACCACCAGCACCCAATAAAAAAGCCGCCCTGTAGGGCGGCAAGCCTGAAACATACTTCCTCCTAAAACTTTATATTGTCATCCTGAGCGAAGGTTGTGCTTCGCGAATGCGAAGCACAACCGCAGTCGAAGGATCCCTACCCCGCCTGCAGTACCTCAGCCCAGGCAAGGAATTTCTACTCCGCTCCATTTGTAGTTCGCGGTCCACCAGTCAGTTAAAGGCCCGGAAGCCGAAGCCCGAAAGCCGAAGCCCGCCTCACTCCCGCCCGCCCAAAAACCTCTCCACACTCTGCACATAAACATCCGCGAAATCAGCAACGGGACGCTTCCTCTCAATCAACTCCATAGCATCCTCCACGGTCCATCCCAGCACCGCCAGTAACGCCAGCGCCATCATCGGCGCCCGGTGAACTCCAGCCGCGCAATGCACCAACACCTTCGTCCCATCCTGTTTAAGAGCCGCCAGCGCAAATTCCACGCCGCGCCTGAATACATTGGCAGGCTTTGGTTCAAAATCATCGTCCACCGGATTCCAGCAAACGGAAATCCCGACCGGCACGGCCAGCGGCGTGTCATCGAACTCGATCTGCATGTCGATAATGTGCGTAATTCCCGCACGCGCCGCCGCCGCCATGTTGTCCGCGTTCCAGATTCCGCCGCCGACCGCAATCCGGTCGGTCACCCACGTTATATCCATTCCCACTTTGCGTCCTGCGGCGCGAACATATCTGCCCGCTCGAATTTTCCGGAGAGATGCATTTGCTGGAACTGCATCCGTCGAAAACAAATCCAGCAGATTTTTCTCTCGCGATCCCACCCGCGGCGAAACCGATAACACCGTACCCCCGCCAGTCTCGCCTGCGCCCCAACTCCCGCGCTTCATTCTACGGCATCCTCGTTATCGGCCGACTTCCCTCCACCGATCTCCACCACACGCTCCTGCTCGCCTTTCCGCTCGGTTCCGGAATTCTCACTGGCCATGCAAGCAGCTTCTTCCTTCAACTCTCCTGCGGCTGGAATAGCGAACTCATCGTCGTCGTAAATCACCGGCTCCGTCGGTATTCCCATCCGCGCCAAAAGCGTGTGAGCCAGCGAACCATCGAGCGGCGCAGGCTCCGTTTGTTCCGTTGCTGGATACAACCCAATCGCTTCAAACAAATACTTCGCCGATGCCAACTGGCCGGTTCTCGTCGCAACTTCAATCACCGAAGTCGCAATCAATTCAGCGGACTCTTTCACCAGTTCGTTAATGCTTTCCCTGACCTCAACGATATCCGTGCCCTTTTTCTTCTTTGCCGGACTCTTCTTCGGCGCAGACCGAACCACAGGCTTCTTTGGCACCGCCCTGATTTTTCCCTTTGCCTTCTTCTTCACGACTCGCCCTCCGCAAAATTTGGGTGGAGCAGGCCGTCAGGCCCGCACAGGCGTTTCGTGCTTGTAAATGACATTAGCCCATAAGGCGCCTGTCCACAAAATCCTGCCCCCAAAAAACGAAAGGCGCGCTTTTTAGCGCGCCTCAATAGAGTATTTCTTTTTTTCTTTACTCTATATATTCAGAATAGCATTTTGCAGGGGGGTATTGTGTCATGTTTCGCAAATTTATATTTGCCGTATCATCAGCAACTTGCGAAGATTTCGCCTGAAATGCCCTCTTGACAAGATTTCGATCATCGCGCCGCCCGTCCCTTCGTAGGCGCTTCAGCCAGCAATCCCACTCTTAGAAAGTCTTCGCTTATCAAGTCGAGCACGAAAGGAAATCTGCGCTCAACTGTGCTGCGGCTGCAGTGCAGGATGTGCGCGGCCTGCTCATGACTGTATTCCTGGAAAATGATGCGCGCGATCAGTTGCTGATCCCAATACTCCAGTCGTTCCAACGACTTCTCTACATCCCGCACGAAGATGACTCGATCCTCGAAGGTCGCCGAGGTGTAGAAAGATATCTTTGCGCGGAAGCATTCCCGCCCAACGAACGACGGCAACCGCCCGGTCTCCAGCGAAAAACGCCAGTACCTATGTAATAAGCTTACCGTTCGTTTCCTGTACATCCACAAATCAGGATTGCGATCAAGTGGATCATTCTGCATCTGGGCTTCGTTAGGAGCCGCCGGATGCGTCGGAAAATTATGCGCCGGCAAACCCTGCCATTCAGTTGCCGCATCAGCGGCCTTGCTGAGAGACTGTTTATCTCCGCCGGGTTCAATCGGTTTTGGGCAAGGAACGTCGTCTGCCACAGCCGCGATCCAATCCACGTATCCGCTCATGCCACACCTCCATCCCCATCCAGATCCAATCCCTCGGACTCCTCGTAGTCATCGAAATCGCTGTAATCCAGATTCCCTCGCACTGGACCCTGCGGCACCTTCGCGCCTCCCTTGCGGTCGTACGAAGCCGCCGGCATCTTGGCCATCTCGCTCCCGCAAGCCACGCAATACACCTGCCCGCCACCCACCGGACGCAGCCACAAACCGCCGCAGCGTTCGCAATACTTCAACTCGAACTTCAACTCGTTCGTAGGATTGATCTCTCCTGCCTTGGCTTTCATCGTTCCCTCCTGAAGCTCGAGGCTCCGCGTTGCGAACCTGAGCGGTTGCGGTTCAAACAGTTTTGCTGCGGCCGGAAGGCTGCAGCCGAAAAAAAAGCCCTGCGCCGGGCGCCGCTTCCGAGGCGGTAACCGAACGCAGGGCTCGTTTCTCTTACGATGGCCTGCTTGAGCTATTTACTTTTCACAGTTGTTTGGCGCTGAGTTGTGTCCTCCCCGATTCGCTGCCTTCGGCGAAAATCGCCTAACCCCATTGCTGCCAGTTATTTATGGTTCGATCGCCAAACCTCGTTCCAGCATGGTGCTGGAGTCGCGCTGCCGAAAAAACCCTTCTTCATATCCCGATTTAAGAACTCGGCCGTTCTGCACAACTACGCTTATGCGCCCGCTGAAGTTCACCGACCTCACCAGCCGCTCCATGGCCGCAGAAAGCACCTCGGCAGCCCGCACTTTCCGCCGGAACTCCACGAAGTCCTTCTCTTCATTGCAGTTATCCTCGCTACTCATAGCTGGCCATCCCTCAAAAACAAATTTGGTTATAGACTGTCGCGATCGTATAGCTGCTAAAAACCAGAGTCAAGGTTGCCGCGTCAAAAGGGCTGTGGAAAACTTTATTTTGTTAGCGTATTGCTATAAGCCACATGCAAAACTCCCAGCTATGAACTACCGAGTACCGCAAGGCAACCTCCACTGTTAGCGTATTGCTATAAGCCGCGTGCTATACTCCCAGCTATGAAATTCCGAGTACTGCAGGACAACCTCCGCGAAACTCTTTGGGAGCGCATCGACGAGGGCGATCTGACCGGGCTCCGGCTGGCTCAACAGACCGGATTCAAGCAGGCTCACATCTCCAACTTCTTGAATCGCAAGCGCGGCTTGAGCCTCGAGGGTATGGACCGGGTCCTCGCCGTCCAGCACCTTTCAGTGCTGGATCTGCTGGACCCAGCCGAGGTGAACAAGCGCGCTTCGATCGTGCCTCCCAGCAATGACGAGTTCCAGAACATTCTTTTGACCGACGGAACCGTCGCGGCCACCCAACCACTCATCACCAGCATGCACGTCAAGGAAATCCTGAAATTTAAGAAAAGCTTTCTGAAAAAACTGAAGGCCGAAACCGAAGGCAATCGCGAGGAGTGGGAGCGCTTCGTACTCATCAAAGTGGACGCCCGCGAAGGCATGAGCATGTACCCTCGCCTGCTGCCCGGAGCTACACTTCTCATCGACCGCCATTACAACTCGCTAAAACCCTATCGCAAGGGCGAATTTAACATGTACGCTGTGCTCAAAAACGAGGACTGCACGGTGAAGTACGTCGAAATCGCCGGTAACCATCTGATTCTGCGGCCGCACAACCAGGCCTACCCTATCGAAGTTGTGACTATGGAAGAAGGCAAGTCCGCCTCCGATTACCTGGTCGGCCGCGTCTGCCACGTAGGAATCGAAACGTAACAAGGCAGTTCTCGGTTCTCGGTGAAGGCCCTTGGGTTTTTACTGAGAACTGAGAACTGCCGTTCTACTCCGAAAGACTGTCAAACATCTTCGACAGCTTGTCGGCAGACGCGCGGTAAATCACATATCCGCTGCCGGCATCTGTGGTCTCGCGAAACAACAACTCTCCGCGGCCGTCCCCATCTGCATCGACGGCATCGATCAATTCCAGCCGCGGAGTCACGTCCAGGTGGAACTTGTCTGTCACGCCTGCATACAGTTTGCGCAGACTGCCGTAGATATCGGTTCGAGCGACCAGCGTGATCGAATACTGTTCCGTCGTCGCTCCCGGCGCGGGAGGAAAGTGCGCCTCGCCACTCAGAATCATCACCGGCTGGCTGGTCGTCCATACATCGAAGGTGCGAAACTGAATGTTCTCTAGCACCGGCTGCACAGGCTTGGCCGTCGTCTTGCGGCTTTTCGCTGCCGCGCCAGAGGCAGGCGGCGGCGTAGCGGAGATGCGGTTCTTCGCCAGCGCATTCGCGTAAGCCTGCACTTCATTGCCGGCAAGCGTGAGCATCTGCTGGCGTCGCTCGTCCTCTTCGCCGGGCTTCCAATAAAATTGGTAAGGCCGCGGGTCGGGCCCACCCCCATCGGAAATTGCCGCCACAAGCTGCACCGGCTCAGAAGGCACCGCGGCGGCTTTCCCCAAAGACGAAGACGCGGGTTTGCTGGTATTCGATTTGTCAGCCAGCGCAGCGTCGTATTCCTGCGGCGCAGACTCAGTGGGCTTGCCCCGCCGCAGCGTCGGACGATAG
>JBEKJF010000287.1:0-6505 GCA_050011375.1 Candidatus Sulfotelmatobacter sp.
TTCCCCATCGAGGTCACAAGAGCCTGCTGCGCTGCATGGTCCGCCTGGGACTCCCGTCGCATATAGATTCCCAAAGCCAGCAACAACATTGCCGCCGCCGGCACCAGCCAGCGCGCCGCGCCCCAGCGCGCGCCAAACGAAGACACAAACGGCCGCTGCGGACGAATCAATCCCTCCTGCCGCAATGCCGCTTCAATGGAATTCCACACTCGAGGACTGGGTTCGTCTGCCTCTTGCAGCTCGCCGGCCGCCGCCACAATCAGGTTCAATTCTCTCACCAGCGTAGAGCACGCCGGACACTCGCGCAGATGGGCTCGCTGCTCCCAACTGCCTACGTCTTCCTGTTCCGCCAAGCTCTGCTCCAGCTCAACGCACGTCATAACTTCTCCCCAAGTTTTGTTGCGACTTCAACTCTCACCGCAACTCTTACGCCCCTGCTCAGGTTCAAGTTGTCATCCCGAGCAAGCGTTTTTCGCGCCGCGAGGGATCTGGGCGAGCCGCGCGAAGTGTCGCGTTCTTGGCGACACAATAATCGCGCGTTTGGCTCGCTTCCTTAGCATCATTTACTGCTTGCCTAACCTACCCGAGACTTCCCGGCCTTTTCGGCTCTATTCATCTTGAGCAGGTCGCGCAACTTCATGCGCGCCTTGTGCAACTGCGATTTGCTATTGCCGATCGAGCATCCCGCGATTTTCGCGATCTCATTATGCTCGTATCCTTCGATGTCGTGAAGTACAAAAATCATTCGATAGCCGGGAGGCAGACTTTCCACCGCCCGTTGCAGCTGCATCCGGTCGATGGACCCGGCCAGTGCCACATCGTCCGCTCCGAAATCCTTCTTCGGAGATTCTTCCTCGCCGCCCTGGGTCATCTCTTCCAGCGAAACCGATGGAAGACTTTTCTTCCGCAAATGCATCAGCACGACGTTGACCGAAAGCCGGTGCAACCACGTCGAAAATGCCGACTCACCCCGAAACGTCGCGATCTTGCGGTAGAGCTGCAGGAACGCTTCCTGCGCCAGATCTTCCGCCTCCGCCGTGTTTGCAGTCATCCGCAAACACAGCGAATAGACCCGCCGCTTGTGCTTATCGTAGAGCGCCTGGAACGCTTCCGCGTCCCCTAGCTTGGCCCGTTGGATCAGGTCGGCTTCGCTAGGTTCGGCACCCTGTTGCTGTCGTGGCTCGGTCAAATCGCCTGTTTCCGACCGCACTCGTTGGGATGCGGCATAAGTAGTTTGTGTTGTACTGTTTGCGTGACTTTGGTGCGAAGGCAAGGGCATCCTCACCTCCAGAATATCAGACTATTTCTACCAATCTTAGAAGGCGTATTGCCAACCCCGATCCCAACCCCGCCCCCGCCAGAAACCCTTTGCCATCGCACACTTGAATGCATCGGAATCCCCCACAACGTAAACCCCAACCAGCCGGAAGAGTCGCAATCTTCGTAAATTGGTAGCTTGTGATCTACCCCGTGAAGCCCCGTGCCCTCCGTGGTAAAGGTTTTAAGCTGCCTATGCCGCACCCTTCGCTGTGGTAATACTCTCCAGCATGCCCGGAAGGTCCCAACTCCCGCTGCCGCAGCAGAAACGCAAACAGCACCCCAAGCAACCCCAGAACCGAGAAGATCCACATACCCAGCCGGTACCCAGCCGGGTTCGAAGCATCGGCATGGCTATATTCATTAGCCCATCCCACCAGCAAGTTCAGCCCGAACAGCCCAATATTCTGGATCATCGTCATCAACCCATAAGCCGTCCCCAGCTTGGATTGATCGACGATGTAAGCGACCGAAGGCCACATCACCGCCGGAATCAGCGAAAACGCAACCCCCATCATCGCCATTGGTATGTAAAGGTTGATCTGCGTATAGGCCATCATCAGGTACACAGGAATGAGCAGTACCGATCCAAACATCATCAACAGCGCCCGTTTTCCAACGCGATCCACCCACAAGCCAAACAGCGGCGTAGCAATCATGGCGAATAAAGTCAGCATGCTGGACAAGAACCCGCCGAACTCCCGCGATGTTCCATGCGCCTCCATGAAAAACTTCACCGCAAAAGTCTGAAAGGGGAAGATCGCCGAATAGAAAACAATGCAGAGCGCGACAATCAGCCAGTAACTCACGCCGAACTTCCACAAGTCGGCGAACACAACTTTGTCGGTCGAGACCGCCCCCAGGCTGTAGTTCTTCTCGGCCCACGCTTCCATAAACCAGTAAACCGCCGCGCCGACCACGCAAAGCGCCGCGAAAGCCAGCGCAATCAGAAACGGAGTTCGCCAACTGGCATAAGCCCACCGTGCCCACGTAGGAGAATTCAGCGCAGCGAAAGTTCCTAATCGTGAGGCCGTGAGGTTCAATCCAAATGCGAAGCTAAGTTCCTTGCCTTTGAACCACCGCGCCAGTGCGGTAATCACGGCGACGTTCAGCGATTCCGCGCCCACCCCAAAAACAAACCGTCCCGTGGCCATGATCGACAGATGGCCCGACATCACCGTAATCGCCGGACCAACAAAACAAAGCACGCCAAAAATCATCAGTGACTTGCGCAGCCCGATCCGGTCAATAATGAAGCCGCCGATCACAACCGTGAAAATGTTGGGAAAGCTGTAAATCGCCTGCAGGAATCCAATATCCAGATCGGTGAACCCAAGTTGCTGTTTGAGAACGTCGGCCAGCGGACTAAGCGCGTCGTAGACGTAGTAACTCCCAATCATGGCCAGGCTGACAAAGATCAAAACCAGCCACCGGTACATCCGGCCCGGTTCAGGACGAGCAAGCTCAGGACGAACAAGCTCAGGACGGCTAGGTTCAGGACGCAAAGTTTCCGTCATCCCCACTCTCGATCTTCAGCAGAATTGAACCCAAGGATTGCGAAGCAGGAAGATTAGCAGATCAAACCGCACTTGGCACTCGTAGAAGTTCCCGAAGCGGGTCGCTCATGGTGGGGACAGCCCCCCTTGGCCGTCCACCGGGGCGAAGCCCGAAGGACGTCTGTTCGCCCATTACAAGGGCTGCCGACGTCTCGTGCTCCTGTCGTAGGCTCCTAAGGCTTGACTTCGAACACCGTACCTCCGCCATAAGTGCCGCCATACAGCGTGGTGCCGTACAGATTGCCCGATCCGTCGCGGAACAGCCCGCTGTAGGGAGCGTAGCCATCCACGCCGTTGTTGTCGAAGCTGTGCAGCACAGTATACGTCCAGCTTCCACCCCCTGCAGGCGTTAGCTCAAACACGGCCCCGAAGGTCGCATCGCCGCCGTCGGCGGCGGTACCGTAAACATTGCCCGTCGCGTCTAGAATCAGTGGGCACAAAACGGGATTGCCCCCGCCGCTAAAGGTATACAGCAGGCTCTCGGTCCAACCTCCTCCGGTGGGCGATAGCTCGAACACCGTTCCCCAGGTGTAGGCGCCGCCATTGTTGGTTGTTCCGTAGATATTGCCGGCGAGATCGCGAACCACGCCCGCCAGAGGATGCTGCCCATCATCCCCTCCATTTCCGAAACTGTATAACAGGCTCTCGCTCCAACTCCCGCCCCTCCCGGGCGACAGCTCGAAGACCGTCCCTGCGCTAAACGTTCCCCCCAGAAAGGTCGTGCCATAGAGATTGCCCGCGGCATCGAAGATCAGGCCTCCGATGGGATTCGTTCCATCGGTCGCGTTGCTGCCGAAGCTATATAAGACCTCCTCAGCCCAACCCCCGCCTGACCTTTGCTTTAACTCGAACACCGTCCCGCCCTCGTGCGCGCCACCGCCGTTGGTCGTTCCGTAGAGGTTGCCCGCGCTATCGAAAATCAAGGCGGCCTCTGGACCACCGTAGGTGGATCCGTCGTAGCCGAAGTCATAAATGATCTTTTCCCGCCAGCTCGCACCGGACTGCAGGGTCATTTCGTACACAGCCCCATCGCCGTTCGCGCCACCCGCGGTCGTCGCTCCATAAAGATTGCCGGCCGAGTCTAGGACCAGCCCCCCGTAGGGAGTGTAGCCATCCACGCCGTTGTTATTGAAGCTGTGGAGTATCTCCTCGGCCCAGCCAGCACCTCCCGGCCTGCGCTTCAGCTCGAACACCGTTCCGTAGTTGTAAGCGCCGCCGAATTGAGTGGTGCCGTAGAAGTTGCCCGATGCGTCGGAGACCAACGTGGAGCTGGGAACGGACCCGTCCACGCCGTTGTTGTTGAAGCTGTGCAACACTGCCTCCGCCTGAGCACTCGCAGGCCGGGCGGTAAGCACGGACATCGCAAACACGGCCAATCCTAGAATGAACTTGGTGGATCTGACGTTCCTCGGCATGGAACCTCCCTGGTTGCCACGAGTAGTGGGCTTGGATCGGGGCCCGGTTCTTACAGGCGCACAACGCGGCACTCAACCGTGAGTAGAAGTAAGAGCCGCTCTCACTTGGGAAGGAGCCACATATACAGCCCCTCCATAGTTGAACCCGCCAAAGTGCGTCGTGCCGTAGAGATTCCCTGCGGAATCAAACACCACAGAGAGCGCGGGAACATACGCCCCGTTGTCGGCGGAATCAAAACTATGCAGCACTGTTTCCGTCTGAGGCGCCGCGCGCGTGCCAACGTAGGTATTGCCAGGGCCAACATAGAAATCACTGCGCAGAAGAGTTTCCTGCTTCGCATGTTCCTCCTGGATGCGCCCATTTTTCTTTCGCCGGCTACGGCGTAATCTCAAACACCGTTCCCCACCCATAAGCCCCGCCGCCATTTGTCGTTCCGTACAAATTGCCTGCCGCATCAAAGATGAGCCCGTCATAGGGATGCGCCCCATCTGTTCCTACTCCGAAGTTATGCAACACGTTTTCGGTCCAGCCGCCGCGCGTGTTCGGTGTCAGCTCATAGACCGTTCCGCACCCGTCCGTGCAAGCGCCCGGACCGCCCAACAACGTCGTACCATAAAGATTGCCGGTTTTGTCGAAGATCAAATTGCCGCACGGTTGGCTGTCGTTTCCACTTTGAAAGCCATCCAGAATCTTCTCCGTCCACTTCCCATCCGCTTGCGGCGATAACTCAAACACCGTCCCGGTATCGCCAGTCGGACCACCGTAGCGCGTCGTGCCATAAAGATTTCCGGCAGCATCGAGCAGCAATCCGTACTGCGGCTGCGATCCGTCGCCGATCGAAGGCTCGAAACTATGCAGAACCTTTTCCCCGAACCCTCCGCCCGCCTCGCGTCTCAACTCGAACACTGTGCCCTCGCCATAAACTCCGCCAGCGCTGGTTGTGCCGTACAGATTTCCGGCGCCATCCACAATCAAATTGCCCTCGGGATGGTACCCATCCGTGCCCGCGCCGAAGCTGTGCAATATATTCTCCGTCCAGGTTCCATCCGTTCCCGACGTCAATTCAAAAACGGTTCCAAACCCGGTGGCATAACCGCCGCCCACATATGTCGTGCCATAAAGGTTTCCAGCCGAATCGAATACCAAGGGGCCGTTCGGACCCGCTCCATCCGTGGTCTTGCCCTCGCCAAACGAATGCAGCCGCTTCTCCGACCAGCCTCCACCCGCCTGCGGCATTAACTCGTATGCAACTCCGCCGCTGAAAGCGCCGCCGCCCGCTGTAACGAAGTAAAGATTTCCCGCGGCATCGAAAATCACCGCGCTGGGTCCGCCCTTGCCATATCCGTACTCCTCCAGCCATGTGGGCGACCACCCTCCGCCGCTGGCAGGCGTCAACTTAAAAATGGTGCCGGGAGCTGTCGAACGGACGCCGCCAGAAGGAGTAGCCCCGTAAAGATTGCCTGCGGCGTCGAACGTCAGTCCGTCAAGAGGTCCGTAGCCGGACGGGCTGTCAAAAGAGTAGAGCACCGTCTCCGTCTGCGCCGCCGCGCCCGTGCCTGTCATGAGAAGACCTGCCGTAAGTGCTGTCAATACCGCCGTCATTCCGATGGAAACTTTCTTGCCGCGCATAGTTATTCTCCGTAGGGCGAGTCGCGCCGCCGCGCTCGTGCCGCAGAATCGTGGCGAGTGCAAACATGGGCAACATCAAAATCGAAATGTGAAAGTTTTTTGCTTCGCATAGAAATTCTCCAAAAACATGCGCGAGGTAACTCATCCAAAATGCCTCTACCGCGCGATTTCAAAAACCGTGCCGTCGCCGTAGATCCCGCCGCCAAACGTCGTTCCATAAAGATTGCCGGCGCCATCGAAGACCAGCACGCCAAAGCCTGGGTTTACCCCGTCGCCGCTCGAGCCGAAGTTATGCAGTATCGATTCTGTCCAGGTTCCCGCCGTGGGCGACAACTCAAACACTGTCCCGGAACCATACGTGCCGCCTCCGACGGTCGTGCCATAGAGATTGCCGGCATTGTCGAGGATGAGGCCAGAGATAGGGTCGTCCCCGTCTTTGCCGTTCTGGAATAAATGCACAACCGACTCGGCCCATCCCCCGCCCCTTTCCGGAGTCAATTCGAAGACCGTCCCATAACCCTCGCCGCCCGAGCTTGTCGTGCCGTAGAGATTCCCCGCAGAGTCGAAGAGCAGGCTTCCCTGGAGAT
>JBEKJF010000288.1:0-6505 GCA_050011375.1 Candidatus Sulfotelmatobacter sp.
GGCGTACCCTCGCTGGCCGATGCTCTGCGCATGCTGAAAGACCAGGCGGCGCGGACGCCCGCTCCGCAGTGGGTCCGAGTTATCGGAGGATGGACAGAGTTTCAGTTCGCCGAGCGTCGGATGCCAACGCTTGATGAGATCAACGCCGTGGCGCCGGATACGCCGGTCTTCGTCATGCATTTGTACGACAGAGCGTTGCTGAACGGTGCGGCACTTCGTGCTCTCGGCTATGACAAGAATGCTCCGGAGTTTCCGGCCGGTGAAGTTCAACGCGACCATCGCGGGAATCCGACAGGCCTTCTCGTCGCCAAGCCAAACGCAAATATTCTCTACTCTACCCTGGCCAAGGGGCCGAGACTGTCGCGCGAGGATCAGCTCAATTCTTCACGTCTATTCTTCCGCGAACTAAACCGATTCGGACTCACCAGCGTCATCGATGCGGGCGGTGGATTTCAAAACTATCCGGATGATTACGACGTTGTGAACGAACTGCACCGCAATGGAGAGCTGTCTCTTCGTCTTGCATACAATCTTTTTACGCAGAAACCGAAGCAGGAACTGAGCGACTTCCAGAGCTGGACGAGGATGACAAAACCGGGCGACGGCGATGATTTCTATCGCGTTAACGGCGCGGGGGAAATGCTGGTATTCTCGGCGGCCGACTTTGAGGATTTTCTTGTACCGCGGCCGGATATGGTTCCCGTGATGGAAAGCGAGCTGAAAGCTGTGATCCGGCATCTGGTAGAGAATCGCTGGCCATTTCGCTTGCATGCGACATACAACGAAACCATCGAGCGGGCTTTGAACGTTTACGAAGAAGTGAATCGAGAGATTCCTTTTGACGGCCTACACTGGTTCTTCGATCACTGTGAAACCATCAGCGATCGCAATATCGAGCGTGTCAAAGCTCTAGGCGGTGGAATCGCGGTGCAGAACCGCATGGCATTCCAAGGCGAGTACTTTGTCGAGCGCTATGGGGTGCAACAAGCCAAACGGACGCCCCCAATTCGGGGAATGCTCGAGGTCGGCGTTCCAGTTGGGGCTGGCACTGACGCAACACGCGTCTCAAGCTACAACCCGTACCTTTCGCTCTATTGGCTTATTACTGGAAAGACTCTAGGCGGTCACGGTTTGTATCCGAAAGAGAATCGGCTTGATCGCGCGGAAGCTCTCAAGCTCTATACGATGGGTAGCAGTTGGTTTTCCACAGAAGATGGCAAAAAGGGAGCGCTCGCTCCTGGTCAACTGGCGGACTTGGCTATTCTTTCGGGGGATTATTTCTCGATTCCAGATGAGGAGATCCGACGGCTTGAATCTGTGCTCACCATTGTCGGCGGGAAGATCGTTTATGCTACGGAGGAATTTTCGAATCTGTCGCCGACAGAGTTGCCGGTGAGTCCAGGCTGGTCTCCTGTAAAAGAAATTGGCGGCTATGCAAAGAGTGAGCATGAGGTTGTCAGCGCATCCCGCTCCAAGTTTTGTTCGCATATTGAGAACTCTGCCGTTCGCCGAGTAAAACCCCACTTGCAAGGGTTCGGCGACCTCGGCCCTTGGGATTTGAGTTGTGACTGCTTTGCATTCTGATTCACGCATGCTGGAGGGATCGAGATGAAAGGCTTGTTCCTGTCTTTTACAGTTGGTCTCGGTGTGGGTATTCTGTATGGGCTCATCCGGGTCAAGAGCCCAGCGCCGCCCATCATCGCATTGCTCGGCCTGTTGGGAATGGTGGTTGGCGAACAATTGGGGATATGGATTCATACAAGGAAGCTCGATGCTCCGCGTGCTGCGGCCATCTGCCTTGTCGGCGAGTCCTACGATTCAACGACATCTCTTCGAAGCGCCTTAGCAACTTCAGCGCCCGAGGTGGTCGAGCGAACTAAGTGATCGTGAAGCAGGAGATGACGTAATGCGCTTCAACAAGATCATCGTTCGAACCTACGTCGCGTTCGTCCTGACGTTCGGTTTCGCGGCCGGATCTTTCTCCGGCAATGCTGTTGGCCAAAATGCGCAGACAGCCGAAACCGCAAGCGTAGCCGTAGCACCACAGTACGACACGACACACGTTTACGTGGCGCCGGAAGATTTCGATCGCTTTGTCGCGAGTTTGATTGCGACATTTGGGGGCAAAACGACCAAGCAGGGAATCTTCACGGTGACTCCGACACAGAGCAGTACTATGTCGCAGTTGGTTCTGACACCTGTAGGCACAGTATCAGTATTCGGCTTCAAGACTCCGATCCCTTATCCATTCGGCTTGGAACGTACCGGTTATCTGGTGACGGACATGGACGAAGCGATCCGCGCTGCCAAGGCAACTGGGGCGAATGTCCTTGTGGCCGCCTTTGATGACCCGATCGGCCGCGATGCAATCATTCAATGGCCGGGCGGCGTGAACACGCAACTCTACTGGCACACCACCGCCTCATCTTATGCACCGCTCCAGACAATTCCAGAGAATCGGATCTACCTGTCACCGGGTAGCGTTGATGCCTTCTTACGCAGCTTTCTTGCTTTCTCCCACGGTAGTATTGTCTCGGATGTTACAGGAGCACCAGGCGTTGAGATCGGAAAGCCTGCGGAAACCTACCGCCGCGTGAGGATCGAATCAAAATTCGGAAAGTTGACTGCGCTCGTTACTGATGGTCACCTTCCATACCCGTACGGCCGGGAGACAACAGGATATGAAGTAGCGAATCTAGCGGAGACGCTTACCAAGGCCAAGGCGGCTGGTGTGGATGTCCTTGTTCCTGCGTACAAGACCGACGAGCGCGATGCCGTTGTCGTCAGATTTCCGGGAGGATACGTCGCTGAGATCCACTCAGCAATCAAGAAATAGGAAGGACAGCGGATAGCGACGATGACGATGGAAGAAGGATCGCACCTGTGATTAAGGGGAACCCAGAGAAGCGACCCGCAGTGCTCTGGATTGTCATCTTCCTTATTAGTTCACTACTCTCGCAAGGCCAATCGAGTTCGCTTGGCGAACTCCCGCCTCAGGCACGAACCTATCACTTGCTTCGCGAGGACGACGATTGGAGTTTTCTTCGCGATCGTCTTCGTGGGAATCCGCCGGAACGGCAGGACTTTTGGGATCCCATCAAATACATTCCTCTGCGATGCGGCCAGAGTGGTTGGTTCCTTTCCATGGGCGGCGAAGCGCGTGAAATGTGGGAACAGATCGGAAACGATAACTGGGGCCAAGAGCCGTACATGAATGGCTACTTCGACGAACGCTACATGTTGTACTTTGACGTTCACTACGGTTCGCACGTTCGTTCGTTCGTGGAACTAAAAAGCGGCTTGAATTCTTACCGCATCGGCGGCCCGAGGCCAATCGACGAGAAGAAATCGGATTTCCAGGCCGGCTTCGTCGAAGTCGGGACGGGCGATGATCGGAACTGGATCAAGTTCAGAGCCGGCAGACAGGAGATTGAATACGGCTCTGGCCGCCTCGTCGATGTGCGGGAAGGCCCAAATGTCCGCTTGAGTTTTGACGGATTCAAGGTCAAGACGGGCGTCGGATCGTGGCAGGTCGACGGCTTTGCCATGCGGCCAGACCTGGACAAGCCGGGCTTCTTTGATAACGCGCCCAATCATGCAGTCGGATTTTGGGGTGTGTATGGTGTTCGACCTTTGACGAAGCGCATCACTCTGGATACGTACTATCTCGGCCTTGATCGAAAAGATGTCGCATTCAATCGAGGCGTTGCCGACGAACTGCGTCACAGTATCGGTGCCCGTCTCTCTCGTCCGGTCGCTCAAACGAAACCGGAATGGGATTTCGATTACGAAGCGCTTTGGCAATTTGGCAGCTTCGGTTCTGCAAATATCCGGGCATGGACTGTGGCATCGGAAACGGGTTACCGGATACCGACTCTTCCGTTGAAGCCGCGATTCAGCGCCAAGGCGGATATCTCCAGCGGCGACAATAGCAGGACGAATACTCTCGGCACCTTCAATCCTTTATTTCCAAAGGGCAATTACTTTGGCGTCCTCGCCACGACAGGGCCTGGCCCCATCAACTTTATTGATGTGCATCCTCACTTGGAAACGGCGCTGCCCCACAGCGTAACTGTATCCGTTGACTGGATATTTCAGTGGCGAGAAAGTTTGGACGACGGTGTGTATGCCGTTCCAGGATTTCTGATTATTCCAGCAGGAAAGAGCGACGCGCGTTTCGTCGGTCATCGTCCAGGCACGGAAGTGCACTGGCAAGCGACCCGACACCTCTGGTTTCAGGCTGATTACGGAATTTTTTGCGCGGGAAAGTTCGTTAAGGAGAGTCAGCCAGCACGCAACCTGAATTACTGGGCATTGTGGACGGGCTACAAGTTCTAGGGCGATGGAGAAAGTATTCGACTTGAATCGTCGCGCCCGAAACACTCGGCATTTGGCGATTTAGTTGCTCGTACGTTTGAATCCGAAACGCGGGGCCGTAGCCCTTCTCCGTGCCCACCCCCCGCAAGCTGCTGCGGCTCTGCGCTTGAGGTTCAGTGCATCGATGGCGAAAAACTGCCACAACAGGGAGGGACGTTATGGCTTCGCTTGCCGTAGCTGCAAATGCCAACTCGATCTAGATCTCCTCTATACGCAACCTAACCTGTCCACTCTGCGGAGCAAGCATGATGGGATTTCATTGTCTCAGATACTGTCGCAGCGACTGGCGTCCGGAGTGGGAGGGCGATCTGTACTGGATCGAATGGTCCAGAAATTCGATCTCGCAGATCTCGCGCAACACACTGAGCGTAAAGTCGGCACTTTCAAGGCCCATTAACACTAAGCTGGATATTCAGACATGACGAAGTCGGTTTTGATTTGAGAACGACGTTCGATATTCCGTGGCAGGTCCAGTAAATCGCGTCGGTCCGGCAAGTCAACTACCGAAGGTGCAGGGCGCCACGCGATCTCGCTCCGAGCCTTGGCTTGATGTGTCGCGCAATACTTTTTCGCGCACGCGCTAACTGCGCTTTGACCGTTCCGCGTGGCACTCCCAAAACCTGGGCTGTCTCGCAAATCGACAGGCCATTCATCACACGCAGCTCAAATGTTCTGCGCAATGGCGGGGATAGCAGTGCTGTGCATTTGCGCAAGCGTACGGTCAGTTCGGAACTTCGACACTCGTCTTCTGGGCTGGGTCGGACGTCTGAGAGTATTTCCCACAGGAAGAGTGGTCGCATCTCTTCGATCGGCTCATCCAGGGACAACAGGTTCTGGCGTCGCCGTCTGCGCAATTGCATCAGCGCGCAGTTGCGGACAATTGTGGTCAGCCATGTAGTCATCTGCGACTGCCCCTTAAATTGGTCGATGTGCCGGTAGGCGGACAGCAGAGCTTCCTGCACCGCGTCCTCCGCGTCGGCTGCGTTGCCCAGAAGTCGCAACGCGCACCGATAAAAATATGGCCAGCGGAGTGACAGAAGTTGTTCGGGCTTCCATTTCATACATAAAGTGCACGTTACCTGCCAAATCACGGTTGTGCTCTGGTGACCTTGCCGGATCTGAAGGTGTCGTCAATCTTGTTTCATCAATCCTGTCGAATTAACCCAGTCGTGCTAATCCTGTGCTCAAGATCATTGACGCGTTAATGACACTGACGGGACTTTTGTCGGCGATTGATGCAACGCATTCTCCACGTGGCATTTCTGTCCCATTAATCTCAATCGTTTACCAACTCTCCGGCGGATCACGGACTTGGCACGTTGCTTGCACAATCGAGGTGTCAGCCAGATTGCGTGAGGCTAAAACTGAATGCCGCTATACATCGCTATTACTGAAGATGGCTTTGTGTCCGACGAGACGAAGGCGAAGATCGCAAAGGAAATCACGCGGATCCACACGACGGTAATGAAAGTGCCCAGCAATTTTGTTCGAGTGGTCTTCCTCTCCTATCCCAAGGCTTCGGGATTTACGGCGGGTAAGCCGGCACCGACCGCGGCCTTGAACTGTGTTTTGCGAAGTGGCCACACCGACATCGAAAAGACCGATACGCTGAAGCAACTGTGGGCGATGTTCCAGGAGCTCACCGGCATCGCGACCGATCAACTCGCTATCTCCCTCCAGGAAATTCCCTCGAGCAATGCGATGGAGATGGGGCAGATCATGCCATCCGTGAGTCAGAAGTAAGAAGCGGTAGCGCTTCGGAGAAAACCATGCATAGATTGCTATCAGCAGACCCCACACGCCTCGGTCGCCCGGATGTACCTCCTTGTTCGGACGCCGTAGATGAAGCGCTTGTTGGGGGAACTCCCGAAGAGCTTAAGACTGATCTGATCGAGATCCTTGGCGAGGATCTTGTGCGGCACCGCATTAGCGATTTGGTGCGCTATGCATCCGACGCTAGCCCTTACCGGTATATCCCGAAAGTGATCGTGCAACCAAAGAACATCGATCAAGTGGTGGGCATTTTTCGATATTGCATTCGCCAAGGCCGCCGCGCAACCTTTCGGGCTGGCGGAACCAGCTTGAATGGTCAATCGCAAGGCGACGACGTCCTAATCGATGTGAGGCA
>JBEKJF010000289.1:0-6490 GCA_050011375.1 Candidatus Sulfotelmatobacter sp.
CGTCTATCAGCATCCCACAGAGAGCCGCACGTTTTATGCCCCAGATCGCGAGCCGACCGTCGATCTCGAAGTACCGCTCCTGCACATCGACGGCCTCGATGACTTCTCTCCGCCGCAACCCAAGAGCACATTCTCTTCCACACCATCGAACGTGCATTCAAATGCGACGGGCTCCGGTCCCGGTGGCTCGTTCCTGGGCAGCGACCTGCGCACCGCCTACTACGGTTCAGGATCTTTGAACGGCGCCGGGCAAACTGTCGCGATCTTCTCTCTAAAGGGCTTCGAGATCAGCGACATCGATCTGTACTTCAGCAGCATCGGCCAGACGCTCAACGTTCCGGTTGTCGGCATCTCGGTGAACGGGGCGTCGCTGAGTTGCCCGCCAACCTCATGCAACGATGGCGAGCAGTCGCTCGATATTGAGCAGGCCATTTCGATGGCTCCCGGCCTGAGCCAGCTTTCATTTTATGTGGGCAAGAGCAACGTTTCGGTCTTCAATCAGATGGCCGCCGACAATAAGGCGAAGACGATTAGTTGCTCGTGGGGATGGAAGGATAACGAAAAGAGCCTGGACCCGATCTTCGAGGAAATGGCCGCGCAAGGTCAGACCGTATTCGTCGCCACCGGCGATAACGGTTCCGGCACTCCCGCCGACGTGGTTTGGCCGGCCGATGATCCTTATGTGATTGCAGTGGGCGGAACGGTTCTGGTCACAAGCAGTCCGGGCGGCCCTTGGAAGTCCGAGACTGGATGGAAGAATAGCGCCGGCATGCCATCCCCGAACGGCGTTCCCATCCCAAGTTGGCAACAAACGCCAGGCGTGATCACATCTTCCAATCATGGCTCGACGACGTTGCGCAATATTCCCGATGTTTCCTCGGAATCGAATGCCAGCCAGTACATGTGCGCTCAGGGAATCTGCGCCACCCACGGCGGTGGTACCAGCTATGCCGCGCCGCTATGGGCCGGTTTGATTGCGATGGTGAATGAGCAGGCTGCCGCCAACGGCGAACCGACCGTTGGATTTATCGACCCGGTGCTCTACGCGATCGGATTGGGATCGGATTTCACCACTGACTTCCACGACATCACCAAGGGAAGCAACGGCGGGTATTCCGCTGTTGTCGGATACGACCTGGTCACCGGCTGGGGAAGCCCGCAGGGCGTGAATCTGATCAACGCGCTCGCCCCGCCAAAAAATTGACTACATCGGCAGGTGCGTTACGGCGTCCTCTGCGATTAGAATTTCAGTTCTAATTGTCCGGAAGACTTGCGGAACCAAGGTTTGCGGAACCAGGAGATAAAGTAAATGGAAAAGATCTCAGCATTGGCTAACTTGAAGTGTCTGGCTGCAGCCCTTTCTGTATGCACTGTTCTCTTCGCCGCGACCGCGGCCCGGGCCGAGCAGCGGCCCACGATGACGAACCACGTTCCGCAGGCAGTAGCCAGCGGAGTGGCCCCGTTGGTGGCCCACGTCTCGGGCACCCAGCACTTGAGCCTGGCCATCTCCTTGCCCCTGCGAAATCAGGCCGAGCTAGACGATCTGTTCCAGCGCATCTACGATCCGCAAAGTCCCAGCTACCACAAATATCTCAGCGTGCAGGAATTCACTGAAAGATTTGGTCCCACCGAATCAGATTACGCAGCATTACTTCGCTTCGCCGAATTCAATGGCCTCGCCGTGATCGATACCGCCGCTAACCGGCTGGTGGTCGACATCGACGCTCCGGTAGCCACCATCGAAAACGCCTTGCACATAACCTTGGGCGTCTATCAGCATCCCACCGAGAGCCGCACCTTCTACGCGCCCGACCGCGAACCCACGGTCGATCTGGACGTGCCGCTGCTGCACATTTCCGGCTTGGATAACTTCACGCTGCCCCACGCGAAGAACATCAAGGCGTCGCATGCATCAAGCTTCGCCAGTAAGACTACGGGCTCCGGCCCCGGCGGCGATTTTATCGGCAGCGACATGCGGGCGGCCTACTACGGATCCGGCCCGCTCAACGGCAAGGGACAATCCGTCGGACTTTTTGAATACGCCGGATACGAGATCAATGACGTCAAGAATTACTTCAAAGAAGTGAAGCAGCCGTTCAGCATCCCCGTCAAGGGTGTGTCTCTGAATGGAGTCAGCCTGAGCTGTCCTCCGTCGAGCTGCGATGACAGCGAACAAGTTCTCGATATTGAGATGGCAGCCTCGATGGCGCCGCACCTGAGCCAGATTGTGGTCTACGTAGGCAGCAGCGATGTCTCCATCTTTAATCAGATGGCGGCCGACAACACGTCGAAGCAGGTGAGCTGCTCCTGGGGATGGTCCGATGACGAAAGCAGCCTCGACCCCATCTTCGAAGAAATGGGAGCGCAGGGCCAGAGCATATTTGTCGCCACCGGCGACAACGGCTCCGGCACGCCCGGCGATGTGGTCTGGCCGGCGGACGATCCTTATGTTACGGCGGTCGGCGGCACCGACTTAACCTCCACTGGCCCAGGCGGAGCATGGAAATCGGAAACAGGATGGAACGGCAGCGCCGGATCTCCCTCGAAGAACGGAATTCCGATTCCGGGTTATCAACTTCTCGCAGGAGTCATCAACTCATCCAATGGCGGCTCAACTACATTGCGAAATTATCCCGACGTCGCCGCCGAAGCGAACACCAATCAATACAGCTGCTACGACGGCGGCTGCTTTGAAGGCAACGGAGGCACCAGCTACGCCGCTCCGCAGTGGGCAGGCCTCACCGCCATGGCGAATGAACAGGCGGTCACCGATGGAAAATCAACCCTTGGCTTTCTCAACCCTGCACTCTACGACATAGGAGTGGGAACTAGCTACGACAGCGACTTCCACGACATTACCAGCGGCAGTAACGGCGGATACAAAGCCGTCGTTGGTTATGATCTGGTCACAGGCTGGGGCAGCCCCAACGGCCCGAACCTGATCAAGGCACTTGTGCCCTAACGGGAAAGTTATATCGGCAAAGTGATAATGAATGGAAGATAACGATATGAAAAAGATCTCTGCAATAACGAGGTTGCGGCAACTTGCCACGGCCCTGTGCGCCGCCTCACTCATTTTCGTCGCGGCTGCGGCCCAGGCCGAGCCGCGCTCACTCATGACCAATCATGTTCCTCAAGCAGTGGCCAGCGGAGTTGCCCCGTTGGTAGCTCACGTTCCCGGCACGCAACGCCTGAGCCTGGCAATCTCCCTGCCCTTACGAAATCAGGCGGAACTAGATAATCTGCTGCAGCAGCTTTACGATCCACAAAGTCCCAGCTACCACAAATATCTCAGCGTGCAGGAATTCGCCGACAGATTCGGTCCCGCCAAGTCTGACTACGAAGCCGTCCTTCGCTTCGCAGAAACCTACGGCCTGGCCGTAGTCGAGATGTTCGACAACGGCATGGTCGTGGATGTTGAAGCTCCGGCCGCAAACATCGAGAAGGCCTTCCACATAAACCTCGGCATCTACCAGCATCCCACCGAGCATCGAACGTTCTACGCGCCAGACCGCGAACCGACGGTCGACCTGGATGTCCCGCTGTTGCACATCTCCGGATTGGATAACTTCACGCTGCCCCACGCCAAGAATGTTCGCTCTTCTCAACGGCCAGGCGCCCAACCGCTAGCCAGCAAAGGCACAGGCTCCGGGCCCGGCGGCGATTTCATCGGCAGCGACATGCGAGCGGCATATTACGGCTCCGGCCCGCTCGCCGGCGCTGGACAGTCGGTCGGACTGCTCGAGTATGCCGGCTATGAGGTCAGCGACGTTCAGAATTTCTTCAAGAAAGTTCAGGAACCTCTCTTCGTCCCCATAAATGGTATATCGCTAAATGGGGCGCCGCTGAGCTGCCCTCCGGCAACCTGTGACGACAGCGAACAGGTTTTGGATATCGAGATGGCAATCTCCATGGCTCCGCACCTCAGCCAGGTGCAGGTTTATGTGGGATACCTTGACGTCTCTATATTCAACCGCATGGCCAGCGACAACACTTCCAAGCAGGTGAGTTGCTCCTGGGGATGGCTCGACGACGAGAGCAGCCTCGACCCCATCTTCGAAGAAATGGCGGCGCAGGGCCAGAGCATATTTGTAGCCAGCGGCGACGACGGCTCGGCCGACCCCGGCGACGATGTATGGCCAGCCGACGATCCATTCGTTACCGCCGTCGGCGGCACGGATTTGAACACCACCGGTCCGGGCGGCGCGTGGTTGTCGGAGAGTGGCTGGGCCCTGAGCGCCGGCGGCCCGTCGAAGAACGGCATTCCGATTCCTTACTATCAACTGCTTCCGGGAGTGCTTAATTCGTCCAATCACGCATCGACCGTGGTGCGTAATTATCCCGACGTTGCCGCCGAAGCCAATACGAATCAATACAGCTGCTATGACGGCTACTGCGCTGGAGGCAACGGCGGCACCAGCTATGCCGCGCCGCTATGGGCAGGCTTTGCCGCTATGGCGAACGAACAGTCGCTCGCCATGGGCGGGACCACTGTCGGCTTTCTCAATCCGGCGATCTATAATATTGGAGTGGGATCAAGCCATGACAGCGACTTCCACGACATTCTCAAAGGCAGTAACGGCAAGTTCAAAGACGTGACCGGCTTCGACCTGGTCACCGGCTGGGGCAGTCCCAACGGCCCGAACCTGATCGACGCTTTAGTAGGCACAGCGCAGTAAGAGGCAATCCGTTTAGACTTACCCTGTGATCCTCTGTGACCACTGTGTTTAAGGTTCGGTTTTAATTCGATGCCCATTACCCAGATCCGCGAAGTCACCGCCGCCAGGCGTCTCGAAAACGTCCGCTACGCCATTCGCGACCTGGCTTGCGTGGCCGACGAAGTCATTCAGCAAGGGCACAAAGTTCTCCCGCTCAACGTCGGCGACCCGCTCAACTTCGACTTCCAGACTCCGCCGCACATCATCGAAGCGGCCTACAAAGCCATGCGCGACGGCAAGAACGGATACGCGCCGTCTCCCGGAATTCCCGAAGCGCTCGAAGCAATTCGCGGTGAGGCCGCGCGCAAAGGCATCACCACCGTGCGCGACGTATTCGTCACCTCTGGCGTTAGCGAAACTGTCGATCTCTGCATCAGCGCCCTGGTCAATCCCGGCGAAGACATTCTCACGCCCAAGCCCGATTACCCGCTCTACTCGGCGGTTCTGTGCAAGCTAGGCATAGCACTAAACGCTTACGATTTAAACGAAGACGACGCCTGGCAGCCCGAACTCGCCGACATTGAACGCAAGCTAACGCCGCACACACGCGGCATTGTACTGATCAACCCAAACAATCCCACAGGGTCGCTATGCTCGCGGCAAATGCTGGAGCAGGTCGCCGAGATCGCACGCCGCCACAATCTGGTAGTCTTCTCCGACGAAATCTACGACAAGATGATTCTTCCCGACGCGAACGGGGATGTCACGCCGCACACAGCCTTCGCCGCCGTAGCGCCCGATGTCCCCTGCATCACCTTCGGAGGCATGTCGAAAAACTATTTAGTCCCCGGATGGCGCATCGGCTGGGGCATCGTCTCCGGAGACGCTGCGGCCATCAAGCCTTACACGGAAGGTATTCACCGCTTGCTGCGCGCGCGCCTCTGCGCCAACCACCCCGAGCAGTACGCCATCAAGCCCGCGCTCGAAGGCCCGCAGGACCATCTCATCGAAGTACAACGCAAACTGCGCTCCCGCCGCGATCTCACGCAGAAATGGTGCGAGTCCACGCCTCGCGTAAGCTGCGTCGCCCCGCGCGGCGCGTTCTACGCCTTCCCGCGCATCGAAATCCCGGAGAGCGATGAAGTCTTCGTCAAAGAACTCATCCGCCAGAAACACGTTATGGTCGTCAACGGATCAGGCTTCGGCCAGAAGCCCGGCACGCAGCATTTCCGCATTGTGTTTCTGCCGGATGAAAAGACGCTGACCCGCGCGTATGCGGGAATCGCGGAATTTATCCGCGAGAAGTACGGAAACCCCTGAAGCCAGGCCCGGCCGCCGGCCATGTCGCAATTTTCTGCATCTTGACAGCCGCAACTCTGCCTTCTATATTTGCGGCCTCCCCTTGGCACGAAGACGAAGAATGTCTGGATAGAGTGACTCTTCAAAGACTCGGCCACCGCCAAACCGTACTGAAACGAGGTCCCTCCATGCGCCTTTCCAGATTCGCCATCCTATTCCTGCTCACCGCCGTTTCCCTGGCGTCCGCACAAACCTACAGCACTGTGTTGAACTTTAACGGAAGCAACGGCGCAAACCCGTTTTATGTCTCTCTCGTTCAGGGTCGTGACGGACGGCTCTATGGCACCACCTATAGCGGAGGCGCCAACGGTTTAGGCGCCGTCATTCGTATCAACTTAACCACCAAGAATAGCGTCGTCGTGCACAGTTTTAGTGGAACTGACGGCAGCAATCCCGGAGCCGGCCTCACCTTAGCTACGGACGGCAATTATTACGGCACAACGGTGATGGGAGGCAGCGCCAATGCAGGCGTG
>JBEKJF010000290.1:0-6401 GCA_050011375.1 Candidatus Sulfotelmatobacter sp.
AGCATTTTTGCGCCGCCCGCGGCATGTACGGTCAACATGCTGACACCGAGCCGGGATGCTTCATGCACGGCCGCGGCTACCGTCGTGGGAATGTCGTGATATTTCAGGTCGAGGAAGACGCGGCGGCCTGAGGCCACGAGATCCCGCACTACTTGCGGGCCTTCGGCGGTGTAGAGCTGCATGCCGACTTTGTAGGTCAGCGCTGAGTCCCCTACCGCCGCTACGATCTTCTGCGCGGCCGCGGCTGTGGAAACGTCGAGCGCGACGATGAGCTTGGCGCGGACGTCGTTCTTATAGACATCGTCGGCGAGTCGGGAAGGGATGCGGTTGGGCAGAGTGGCCTGCATCCCTTGCAGTGTAGATTATCTAGCGAAGTTCCGCCACAGGATGGTTATAGGCAACGGTTTCGTAGACTGCCCGGCGCTGAGTGCGGGGCTTGACCAAGTCCAGGCGGACGCGCTGCAAGCCGCGGTTTTCGAACTGCAAAGCTTGGGCTGCGCCGTAGGAGAGGTCGATAATCCGGCCGGGGACGACTGGTCCGCGGTCGTTGACCTTGACAACAACTGCTTTTCCGTTGCGCAGGTTGGTTACCTTAACGTAACTACCCAACGGTAAAGTGGGGTGGGCGGCAGTCATATCGTACATGTCGAAGTCTTCGCCGCTGGCGGTCGGTTTGCCAACGAAGTACTCGCCATACCACGAGGCTGTCCCAACTTGATACGGTTGATGTTTGCCGGTCTGGTTGCGGGCTTCGGGCTTACTTGGAACGGGGCTAGTCGGCTCTGAAGTGGCCTCCGAGCTGTTTGGTCCCTGAGCCGCTCCCAAGCCGACGACCAATAAAGCGATCATCAGTCCATGAGCAATACGTCCACGCATTCAGTTCTCCTCGCATCTCAAAAGTCGTCCTAAGCTAGGCTGTTTGGTTTGGGTTCTCTAAATGGTATGTGGCGGGGCAGGGCTTGTCAATCCGAAAGTTCAATGGCCTATGGTGACGTGGTAGTTATCGATATCTCACGTAACTTGTTGTTAATTATGAGTAATCTCTCATATATCTATCATTACAGGGATGTTAACTGTTTATAAAACGGTAAATACTCAGCGTTCCGTAGGCCGGCAGGGATCCGCATCCTCAATGGATTCAACGACTTACAGCTAAATTGCCTGCAACTTGTTTATCGTCAGCGTTTTAGGTACAAGGTTGCATAGGGCTGAAGAAATAATCTTTTTTAACTAGGACAGACCTTCGGCCTTTTCCGGCGGAGTTTAGACAAAAGACTATGGCTGAGAGACCACCTGTCGTACTGACCATCGCGGGTTTTGATCCGTCGTCCGGGGCGGGAGTGACGGCCGATATTAAGACGATTGCCGCCCACGGCTGCTATGGGGTCGCCTGCATTACTGCCATGACCGTGCAGTCGACCGCTGGGGTTCGCCGGGTCGAGGCTGTCGAAGGGGCGCTGGTAACTGAGACCTTGGAGGAGCTGGCTGCTGACATCCCGATTGCAGCCGTGCGGATCGGAATGCTGGGGTCGGCGAAGGTGGTTCGAGCGGTGGTGGAGTTTCTGGGGTCTCGCTCGGGTAAGCCTGAGAAGTTACCGAATGTCGTGCTCGATCCGATCCTCAGGTCGTCTTCCGGAGCGGAGCTGCTGGATGCAGCTGGGACCCGTGTGTTGATCGAGGAACTAATTCCTCTGGCCGATGTGGTCACTCCGAATGTGGACGAGGCTGCTGTTCTGACCGGGTTGAAGGTTACGGATCTCGACGAAATGCGGGCCGCGGCGGCCAAGCTTCATCAGATGGGTGCGAACGCCGTGGTAGTCACCGGCGGGCACTTGGAGAAGGCGATCGATCTGTTGAGCTTTAAGGGTAAAGTCGGATTCGAAGAAGAAGTCTTCAAAGCCGAGCGGCAGCGCTCGAATTCTACTCACGGAACCGGCTGCGCCTTCGCAACCGCGATGGCCTGCCACCTTGCGCTAGGACGCGGATTGGCCGAAGCTGCCTTGCTGGCTAAGACTTATGTGGCGGCGGCGATCGCGGCAGGGCATCCGTTGGGACGCGGAACGGGGCCGGTGCATCATTTCTATCGCATGAATCAGCAGCGCCGGGCTGCGGGTAACGGCGGCGAATAATCCTAACTCGCCGCTGTCCTCCTCAGTTCTAAACCGCCAGCTCTAATCTAGAGTGAGCTCATACACTATGCCGTCGTTGTAGAGCCCGCCGTAGTATGTTGTGCCATAAAGATTCCCGTCAGGACCAAACACAACGCCTCCGTCTGGGGTAATTCCATCGACCCCATTGCTGGCGAAGTTATGCAAAACGGTCTCGGTCCAGTTTCCTCGCGCCCCTGGAGACAGCTTGTACACCACGCCAGCTCCGCCGCTCCCGCCCGAACTGGTTGTCCCGTAGAGATTACCTGCCGAGTCAAGAACAGGTGCGGAAAAAGTCGGAAAGGTTCCAGTGGCTCCGTTGCCGAAGCTATACAGGGTCTGCATCCCCCAAGCGCCCGACGCAGTCTTCTTCAACCGGAAGACTGACCCCGCGTTGTAACCGCCACGTCCGAATGTTGTGCCATACACATCGCCGCTTGCATCCAGGGTCAAGCAACACGGTGAACTCCCGCTCGGAAAGGCATACATCAAGCTGGGCGTCCATCCTCCTGCCGAGGGCGTGAGCTCGAAAACTGCGCCGCCCTGGTACGCGCCACCGAACTCTGTCGCCACATAAAGATTGCCCGATGGAGTGGTGATGACCCAAAGGGGATTAGACCCGTAAGTGAGACCGCCGCCAACAAAGGGTAGGCTCTCTGTCCACTCCCCGCCCTCGGTGGGAGTAAGCTCGTACACCGCGCCTAGATCTGGGTGAATCGGGCCAATTTGGGCGGTCCCATATAAATTGCCGGACGAATCGAATGCAACGTTGCCCCACGGCGCCCTCGCATCTCTACGTTGGAAGTCGTACAGTAAATCCTGAGTCCATCCGCCCGCTCCGGGAGACAGCTCGTAAACACCTCCATCGAGACCCTGGAAAATGGTAGTCGTGAAAATGTTTCCCGCATGGAACACCAGCGGGCTTTCAGGGCGCCCCGCGACATCCAGAACAACCACCGGTGCTGACCATGTGCCTCCGCCTGCCGGCGACATCTCGAAAATCGCTCCCGAATCGTCGCCGCCACCGGAGCCAGTTACCCCATAGAGATTGCCCGAGCTATCGAAGACAACGCCCTCCGACGCCGAATAGCCCACGGCATTGGGCTGAAGGTTGACTAAAATCGTTTCTGTTTGCGCGGCCGCAGGCATGGCGGCCATCAATAACGTGGTCAGAGCGGCTATGGCCGCTACGTAAAATCCCAGAGGAGCATTCTTGCTTCGCATGAGTTATCCCTTGTCGCTGCGCGGCGGAGTTTTTACGGACTTCGGCCCTCACTCTGTTGAGGGGAATGGCTTCTAGACGTGAGAGATACTCTCACCCGGGGAGGAGGCAAAACTATAGTGCGGCGGGATTCTGGTGTCAAGATGAATGGCGTTGAGCTTGTGGCTTCTTTATGACATTGTCATCCTGAACGCAGCCGCTTCTCAGGCGAAGTGAAGGATCTCCCGCTCACCCGGCCCCGCGCGTATGCCAAACTCCAAGCTAGTCGACGTTGTTGGGTCTCTTCAGCAGAATCCCGGCTACAAAAGCCGCAGTCGCCGCCAGCAGCCATTCGATGCGCCACATTTGAATGGCCTGAAACTCCGCTAGATTCGAGGCTCTGTAAACCAGGCTGACCCCAATGGCTCCCGCGACGCAGCCCACGCCGATCATGAATGCGATCAGCGACGGAGTGGGTAAGCCGATCCAGCGTTGGATTTCGTGAAAGTGAAGATAGCGAATCCAGCGGGGCAGGGAAATTTTCTGCCAGCCTGACACCGCCGAATTAGACCACGAGCGGGCTATTGCCAGACTTCGCGGCCACAGACCACCTGCAGCATCAATAGTGGCGGAAGGCATTGCGGGTCGGCGCAGTCCGCAAGTATGGCAAAAGCGGGCGCCGATCATGAACTCGGTGCCACAGTCGTCACACGCGTCGGCCATCCCCGTCGCGGCAACGGGAACTACCGCTGCCGTCGGTTCAGGTACGGACGGAGAGCGCCAGAAGTCCTGACGCGCATCAGCATCATGAGCTACATGAGCCATAAATTAAGGAAGACAGGAACCCTTATCCAGTGCAAGGCAAGCCGACAGCCAAAGAACCCTCCCGTCTAAGGTGTTTACAATTCAAATACTTGCAAGTTCAGACGGCTGTGCGCCGAAGGTGAGTTCGGCAATTCTTACTCGCAAGCCCGTAAAGATGCGCCTGTTACGTTGGTTCAGGAGCGGCGGCTTTTAATCTGTGCCAGCGTAAATGCAGGGCTCACTGCCAAATGCGTCGTGAATCGTTTTGCTTCCCGAGGACGCCGTTTGGTTCGTCTCGTGCACCGCGAACTTCAGTTAGACTAACGCTAAGGACTAAACAGACGGGATGGGCTTGGGTCTGATATTGGTGAAGCGATTCGTAGGAAAGAGCGCGCTGGTCTGTCTTGTCGTCTCGGGCCTGTGGTCGATTCTGGCTACGGGGCAGACCTCAGCTCTAGCCGGGAGCACGCCCGCCGCAACCAGCGCTGCTGCGATCGAACACGATCCGCTGGTCGATGCTGCCTTCGAACATTTCTACAACCTCGATTACGACCGCGCGATCCAGGAGTTTGAACGGGCGATGGATCGTCACCCGGCGGATCCCTCCGCAGTCAATCACCTGCTGAGTACTGTGCTGATGCGAGAACTCTATCGCATGGGCGCGATGAATTCCGGCGAATACGCGAACGATAGTTTCATCGGCAACGCCCATCGCGCGGCCGACCCGAAGGTGAAGGAGCGAATCAAAGCATTAGTTGATCGCGCCGAGACGCTGGAAGAAGAGCAACTCAAGGCAAATCCTAATAACGTAAATGCAATCTATGCGCGTGGCGTCACGCGGGCGCAGTTCTCGCTTTATACCGCACTGGTCGAGCGGGCTTGGTTTTCCGCCTTGCGCAACGCAGTGGGCGCGCGCCACGATCACGAACGCGTTCTGGAACTGAATCCTAATTACGTGGATGCGAAGCTGGTGGTGGGCACGCACAACTACGTGATGGGCAGCCTGCCCTGGAGCGTGAGGGTTGCTGTCGCCATGGTGGGGCTGAGCGGAACCAAGGAAAAAGGTTTCGAATATCTGCGCGAGGTTGCGAACAGTAACGGTGAGAACAGCGTTGACGCCAAAGTGGTGTTGAGTTTGTTCCTCCGACGCGAGCATCGCTATGACGAGGCGCGCGCGAACATGCACGATCTGGCCGCGAGTTATCCGAGAAACTATTTATTTCCGCTGGAAGAGGCCAATCTATTTCGCGCCGGCGGCCATGCACCGGAGGCCGCAGCCGCCTATCGCAAAGTGTGGCAGAACGGCCAGGACGGCAAGTACGGAAACCTTCACTATGAAATGGCGGCGTGGGGCCTGGGCGAGTTGATGCGCAGCCAGAAAGATTACGCCGGAGCCGCGGCCGCGTATGAGCTGATCAGCCAGGCTTCCGAGCCAGATCCCGAGACGTTGCAGAGGGCGAATCTTGCCGCCGGCGAAATGTACGACCTGCTGCAGAAACGCGATTTGGCGATGAAAAAATATCAGACCGTCGTGGCAGAAAACGGCAGCACTCCTCTCGCTGAAAAGGCCCGCGAGCACATCAAGGAAGCCTACCGGGAGTGAAGTTTAGTAGCGCCGGCATTCTGCCGGCTGTCGCGAGGGCGTCTCGCCCTCGCCGGAAAGAAACCCATCAGCCGGAACTTTTTGCCAAACGATTCACATCCCCCTTGTGACATCTGACCTTGCCTCCGATTCGAAATGAGTTCATCATAGCCGAGGCAAAGGAGATATCCGCCGCCCATGCGACCATGCCCGTAAGCGGCCGTAAGTCCCTTATTGTCAAGATTTTGAATTGTAAGTCATTTGCAATCAAGGTTTTGCAAGGCTTTTGTGCGAGCACATGTACCGCACCCGCATGTTTACTGATGATTGCGACATAGGGGGTGGGGGGGGGATACCCCGAAACAGCATCTCAGCGCACTCGAACTGAAGTCGGTAGCGTGTTCAGGTCGCTTCTTTGACGGATTTATTTCAGGCAGAAATCCACAGGCCCGGATGAAGGGAACTTCAGGTCTACAATTACGTATCGTCAAGTAGACGTGCCTTTGTGGAGCATAACTGGGGAACCTAAAATGTACTGCAACTATTGTGGCAAAGTGATTCAGGATGACGCGGCCGTTTGTGCCTATTGTGGCATTCGTGTGGGCGCGTCGGTGGCGCGCAAGCGGCTGGTGCGGCCGCGCCAGGGACGCAAGATCGCGGGCGTCTG
>JBEKJF010000291.1:0-6398 GCA_050011375.1 Candidatus Sulfotelmatobacter sp.
TCTCGGAAATCGTCACGGGCAAAGTTTGCCAGGAATTCGACGTCGACCGCGAACGAGCGCAGCGCGCCGCCGACCGCTTCGTCGAAGAGCTTTCGCAACATGGCATTCTTCTCGTGTCGGATCAGCCGCTAATCGATTCATCCCTGGAGAGCCGGTGAGCCTGATCGCCGAGATGAGTCAGAAGGCGCTGAAACTGGGCCTGCCGATCAGCGTTCACCTCGACATTACTTACCGCTGCAACGAGCGTTGCGTTCATTGCTATCTCGATCACGACGATCATGGCGAGATGACGACCGCGGACATCATCGACGTGCTCGAACAGCTCGCCGATGCCGGAGTCTTCTTCCTCTCGATTAGCGGCGGTGAAGTTCTGATGCGCCGGGATTTTTTCGACATCGTCGAGCGGGCACGGCAACTGCTTTTCAACGTCAAGGTGAAGACCAACGGCGTCATGATTCGCGAGAAGGAAGCTGCGAGACTTCGCCAGCTCGGCGTCGAGCAGATACAGATCAGCGTCTACTCGCATCGGCCGGAAGTTCACGATGCCATCACGAAGCTGCCGGGATCGCTGAAGAAGACTCTCCGCGCAATTCGATTCCTGAAGTCGCAGGGGTTGAAGGTCAGCATCGCCAATGTACTTATGGCTGGAAACTTCTCCGACCAGGCGGGCGTAATCGCGCTTGCGAAAGAGTTAGGAGTTCACTACACGCTCGACCCTACCATCACACCAAAAATGGATGGAGACAGATCCATCCTTGCCCTGCAAATTCCGGGCTCCGAGCTCAAGCAGGTTTTCAATAACGCGGAACTGGTCGGCAACGTGGAAGAATTCTGCGCGCCGCCGCCCGCGCCCGACGAAGACGTGATGGATGGTTACCCGTGCAGCGCCGGCCACACCGCCTGCTACATTTCTCCTTACGGCGATGTGTTTCCCTGCGTGCAGTTCCCTCTTCCCAGCGGCAACGTGCGGCGGCAAAAATTCCTCGACATCTGGCACCATTCCACTCAACTAAAAGAAGTTCGCTCGATTCGCGCCCGAGATCTTCCGACCTGCTCAACCTGCGCCCACGTAGGAACATGCACGCGCTGCCCCGGCCTCGCCTACATGGAAGGCAGCATGCGCGGGCCGTCTACGGCCGATTGCGAGAAGTCGTTCCAGAGAACAGGCATCCCCTCGGCAAACATGCTGGCACGGGCAAGAACCAGTTCAACGGGTCCGTTGATTCAAATTCAACTTCACGCCGGCTCAGAACAGGACGGGCTGTTTCCGGTAGAAATAACTTCTCCTGAAGGATTAGATGGGATAGACGCGAACGCTTGATGGGCACCGGTCGAAGCCAGGCGGTTAAGAATGTTGGGTTACGAAGGTAAGCAATTACATCCCAAAAATGCGCGAAAATAAGAATGGCTTAATGCTGAGAGTCTTCAGGAGAAACACGATGCGAGGGCATGCATTCCGTTGGTTCTTTGTGGCGGCTGGGTCGCTATTGTTGGGACTTCCGCTTTCGGGTCAGGCACCGATGGAGAGAATCTCGGTGGACGACGCGAGCCCCGAAACGCACCTGGGATATCTGCAGGACTGGACTTCGCAGCACTTGCTGATGCCGGGCGTGCAAGCCGAAGATATTCTCACCGCCGCAAAGCCTGATCCCCGTGGTATTTACAGCATGATGCAGCGACAAGCCGCCGTGGACCGTCTCCGCCGCAGAGAACCTGGAGAGCCCGAGACCAAGCACCCGATGAAGATCGACTGGGCCGTTTCGCTGGAAAAAGGATACGTACCGCAGAATCAATTTCCGGCGAAATACCAGTTCAGCGTAACGAAGGACAGTTGTAACTCCGATTACATTGTCTTTGGACTCACCGTAACTTCCGGCACGCAGGCCAACCTGGTCGGCATCAACAACCTGTACACGAGTGGGACTCTCGACTGCAATAGCGGCGCGCCCTGGGTGGCGTTCGCCTACAACACTGTGACGCAAGCGGGAGGCGGCGGCGGACAGATCAAGACCTCACCGGAACTTTCGGCGGACGGAACCAAGGTAGCCTTCGTAGAAAGCACGAACAGCGGATCATACTTCCACGTTCTCGTGCTGCCGAATCCGATTCCGGCGCCGCCAACGCAAGATGGAACGGTATTGAGCCCGCAAACTCCGACTTCCTGCACCACGCCGACCACCCCCGGTTGCATGACGACTCTCACCATACAGACCAGTGCGACCGATTCGATTTCCTCGCCCTGGGTCGACTACAACACGGATACGGCCTACGTGGGGGCTGACAACGGCTTGCTCTATAAGATCACTCCGGTGTTCGGTGGCGGCGCGCCTGCGCTGGTCACTAGCGGGGGCTGGCCAGTTACGGTTTCGACTCAGCCCACCAAGGTGTTGACCGCTCCGGTGGTCGACGACAGGGCGGGCATGATTTATATCGGAGACGGCGAGGGCTACTTGTACTCCGTCAGCCTGAGCAGTCCCGGTGGCACTTACGCGGCGCAGGTCGAGGTGGGCTGGGCGACGCACGGGGCCGGAACTGGAATCGTGGATCCGCCGATCGCAGTCGCCGATGTTGCCAATCCCGGCACTGACCAGATATTCGCCTTTACCGGGTGCAGCGTTGTGCTGGGCATCGGGGGCGCTGTCAGCCAACTTCCCGCAAACTTCACCAGTTCCTACGCGCTCTCAGACAGCAATACCGTGGACTTGGGGTCCGCCAGCGGGAACGGAGACTGCACCGGGAAGAACGTACACTCGGGAACATTCGATAATGCGTTTTGGGTGAACGGGTCCGCCTCAGGGCACATGATCGCGTGCGGATTCGTGCAGTCAGGAGGAACTCCGGCACCGCCTGAGATGTACATGTTCCCGTTCACGTCCGGGGAGCTGGTCTTTGGCACCGGACCAAGTTCCACGTTTCAGATCAACACCACCAAAGGGGACGAGTGTTCGCCACTGACCGAGTTCTACAACGGCACGACGGACCGGCTGTTCTTTGGCGTGGGATCGAGCGATGGATTCCTCGAGAGTTCGACAATTACAACTTCGTTGGCCACGCCGGTCTGCACCGGCGCACCGACCTCTACTTGCGTGACGACCCCGAGTGCTCTCGGAGGAACCAGCGGCATCGTGATCGACAACGCGTTGTCGAATGGCGGGACGAACCTTTATTTCTCGACCCTGGCTGTGGGAGACGTCAGCGGCCAGAAATGCCCTTCGGGCGTGACCGGCGGATCGGCAAATCCGTATTGCGCAGTCAAGCTGACACAGTCGGCATTGCAGTAGTTCGGCTCATCGTAAAGTTATGCAAAGATTGCCGAATTCTATTTCTGTGCACAACCCTCTGTTCAAAACTCCATTCCTACATAGCTAGGTCGATCCTCTTAATTTAAGGAGTTCTCCATGTTGAAGCAGTTCATGCTGGTGCTTGTCGCGAGCGGCTTGGTCGCGACTGCGGCACCTTTCGCGTCGGCACAGAATAGCCCACCCTCAACGCAAACGAACGATCAATCCCCATCGGCGCAGGATGATGGTGGACGGCATCACGGCCCGCCGGATCCAGCAGAGCGGACTCGTGAACTGACCGAGCATCTCAAGCTCACCTCTGACCAGCAAACCAAAGTGCGAGAAGCGCTTGATTCCGAACACTCACAGATGGAGAGTCTGCACCAGGATACTTCTCTTTCGCAGCAGGATCGCCGCAGGAAGATGATGGAGATTCGCAAGAATACCGACGGCCAGATTCGCGGTCTTCTCGACTCGAACCAGCAGCAGAAATGGGACAAGATGCAAGCCAATCGTGAGCAGCGGATGCAAAACCATCACGGAGGCTCACCCGGTTCCGGCCAGCAGAATCCTCCACCCCAACAGTAGCGTCTCGTAACTCTAAGCTGGCCGTTCACTCGCGGTGACAACTCTGGGAACGGCCGGCTTTCATGCGACGCGGCTTCCACCTGCCCACATCCTTCTACCTTTTAACGACTGCAACGGTGCGGTCCCGGCAGGAGCCTGCTCATTCCCAGCCGCTTTTCTTCTACGCGCGCTTCTCAGTGCATTGTCTTTCTGATAATGTTTTGAGTCCGTTGACCGGCCAGTTCTATTACCATGTGACGAGCGTCACAGTGGAGTTGCATTCAGTTCGGTAGTATTCCCCAGAGAAAGGGTAACCGAGTGATTGTCGGAGTTCCGAAGGAAACCTATCCGGGAGAGCGGCGCGTTGCGCTAGTTCCCGCGGTCATTCCCACTCTCGCCAAGGCAGGGCTGGAGGTGGTTGTCGAGTCTCGCGCGGGCGAGGCAGCGGGCTATCCGGATTCGTCTTACGCGGAGAAGGGCGGAAAGATTCTTTCCGATCGAGCCGCTGTGTTCGCGGCCGCCGACATTATTGTGCAGGTGCTTAGCTACGGATCGAACGACGTTACCGGCAAGGCTGACCTTCCCCTGCTTCGTCGCGATCAACTACTCATCGGATTTCTGCGCCCCTTCGGTTCTGCCGAAGTAATTCAGAACATTGCGGCGGCCGGTGTGACTTCATTTTCCGTCGAACTGGTGCCGCGCACCACGCGCGCACAAAGCATGGATGCACTTTCCTCCATGGGGACGATCTGCGGCTACAAAGCGGTGCTCATCGCTGCTGAAACATCCATCAGAATCTTCCCCATGATGACGACGGCCGCGGGCACCATAACACCGGCTCGTGTATTCGTAATCGGCGCTGGAGTAGCAGGACTGCAAGCCATCTCCACAGCGCGCAGGCTGGGTGCCGTGGCGTCGGCGTATGACATGCGGGCTGCCTCGAAAGAGCAAGTGCAAAGCCTGGGCGGCCGCTTCGTCGAATTGCCGATCGAGGCCAAGGATGCGCAGGATGCACGCGGTTACGGCACTGCCCAGGATGAAAACTTTTACGCGCGCCAACGCGAATTGCTCACGCGCGTGGTTGCGGAGAGCGATGTAGTCATTACCGCCGCCGTGATTCCCGGCAAGAAATCGCCAGTACTGATCACCGCCGACATGGTGAAAGGGATGGCGTCCGGCTCGGTGATCGTCGATCTCGCTTCCGAGCGCGGTGGCAATTGCGAACTCACTCACGTGGGAGAAACCGTTGTGGAACACGGCGTCTCGATTATCGGCGCCATCAATCTGGCCAGCAGCGTCCCCTACCATGCCAGCCAGATGTATGCCCGCAACGTGGCCACGTTTCTGGCCTACATGGTGAAAGACGGAAAGCTGCAACTTAATCTGCAGGATGAGATTATCCGCGAGACGATGGTCACGAGCGGCGGAGAAGTCGTCAACGCGAGAGTCCGCGAGTTTTTCAAGCTGCCAGCGCTGGTGCCGGCAGGATAGTTTTCACGCGCGATTTTTACTGAGAACTGAGAACCGAGAACTGACTGGAGATCCCCAATGGGCGACAACCTGATCGATTCGCTATTCATTTTTATGCTGGCCTGCTTCATTGGCTTTGAAGTCATCCGCCACGTTTCGCCCCTGCTGCACACGCCGCTGATGTCGCTGACGAATGCGCTCGACGCCATCGCCGTCATAGGCGCGATCGTCCTGGTGGGCGAGCGCAAGAGCACGTTCGCGACCGTGCTGGGCACCATCGCTATTGTCGCTGCCACCAGCAATGTGGTCGGCGGATTTTTTATTACTGACCGCATGCTGAAGATGTTCAAGAGCAGCCGTCCGAATAAGTAAGTCGCGAAAATCAGATCGCGCAAGGCATTAACAAACGTCATTGAGTAAACCATGAACCAGTTCGCCGGAAGCCAGTACGTGATTGAAGCGATCTATCTGATCGCCAGCGCCCTGTTTATTTTCTCGCTGAAGTGGATGAGTTCGCCGAAAACCGCCCGCCATGGAATTTGGGCGGGTGAAATCGGAATGCTGCTCGCCATCGCGGGCACCCTGCTGCACCACGGCATCATCGACTACAAGTGGATCGCCGTCGGCCTGGTGCTGGGCAGCGGCATCGGCATTCCGCTCGGCATGGTGCAGATGACCGCGGTGCCGCAGCGGACGGCGCTCAGCCATGCCTTCGGCGCTCTATGCGTCACACTGGTTGGCACCGCGGAGTTTTATCTGCGCACTCCGAACGTTCCGAGATTCATGATGTCAGTGCTCTCAATGGAAGTGATTCTCGGAGGCCTCACATTTACCGGAAGTCTGATGGCCGCGGGTAAGCTGCAGGAAATTTTGCCGCAGCGGCCCATCACCTATAAAGGACAGAACCTCGTCAACTTTCTACTGTTCGGCGTCGCTGTAGTCAGCGCGGTCTATCTGGTGCTGCACCCGGAAGCAAGTTATCTGTTCCCGCTGATCTTGGGCATTTCGGTCGTCTTCGGCGTTCTGCTGGTGATCCCAATCGGTGGCGCAGACATGCCGACTGTCATCTCGCTGCTGAAC
>JBEKJF010000292.1:0-6390 GCA_050011375.1 Candidatus Sulfotelmatobacter sp.
CGAAGCTGGTGCAGCCGAGCGAAGGTAAGCTGATCTGGTTTGTCGATCGGGCAGCGGCCAGCGAACTCACGGCTGCATAGAGATTCAGAATTTCGGTCTTGTCCCCAAATGCGTGGCTGAGGCCACTACTAGAATTTGCGGGCACAGGTTACGAGCGCCAACCGCCGATTTCCTTCAAACCCTGGCCGCGAGCGTGTTCAAAAAGCCGAACGAGATGACGGGAGTGTTCAAACTCGTGAATATCGGCCCAAACTTCGGCCTGCCAAGACTTTTTGTGCGTGGCAGATTCGCCGCAGGTGGCGCAACGGGTGTGCAGGCTCACGGCAGCCACAGCCGGCACAGCCGTTCCCGGCAATTCGAGGAAGACGCAGCGCACCTCCCGAATCTCCTCATTTTCATCGAGAATGTGTTCGTAGCGGAGCACGTATCCAAACCCCAGCTTGCGGGCTTCGGCTTCCGCTTCGGCGCGGGTGTGAAAAGGACCGTATTCGGCCCGCAGTTGCTCGACGGAATCGCAGGCCATCCAAAAGATCTCTTTGTAATCCATTCACGCCCCGCCCAGGGATTGCGGAGCTAGCTCGGACTGGCTTGCGAGCCCGCTCTTATGGGTCAGGGGAACGTTTGCAATTCACAGGCCGAGCCCAGAGAAAAGCAAGTCGTTGTTTCTTCAAGACCTTAGCTGCGCCTTCGAGCGCGTTGCGAGCAGGCCGGTGCAAACCTTTTGCAGCTGTTGTGCCAGCCTTCAACGCAGCGCGCAAGAAGTTGCAAGGTTTGCTGGCGCCATTTCAAGGCTAACTCGCAGCCGCCCGAGCCGCCGGGGATACAGGCCGTTCACAGTCTTCCAGCCAGTTGCGGCCGCCGTGACTGGCCACGTACATCGCCAACTCAAGCCGGCTCCAGACCCCGAGCTTGTCGAAGGTGCTGCGCAAGTGATTCTTGACCACTTGCTCGGTGGTGCACATGAGCTTGCCAATCTCGCGGTTGGTGAGGCCCTGCCAAACGAGAGTGGCCACTTGAGTTTCCTTCGGGGTAAGGCGCTCGCGCGGCATCATGACTTCACCTCCGCTTGCTCGAAAGCCGCTGTTGCGAGACGCACGCGTTTGCGGCCCTCTCGAATTCCGGCGCGCAGAAAAAGCGTGCGCAAGTGTTGCTTTACGGTGCGCGGGCTGATGCTCAACTGGCCGGCAATTTCCTTGTTGCTGCAGCCTTGCACCAGTAGGTCCAGCACTTGCTGATCGCGGGGCGTAACTTTCATTCTATTGAGATCCATCACGGCTGTTGTCCTCCAGTTTCTTCTCTCTGATTTTTTTATTTCCTGCATTGTGCCGAGTGCGTACTACACGAATTGGTTAAGCACATCCTTCGCCAAACCTTCTCCATGCAGCGCGCGAGTTTCTAAGACCTGCGTGTGCTTGCACTTAGGGGCGAGACCCGTGGCTTCGAGAAGAATTCCCGAAGTCCGTGCTAGTCTAGTCATTCCCAAATTGGGCCGGGAGGAAGAGAAAATGCTTGCACCGCAGCCTGGACATTGCGGTTTCCGGGGTGGGCACGGAGGAGCATGCGGCGCTCACCGGTTCCCGATTCCGGCACGGGATGGCGAAGATAAGCCCCTTCCGTTCAGTGTTTTGAGCGGATCAACCACATGAGGTCTGGTGTGGCGTACTGAGTTTTGAACGGCTCGGAATTCGATTCTGTCGGCGGCAAATCGGGTTGTCCCAAAATGGCATTTAGCGGGAGCAAAGCTGTTCATTTCGGCGCTTGCCGTTGCGCCCTTGGAGATGACCGAGAAATTAAGAATGGTACGAGTAATGGTGGACTACTTCCAAGCCCAAGAAATGATTTCCGCGGCGGCCTCCAGAATGATTTTGCGAAGGTTAATCTTCACGTTCTCTTTTCTCTTTGCGACTTCCGCAGCATTCGCCCAAGGCGGCCCGCCTTATTACACCAATGATCCCGGCACTCCTGGGCATCTCAACTGGGAAATCAATCTCGGTTACATGCCATTTCTTTACAGCGATCAGTCCGTTTCGCATACGCCGGACGTCGATATTAACTTTGGGGTGGGCGATCGCATCCAGCTGACTTACGAAAATGCGTGGCTGCGCGTGAAAAACCCCAAGTCCGCGACTGAATATGGCCTGGGTCAATCGAATCCTGGCTTTAAGTGGCGTTTCTATGATGCCGGGGAGTCTGGACTCAACATCTCGGTTTTCCCGCAGGCTTTTTTGAACAATCCGAACGACGCGGTACGCCGCGGGATCACGCTGGCGAGCGAGGGCTTCCTGCTGCCTTTCGAATTTTCCCGAAAGTTTGGGCCCGTCGAAGTGGACTATGAAGTCGGTTATGAGTTTGTGCATAAGGGACCGAACGCCTGGCTCACCGGCCTCGTCATCGGCCACGAGTTCACTCCAAAGTTCGAACTCGACATGGAGCTTTACAACCAGGGTAGTTTCCATCCCTCCGAGAATCAGCCGGCGATTGACTTTGGCGGCCGGTACAAAATCCATAGTCCCGTGATCTTTCTCTTCATGGCCGGGCGCAGCCTCGAACCTGCGCGCGGCAATCAGTCCTATTTCCAGGGATATTTCGGAATTCAATTGCTCTTGCCGCCGAAGTCGTACAAGTCCGAGTAGAGCGATGGGCAAGCGAAAACGTGCGACCTTGCGGCAGCCCACTGTGCATCTACTTGCAGTTACAAGAGTAACCATCGCGCGGCGTCATGGAGCTTGAGATCGCCCTTTCCCGACCTATGATGGGATCGCGGCGTAACGTATTAAATTCCATGTGGTTGCCCGTTCCCCGGTGTCACCGCACCGCGGGATTCTCCGCCCTTGCGGAGGGTGCCGACTCCGCAAGATTCGTCCTTTGGTGGAGGAATTGCACTAAAATAGGCTTGAAAGCTGGCATGGGCATCCTTGAGTTCGAGCGGGCGAATCCGGGCGGGCCAGAAAATCTTGACTGACGAAAAGAACAAACCGGTTCTCGACGAGCAGACCTTCGATAAGCTGCTGGAATCTGCTTACGTGATCCAGGAGCACCAGCGCAAAGTACGGGAAGTGGAAGAAAAAATGGAATCGCGCAGCGAGCGGCTCCGCGAGCAAGCGCAACAGGCAGCAGAGCAAGAGTCGGCAAAGCCAGATCCGCTCCCGGAAAGCAAACCAGCACTGGAAAAGACTTCGCGCTCAGATGCCGACTATACGCTCACGCTGGCTGAGATTGTAGAAGCGCAGCGCCAGATTCAGGCGCACCATCTCGAATTAGATAAAGCAATGGGGCTGGTCGCCGAGAGGGTTGCTCGAATCACGGAAGCGACCGGCGCGGGCGTTGGAATCCTTGAGGGAAAGGCGGTGCATTATCGCGCTGGGGCGGGCGCATCGGCTTTGCCGCTGGAAAGTGTGGTCCCGCTGGCTACGGCGATTTGCGCTGCCAGTGTGCGCACCGGACAGGTGATTCGCAGCGACGACGTAAATACCGAGGTGCTGTTCGACCCCGAACCGTGCCGCGAGCGCGGAATTTTGTCGCTGGTTGCCGTGCCCATTTACCACGACGGCGACATTATCGGGGCCCTGGAGATTTATTTCGATAAGATTCACGGCTACGCTGAACAAGACATTCACACTTGCCAGCTCATGGCAGGCCTGGTGACGGAAGCGATTGGCCGGGATGCCGAGTCGAAATTGAAGACGGCGATGGCAGCGGAACGATCCACGATGCTGGCCGCCATTGAGAGGCTGCAACCAAATCTGGTTGCGTTGGCGGCCGAGGATCAATCCGTTGTCCCCATCAAAACAGATGCAGGTTCAAGCGCGACCACCGCGGCAAAATCTCCTTGCTGGAAGTGCGGCGGCACGCTGATCGCAGAAGAGCAGTTTTGCGGCAAGTGTGGGGCTCCGCGGGTGAGCGGCACTCAACCTGCCAGCCTGCAGAGCAAGGTAGCGTCGGCGTGGCACATGCAGCAGACAAGTCAGGACTCTGTACCGGCCCCGCCTCTCAGCGCGGCTTCGCCCGCCGCAGCTTCAACCAGCCCAGCTTCGCCCACCAACGAGACTCTGCTCCCAATGGAGGCGGATCACGCGCAACGTGGCGACGACCAGGTCGAGGAAGAGAGGCTTGGCATCCACCGGTCGGGAATATCTTCTCTGCCGCAATTGGAAGAGAACCCCGATCACTTCGCCGCGTCGTTTGACATAAGCGGAGCGGAAGAGATTTTAACGGACGCCCGACCGTCTTACTCTAGATTGTCGGAGTCCCTGCCGTCCGAGGCACAGCACGACGAGAGCCAAGACGATGGCGAAAACCTTGGTGAGGATCACGTAGAAGAAGAAGAAGAAGAAGAGCATTCCACTGCGCTGGTAATGGCGCAGCCGGAAGATGAGGAGATCGTCTGGAGTTCCGCGGCGAAAGCCCGGGACTTCCTGGAATCGTTGTCCGCGACGGGCTCGCCGAACGCAATGGCCCGCTTCTGGCGTTCGCGCCGTGGCGATTTCTATCTTGCGGTCGCGGTCATTCTAATAGTGGTCGTGATTCGCTGGGGAATCTGGTCCAACCATTCGGTGGGCGCGGGTGGAACCACGGTTTCCGGGACCGCAACTCGGCACAAACGTCCAGCCCCAGATGCCGATCTTTCCTTCCTGGATAAGGTCCTTATCAGTCTCGGGTTGGCCGAAGCGCCGGAGGAGCCAGAATACAAAGGAAATCCCGATACACCAGTCTGGGTGGACTTGCACACCGCTCTTTACTATTGCCCAGGCTCCGATCTATACGGCAAGACGGCCAAGGGCAAGCTTTCTACTCAGCGCGAAGCGCAGCTAGACCAGTTTGAACCCGCTTCTCGCAAGGCCTGCGACTGATGTTTCGGGCCCGATTTGACAACGCTACTTCCCCGGAGTGCAATCATTAAGTAGTCATCAAACAGGAGAAAGTACGAGTGCCGCACCCGACAGACGAAACTGCTAATACCTTGCCGGATCCTGAGCTGAATCCACTTCTGAATCCGGTATTGGCGGCGCACATGGGACGATGGGCTGAGGTGTATTTCACAGCTCCGCCGGAGAAGCGCGAAGGAGCCATTTTGGAGTTGCTTCGGGAGTTGAGGAATGAACCTCCCGCGGAATCGGCTTCGACTGCTTCTAGCGCGAATGTTCATGGCATCGATGACGCCAATGATCACGGCATCCACGAGGCGAAGGACGATGGAAATCGTGAAACAGCTGCGCCGGAGGAAGTGCCGGTCGCCTCGTATGCTGCAGCAACAGAGGCTGCTCTGATTTGCGGTGTCTGCGCCTACCAGAATGCAACCGGACAATTATTTTGCGGGATGTGCGGCGGGCGTCTGGAAGTGAAGCCGGAGCGAGGGACTCCGCACGTGGTGGAAGTTGCACCGCCTGCCACCGCGGATTGGAGCGAACCCGAATCTGCCCCCATGGGTAATTTTGAGGAGGCGAATGAGCCTGAGCTCGGCACCACCGCGAACGGCGTTGCGCACTATGCCGTGGAGCGCATTGCGCCGGAACCTGTTGCATCGGAGCCCGCTGCGATTGAACCTGCTGGGATTGAATCGGCATGGACGATTCCCGGAAGAAATCTCCCGCACTTCGCCATGGAGCCCGAGCCGGAGTCTGTTCCCTATCGTTACCGAATCTACATAGGCGCGGTCTTGGCGATCCTCCTCGTGCTGCTGCTCTACATGGTATGGCGAAGCACGCAAGCTATCTCAGGGACTGCGGGTACGCACTCAACGGCCTCGCGGACTATTCCACCTGCGCCGCCAGCAGCGGTGCCGACACCGGCAGAGCAACCTGCGGCGCCAGCATCGGCGCCATCGGCCACGCCACCTTCAGTGCAGTCCGGCGCAAGCGCGAGGGCTTCGTCGGAGGACGCTCGTCCGCAGCCAAGCACTGCAGAGACTGCCTCGCCGAAAGCCACTCGTGCGGCTTCCCCCGTTCGGAGCGAAAAACCATTCGCGTCAACTGCGCGTACAGCTCAGCCTGCCACCGCACGACCTAAGTCGGTCGTGACCATGGCGGCAAGTTCGTCGCCCATGGCGGCTGATACTAGCGGCGCAGAAGAACTGTCATCTGCTGAGAGGTACCTGAATGGCACACCCCGCGATAGCAGAGTGGCTGCCCAATGGCTGTGGAAGGCAGTGGGCAAGGGAAATCTTGGGGCTACGATCGCTCTGTCGGATTTGTATCTGCGCGGGGATGGCGTGCCAAAAAGTTGCGACCAGGCGCGGTTACTGCTGCATGCTTCGGCCCGAAAAGGCGCCAGGGCTGCAGGCGAACGGCTCCGTAATTTGCAAGCATTCGGTTGTAATTGAAAATCCGGAATGTGCGCCTCGCTTCACCTGCGCGAAGGCTATTCCGGTTGCGAGAATCAGGCTGGAAGCTG